>CAZARP010000017.1:0-4767 GCA_964487575.1 uncultured Christensenella sp.
TTTATGAAAAATTCTGATTTTTTTGAGAAAAGAGAAATTAATTGTTTGGAACGTACCAATGAAATATTGAACGAACTCCCCTATTACGTTCGGGATTTTTTTGTTGGCGTTGAATTGCGGACTTCCCCGTTGACTAGGCTCAACTACGCGTATGATTTGAGGATTTTTTTTAATTTTGCCTCAAAAAACGTATTTCGTAAAGACGTTGCCGATATTTCACTTAACGATTTAGAATTGCTGGACGTAACAGATTTCGAGTATTTTTTAAGTTACCTTTCTCGATATACCATTAACGGAAAAACGGAACGATGCACGGAAACCGGAAAAGCGAGAAAACTTTCTACCATACGGTCGTTTTATAAGTATTTTTTTAATAAAAACGCGATAAAAGTGAATAATTCTTCTAAAATCGCTATGCCAAAAATTCACGAGAAAGAAATAATCAGATTGGACGAGAATGAAAAAGTAAGTGAAATTACCGATTTATTATATGTTGTAGAAAACGGAAGCGGACTTACCAAATCTCAGAAGGCGTATCACAATGTTACCGCTGTGCGGGATACCGCTATCATCATGCTTTTTCTCGGGACGGGCGTACGTATAAGCGAGCTTGTCGGTTTAAATTGCGATGATATAGATTTCGTTACGAATAGTTTTGTGGTGACCCGAAAAGGCGGCAATCGTGCCGTGCTGTATTTTAATTCGGACGTCGCTTCTGCCCTACAATCATATTATAACGAACGTATGGCAAACAAGACTGTTTCCGAGAATGAAAAGGCGCTTTTTTTGTCTTTACAGTTAAGGCGCATTTCGGTTAGACAAGTGCAAGAACTCGTGAAAAAGTATGCAAAAATCGCCTCTCCTTTAAAAAAAATAACTCCGCATAAGTTGCGGAGTACGTTTGGTACCAATTTATACAGACAGACCGGGGATATTTATGTGGTTGCCGATTGTCTCGGTCATAAAGACGTGAATACAACTAAAAAACACTACGCAGCTTTATCCGAGGACGTTAGAAAGCGCGCGACGACCGAACTTAAAATTACGTCACACGACAAGCGGTAACGATCGACTCTCAATCGTCTTTTTGTTCCGTTATTATTTTCGTTATTTTTATAATTTTATAATTTTGCGTCGGTTCGATGCATTTGCCGCAACTGTCGCAAATTTTCGTCGGGTCTAAATCACACGTATCGTCGTCTTCGTTTTCGATCAAATCAATTACTTCTTTTTTCATATTTTCATTATATCATTTAAATTACATAATATCAACATATTTTTAAGAAAAAATATAAACGTTTGTTTGACGTTATTTGCTGTCGGTGATATAATATTCATATGAATAGATTGGAAATGGAAAAAAAATTAAACGAACTTTATGCTTTTATGTTATCGTATACCGAGAAAAACGGATTTCCCCCCTCTGTGCGTGACATTTGCGAAAATCTGAATATCAAATCTACGGCTTCGGCACACGTTTATATAAATAAACTTAAAGAACGCAAACTTATCGAAAAGGCGCCTTCTAAAAAACGAGCGTTTGTTTTCCCTGAAAGTCGAGCTAAAAACGTGAAAACGGTTCCCTTAATCGGCGTGATACGTGCAGGCGAGCCGATATTCGCGACCGAAAATTTCGACGGATATTATCCTCTTCCTCCGGATTTCTCAAATAATTCCGCGGATTTTGCCTTAAGGGTAAGCGGCGACAGTATGATAAACGCCGGAATTCATGACAAAGATATTATTATGGTGCGTAAGCAAAATACCGCCGAAAACGGGGAGATAATTGTGGCGCTGGTCGATGATGCCGCGACCGTAAAAAGATTTTATAAAAGAGACGGTAAAATAGTCCTTCATCCCGAAAACGATACGATGGAAGATATGATTTTCGACTCCGTAACAATTCTCGGGAAGGTCGTCGGGCTTTACAGAAATTTTTAATAAAAAACAATCGTTATGGTTAAATTTATAACGATTGTTTTTTTACAATATATTTTACTAAAATTTCATTCGTTTTGCTGCAATCTTGCAATGTTCGTACGTTAATCCCCCTTGCACGTAAGCAATGTAAGGTTCTCTTAATGGCGCGTCTGCGGATAATTCGATGGATGCGCCTTGGACAAACGCACCTGCCGCCATTATGACTTTATCCGCATAACCCGGCATATCCCACGGCATTGCTTCGACAAAACTGTCTATCGGTGAATTAAATTGTACGCCTTGAATAAACGAAATCAATTTCTCTTTATCGCCGAACATTATCGAAAGTGTGATGTCCCTCGGCCTTTCGTTTATCGCCGGCGACGTTTCATAGCCTAATTCATTAAAAATTTCTCTGAAAAGCATTGCGCCTTTCAGCGCCTGCATGACCGTATGCGGCGCTAAAAATATGCCTTGGAACATAGTTCTGTACCCGTACGAATACGAACCTATATCGCCGCCGACAGACGGTGCCGTTAATCTACCGGCGATTAAATCGATATATTTCTTGTCGCCGCAAACGTATCCGCCGGTTTGCGCTATGCCGCCGCCCGGGTTTTTAATCATTGAACCCGCGAGGATATTGACTCCGACTTCCGTTCCCTCTTTTTTCTCTACGAATTCGCCGTAACAGTTGTCTAACATTATGCACCCGTTAAAACCGCAAGAACGCACTGTTTTTACCAGTTCGCCTATTTCGTCTACCGATAACGATTTGCGCCAAGCATAACCGCGTGACCGTTGCATGTATACCATTGTGGGCTTGTGCGTGTGCAAGTAACTTTTTACGGCGTCTACGTCGACTTTGCCGTCTTTTAGCGGAACGTAATCGAAGTGTATTCCGAAATCTTTAAGCGAACCGTTGCCGTTGCCCTCGATTACGTCTTGCAACGTATCGTACGGCGTCCCTGTTATAGATACGGCAACGTCGCCGGGGCGTAAAATCCCGAACAAGCAGACGGACAACATATGAGTTCCGGAAGAGATCAGCGGAGAGCAAATTGCGCTTTCGGATTTAAAGATGTCTGCCATTACCGCATTTAACGCATCGCGACCTTCATCGTCGTTACCGTAACCGGTCGTGCCGGAAAAGTGCCTTAAGGCGATGCGATTTTTTTGGAATGCATTAAGAACTTTTTCTTGATTGTATAACGCTACGTCTTCTATGTCGTTAAATAAATTTTCTAATTTTTTCTCACAACGTTTTATTGTTTCTTCGTTCATAATTCGTTTATTATCCTTTGTGCGGTTATTTTTATGTTTTCGTTCGGTTGCAACAAGTGTAATCCGTCCGTTTTCTTAAAAAACGTGATTTGTCGTTTTGCGTAATGCCGAGAATTGAGTTTTATTTTTTCTATTGCGTCGTCAAGTTTCGTTTCGCCTTTAAGGTATGCATATATTTCTTTGTATCCGATGCCTTGCAAACTTTGATTTTTTTCGGTTAAACCTAAGGAAATTAAGTGTTCGACTTCATCGACTAGCCCGTTTTTTATCATGTCGTCTACCCTTTTGTTGATTTTATCGTATAAAACGTTTCTCGGGTAATCGTATGCGTACGCGTGGAAATCGTAAACAGGAGTTTTCTCGTCTATAATGTCTGATTTTTTTGTGCCGTTTTCTACGATTTCTAAAGCTCTAACGACTCTTTTGATGTCGTTGCAATGTATCGATTGTGCCGATTTGAAATCTTTTTCCACTAAAATATTGTAGACGTATTCGTTCCCGAACCTGCGCGAGAGTGATAAATAACGTTCTCTTGCCTCTATATTTGCAGAAACGTTGCCGTAGGACATATTATATAAAAGCGAGTTTATATAAAAACCCGTTCCTCCGCAAATAATCGGAATTTTACCGTTTTCTATCAGTTTATCAACTATCGGTTTTGCTAACTCTCGGTAATCGCCAACCGAAAAGTTGCTGAAAACGTCGACAACGTCCAACATGTGGTGTTTGACTCCGCGTGTTTCTTCGGTTGAAATTTTGGCTGTACCGATATTAAGACCTTTATAGACGGTTAAAGAGTCGGCGGCAATAACTTCGGAATTTAACTGCTTAGCGACTTCAACCGCTAACGCGCTTTTACCCGATGCGGTCGGTCCGCATATGACTATGACTTTGCTTAGATTATCCGTTTGAACCATTTATCTATTTCCGTTCTCGTGATTTTTATTGCTATAGGTCTGCCGTGGGGACATTTTAAACCGATGTTTCCCTTTAACAACGATAATATTACGGAAACGTCGTTGTTGCTTAGTTTGTCGCCTGATTTGATTGCCGATTTACATGCTTTTTGTGCAATTTTATCCTTTAATACGTCGCTTAAAGTAATGGCTTTCAAAGCGAAAAGGTCGCCGAATACGTCGTCGAAAAACAACTTAAAATCGATGTCGATTAGGCAAACGGGTAATGCGGATACTTTGAAAGTATTTATACCGAATTCTTCGATTTCTATACCGAGCGAATGTAAAACTTCTAACTTTTGAGTGAGAAAGTCGTATTCGTTGGCGTTTACGGTTAATACGTAAGGAACGAGAAGCGGTTGAACGTCGACGCTGTTATTTTGCATGGATGCGTTTAATTTATCGTACAAAATCCTTTCGTGGGCAGCGTGTTGATCGATAAAAAAGATATTCTTGCCGTCCTCGAAAATGAGATAAGTATTCAACGCTTGTCCTATGTAAGTCAAACAGCGTTCAACCTCGATGCTTTGTTGAACCGCTTTTGTGATTTTTTCGGTTTCAAAAATATACTTTTTATTTTCAAAAAAAACGTCGTCTTTATTTTCGG
>CAZARP010000017.1:4867-9884 GCA_964487575.1 uncultured Christensenella sp.
CCGTAAATTATTTGATTATTGGCAAATCTGACGTCTATTTTGTTCGGGTGGACGTTGCAGTCTATTTCGCCTGTCGGGACGTCTATCGCTAAAACGTAAAACGGGTACTGGCGCTTCATCAAATATGATGAATACGCATTAGAAATTGCCGATGCAATCGTTTGATTTGACACGTACCTTCCGTTAATAAATACCGTTTGATAATTTCTGTTTCCTTTTGTGAAGTAGTGTTTGCCGATGTAGCCGCGAATTTTGATACCGTTTTTGTCCGTATCTACTCTGAAACAATCGTTTAGAGTCGTCGCGCCGTAGATTTGTGCAAAAGCCGCTTCTTCTCCGTCGCCGAATGATTGAAAGATTTGTTTTCCGTCCGCGCAGTATTTAAATGCGATTTGCGGATTGCCTAATATAAACCTTGCAATCGTGATTGTTATTTCTCCCTCTTCCGCTCGGGTGCTTTTCAAAAACTTTTCGCGAGCCGGCGTATTGTAAAATATATTATTAACCGTAACGGTTGTTCCGCGTTCGCGAGGACTGTCGTCTACGGAAACGATTTCTCCGCCTTCCGCATAAAGTTTCGTACCGTAGTAGTCTTCGTTCGTTTTCGATACGATAGTAAGTTTTGACACAGATGCGATGCTTGCGAGTGCTTCACCCCTAAAACCCAGCGACGTAATGTTGTCTAAATCGGATAAGGACGAGATTTTACTTGTTGCGTGCGGCAAAATTGCCTTTTTGACGTCGTTTTTTTCTATTCCACCGCCGTCGTCACATACTGAAATAGAAGAAATTCCTCCTGAATAAATTTCTATCGATATGTTTTTCGCGTCTGCGTCGATAGAATTTTCGACAAGTTCTTTTATGACGGAAGCCGGACGTTCTACCACTTCGCCGGCGGCTATTCTGTTGTATATTTTGCTCGATAATTGGTTGATTTTTGCCATTTTTCGTCCTTATGATATTTTTTCTTTTAAGTCGAATAATACGTTAAGCGCTTGCATGGGAGATAAATTGTCGATGTCTAAATCTTTTATGATACGCTCTACAACGGAAGTTTTTTGCTTTTCGCTTACAGCCGTGTTTTGATTGCTCTTTTTTTCGGTGTTTTGTTCGAGAGAGTTCAATATTTGTTTGGCTCTGTCAAGAACGCACTTTTCGATGCCTGCAAGTTTAGCGACCTCTATACCGAAACTTTTATTCGCTCCGCCGCGCATTATTTTTCTTAAAAAAATCACGTTTCCGTCGAATTCCTTAACCGTTACCCTATAATTTTTAACACCGGGCAAAGAACCTTCAAGCTCCGTTAATTCGTGATAATGCGTCGCGAAAAGAGTTTTGGCTTGTTTTTCGCTTACGATGTACTCGACGACCGCCCACGCGATGCTCAGTCCGTCAAACGTGCTTGTGCCTCTGCCGATTTCGTCCAAAATAATTAAACTGTTTTTTGTTGCGTTTTTTAAGATATAAGCAGTTTCGTTCATTTCCACCATAAAGGTACTTTGGTCGCTTATTAAACTGTCGCTTGCACCTATTCTGGTAAAAATCTTGTCCGTGATCGGGATTTCCGCGTGTTTTGCGGGGACGAACGAACCGAGGTGTGCCATTAAAGTTATCAGCGCGATTTGACGCATATACGTGCTTTTGCCCGCCATATTGGGACCTGTAATTATCGACATCCTGTTTTCGTTGCAATCCAATAAACAATCGTTGGGTATAAATTGAGTTTTTGAAGTCGCTTCGACGACGGGATGTCGCCCCTCTACAATGTTGAGCGCATTTTCGGAAGGAAGAATTATAGGTTTAACGTAATTGCGTTCTCTGGCGACGGTGGCGAACGATAAAATCAAATCCAATTCGGCTATTGCGGAAGACGTGGCTTTTAATTCATCGATTTTACCCCTTAACGTGTCCTTAATGTCGTTATAGAGTTTTAATTCGAGCTTCCCTATCTTTTCTTCCGCGGTTAAAATAGACAACTCTACGTTTTTTAGTTCGTCTGTCACGTATCTTTCGCAGTTAACCAGCGTTTGTTTCCTTTGGTATTCGTACGGTACCTTGTCCTTAAAAGAGTTAGTTATTTCTATATAGTAACCGAAAACTCTGTTGTATCCTATTTTAAGATTGCGAATACCGGTCTTTTCTCTCTCTTTTAATTCGATACCGCTAATTATATTTTTGCTGTTTTTGCTAATTTCTTTAAGCTCGTCTAACTCTTTGTCGAAGCCGTATTTTATGTAATCTCCGTCAAGGTCGTTTTCTTTATTGGAAATCGCCGAGTTAAGCAATTCGCAGATATCGCCGAAATCCGTGATTTTCGTATTTATTTTTTCAATAACGCTTACGCCGACGCCGGACAAAGCAAACTTAATCGACGGTAATACGGAAAGGGTCGTCGCTAAATTCAAACAATCCCTCGGCAAAAGGTTATTGTTCGATATTTTCCCTGCAATTCTGGCTAAATCCTTAAACTGAGTAAGTAATTCGCCGATTGTTTGCCTTGCGACTGTGTTTTTATAAAAGTATTCCACACCGTTTTGTCTGTCGACGATTTTCGAAACCTCGTTAAACGGCGAAAGTATACAACTTTGTAACATCCTTGCGCCCATTGCCGTTTTAGTTTTGTCCAACAACCATAAAAGCGACCCGTATTTTTTGCCGTCTCGTAAAGTTTTTATCAATTCTAAATTACGCGTCGTGTTAACGTCTAACATGAGCGAATTTTCGGTGCCGACTATTTTAATGTCGTCGATATTTGCCAACGTATGCATTTGAGTCGCTTTTAAGTACGATAAAAGCGCGCCGGCGGCTGCGACGCAAGCGTCGCTGTCGTCTATTCCGTATTGTTTGAGCGAGGCGACGTTGAATTGTTTACGCAACGTTTCGACGGCGATGATTTTTTCAAAATCACTGTTTAAGTGTTGGGAAAATTTCGGTAAAATTCCTACCGTTATTAAGTTTGTAGAGGCGAAAATTTTATGCGCTTCTTGATTGCAAATAATTTCCGCCGGCGAAATTTTCGTCAACAAGCCGAGTACAATCTCTTTATTGAAAGGTATCACGTTCGATGCGTAAAATTCGCCCGTTGTGATGTCTGCCCACGAGACGGCAGACTCGTCCTTCCCTATGTATACCGAACATATGAAATTATTGTTTTTGTCTTCGATGGCGGCGTCGTTTGTTATGGTCCCTGCGGTTACTACTCTAATTACGTCCCTTAGAACAAGTCCTTTACCGTTGGGTTCGGTTAATTGTTCGCAAATTGCAACCTTTTCGCCTGCGGACACGAGTTTATTGATATAAACGTCCGCCGCGTGAAAAGGAACGCCGCACATCGGTGCGCGTTCGTCCAGCCCGCAATCGCGCCCCGTTAAAGTTAAATCTAATATTGCCGATGCTTTTTTTGCGTCCTCAAAGAACATCTCGTAAAAATCGCCGAGACGGTAAAAGATAATGCAGTCGGGATAACGTTCTTTAACCGACAAATAATGCTGCATCATAACGGATAGCGTTTTTTTCTTTTCAGTCATTTTTTACATCTCCGAAAAGCGATATGCCTGTATTGTCGTATATTTTGGTGTCGACAAATTTGCCGATAGGATTGTTTTGTGCGATAAAATAAACCATTCTGCCATAAGTATCTCTGCCTAAATACATATTCTTTTTAGCGTCGAAGTCTTCGCACAATACCGTAAGCGTCTTACCTATTTGTTCGAACGCTTGTTTTCTGCTGATTTCGTTTTGCAATTCGATAAGTCGCATTATTCTGTCTTTCGACACGTACTCCGATATTTGCCCGTCCATATTCGCCGCTACGGTTCCGCTTCGTTTTGAATATATAAAAGTGAACGCGTTTGAAAAACCGACTTCTTTTACGAGTGACAAAGTGTCTGAAAAGTCTTCCTCGGTTTCTGTCGGGAAGCCGACCATAATATCGGTCGTTATCGCAATATCAGGTATATATTTTCTTAGTAGTTCGACTTTGTCGAGGTAATCGCGGCGACTGTATTTGCGGTTCATTAGCTTTAAAATTCTATCCGACCCGGCTTGTACGGGCAAGTGAATATTTTTACAAGTTTTGTCGCTTTCAAAGACGGCTTTAACCAAGTCTTCACTCAAATCTTTGGGGTGATTGGTCATAAAGCGTAAACGAAAATCGCCGTCAATGTCGGAAATCGCTCTTATTAAATCTGCAAAATTTCGGTCACCGGTATCGTTGCCGTATGAATTGACGTTTTGTCCGAGCAAGTTGATTTCTTTATACCCCTCGGCGATAAGTGACTTGCATTCGTTGATTATGTCCTCTTGTTTTCTGCTACGCTCCCGACCGCGTACGTAAGGGACGATGCAGTAAGAGCAAAAATTATTACAGCCGTACGTAATGTTCACCCAGCCGTTCGGGAAGCTGGAACGCAGTTTCGGCGTTCCTTCGTATATTGTGCCGTCGCTGTCGGCAACGTCGATTAGCGTCTTTTTTGCCGATAGTTTTTTAAGAAGCATTTCCTTGAAATTTTCCAGATTGTGCGTGCCGAAAATTATATCGACAAACGGAAATTTGTCGTGTAGTTTTTGCGCCTTGTCCTTTTGCTGAGTCATGCAGCCGCCAACGGCGATAATTACGTTTTTATTGTTTTTTTTGTAGTTTTTTAAGGCGCCTATATTGCCTTCTGCCT
The DNA here is from genome assembly GCA_964487575.1 of uncultured Christensenella sp. Taxonomy (GTDB): domain Bacteria; phylum Bacillota; class Clostridia; order Christensenellales; family Borkfalkiaceae; genus UBA1259. The sequence goes on from CAZARP010000017.1 coordinate 9,538, forward strand.
TTTCTTCGGCGTTCTCGCGGATGCAACAGGTGTTAAATACTATGACGTCGGCGTCGGTGGGCGTATTTGTATGAGTATAACCGAGAGAATTCAATATTCCCGCCAGTTTTTCCGACTCGTGTACGTTCATTTGACAACCGTACGTAACGATATGATATTTTTTAATTATGTTTTCCATAACTTATATCTTACAATAAATGCCGGTTTTTGTCAATTTTATAAAGGCAAAAGAATATAAAATTATGCTTAATACATACTATCGTCGTATGAAAAAAGGGGTTAAAATTATACTTTTTGTTTTTTTAACGGTTTTTGCAGTGATTGCCGGGTTTCTGTTGTATGCCGTC
>CAZARP010000017.1:9984-11133 GCA_964487575.1 uncultured Christensenella sp.
GCGGCGCTCGCGGCAACCATAAAAGCGCCAAAATACTATTCGCCTACCGCCGATAAATCATTGTGTTTCAACAGGAAAAACTTGGTTTTGAAAGAAATGTTAAATCAGGGATATATAACGAACGGAGAGTACGAAGAAAACACGTCGAATGAAGTACCTTTGAATATTTGTAAAACCGATGACGCAACCGACGTCGCTATGTCGCTTGTGAAAAAAGAAATTAACGATTATCTTGAAAGTGTGGCGTATGACGGAACGGATTTATTCGTTAAGACGACGTTTGACGTAAATTGTTTTAATATGATAAACGATACGGTACTGACGGACAATATAAAATGCGATAAATCTTCCGTGATTTTGTCTAAGAAAGGTGAAATTTTAGGCGTCGGGTCTACCTGTGGATTGCAAAACAGACAAATGGGCTCTACGATAAAACCTATTGCGGTGTATGCCCCCGTTATAGAAAAAAATCTTGTTTATCCGTGTTCGTTCGTGCTTGACGAGAAAACCGATTTTAACGGATATAGTCCTAAGAATTACAACGACAAATATTACGGTTACGTTTCGGTTCGCGATGCTCTTGCCAAAAGCCTTAACGTGTGCGCCGTAAAATTATTAAAAGAAGCCGACGTCGAATATTGTGCCGAAATAGTGAAAAAAGCAGGGATACCGCTTGTCGACGAAGATAAAAATCTTTCTCTTGCGCTCGGTTCGAGTAAGTACGGCGCAAATATATTGGAGATTGCCGCGGCGTACGAAATATTTTTGAACAAAGGTTTTTACGTTAAGCCGTACTGTGTCGATGAGATTATGACTTTCGACGGCAACGTCGTGTATAAACGTGCTTCGGCAAAGAATAAAGTAATTTCTAACGATACGACCGAACTGCTTAACTGTATGAATAAATATACGGTGACGAACGGAACCGCAAAAAAATTATCCTTAACTAAATTGCCGATAGCGGCAAAGACCGGGACTGTCGGATGTGCAGACGGTAATACCGACGCGTATTGTATATCATACAGTACCGATTACATTTTAGGCGTGTGGTATGGGAGCGACGGAAATCTTTTAAGTAATGATGTGACCGGTGGTTCGATCCCTACCGCCCAATCTGCAATAGTATGGAATAAACTGTATAAAAACAAA
>CAZARP010000017.1:11233-13373 GCA_964487575.1 uncultured Christensenella sp.
TATATTTATTACGTTATACCCTACTTCGATAACGGAAAGTCTAAAATTTACGGTAAGGAATACGTTTTAGGTACAATAAAAATGCCGCACGACGGCGGCATCGATAATTGGTGGAATAGCGAATTCGATTAAAGAGAGATTTTTTCGATATTGAGCATGGCTTCGTCAATCAATGCGTCGATATCGAGCTTGCTCTCTTCTTTTATAACTTTTTCCAAATTCGGCTTAATTAACGGGAATTTCGGCAAAAATACCGTGCAACAATCTTCGTAAGGCAATATAGATGTATCGTAAGTGTCGATTTTTCTCGCAATTTCAATTATGTCGATTTTATCTTGCATAATGAGCGGTCTTAGCACGGGCATTTTAACTACGGAATTTGAGGATGTTATACTCTCTATTGTCTGGCTGGCGACTTGCCCTAAACTTTCGCCGGTGATTATCGCTTGATCGCCGAGGTGTTTTGCCAGTTTTTCCGCAATACGCATCATAAATCTGCGCATAAGCGTAATCATATATTCTTCACGACAATTTTCGTGTATCGCTTCTTGAATACGGGTAAACGATACGACGTATAAATTTATTCCGCCGTTATATTCGGCAATTTTTTCAGTCAAATCGATAACTTTTTGTTTCGCCGCTTCGCCCGTATACGGAAAACTGTGGAAGTGAATGCAATCTAATTTCATTCCGCGTTTACAAGTTAAATAGCCTGCGACCGGGCTGTCGATACCGCCTGAAATCAATAGCAAGCCTTTGCCTGCCGAACCGACGGGCATTCCGCTCAGTGTGTGAATTACGTCGGTGTAAACGAACGTATTGCCGTCTTCTCTTATATCGGCGTAAATATAAAAATCAGGAGAATTGACGTCTACCGATAACCTATTGCCAAACGTTTCCAGCAGCCTTCCTCCTATCATCGCCGCCGTTTGAACCGAGTTCGGAGAAAAAGTTTTATCCGCTCGATTTACTATTACTTTAAAACTACCCGTTTTGTCAACGCATAAACTTTTAGCAGCGTCAAAAATAGCGTCAAAGTCGTTTTTGACGATCAATGCCAAACTATACGTATGTATTCCCGGTATCTTTTCGAGTTTATCGCATATCGTTTGGTAGTCGGCGTCGTCGAAATTTTCGATTAAATAACGGCTGTGCATTATTTTAAAAGTATGCTTTACGTTTTTTAGAGAGCGTTGTACGTTATCGATTAACATTCTTTCAAAATACGACCGATTTTTACCCTTCAGGTGTATTTCGCAATATCTGATTATTATAGCTTTGTTCATTAATTTAATATCCCTTTCAATTTTAACGTGACGGAGTTTAGCGTCGTAACAAAAGTTTTTATTTCTTCGAGAGTGTTTTCGGCACAAAAACTAATTCGTATTACGCCGTTAAGTATTTCTTCATTATATCCGCATGCCGAAATAACGCGGCTAAAAGGACTCTTCGACGAACAAGCGGAGCCGTTACCGACCAATATCCCTTTTTCTTCCAGTAAATGCATAATGATTTCGCCTTTTAAGCCTTTTGCGGAAATCGATAGAATGTACGGAGAGGAAATTTCACCGGTTATGACGGTAAAAAGTTTATCATCTAAATTATCCGTGCAATATTGTTTAAGTGTTTTGACCTTATCGAAATTATTTTGTAAGTTCGAAAAATGTTCAAACGCCGCATATTCGAAGCATTTTATCCCGAATACGTTTTCAGTTCCGCTTCTAAGTCCGTTTTCTTGTCCGCCGCCGTAAATCAACGGCGCAATGTGTACTTCTTTTCTTTTAATCAATGCGCCGACACCTTTTAACGCATTAATTTTGTGAGCGCTAATCGAATAAAGGTCGATATCTTCGGAGATGACGTACGGCAACTTTCCGTAAGCTTGTACTCCGTCCGAGTGAAATATTATACGCGGATTGATTTTTTTAATATTTGCCGCTATTTTGTTTATATCGTTAATCGCGCCGGTTTCGTTGTTGACGTGCATTATCGAAACAAAAGCCACGTTGTTACAACGCACAAAAGAGTACAACTTCTCTTCATCGACGCGTCCGTCCGGTAAAAGGTCTATAAATTCTACGGGATTGCCGCGATTTTTAAGCGCCGTCATACTTTGGTATACTGCGGCGTGTTCCCCTTT
>CAZARP010000017.1:13473-17319 GCA_964487575.1 uncultured Christensenella sp.
AACTTTTTTTCTTGACAGTTAACTACTATATAGAAGAAATCTTTACCTTGTGCGGGCTGTTCGTTCGACGTCAAAACGGTTGGCTTTAAAACATTTAAATATTTTTGATAATTTTGACTGTCGTACTTACCCATCATTTCTACGTCGTGAGCGTCGAATTTGATAATAAAAGAACGTTTTTTATTGTTAATGACCTTAGATATTCTAACCGAACCGCTAACGTAAGTGTAGTCGTAATCGCAATACGACGAGTCGCGAAGTTTTGCCGAAAAAACAGCGATTGCTACAAAAATCGCGGTCGGTAAAATCGAAAACAGCAATGAAAAAACGACATTTGCATTTTCTGCAAAGACGTCGAATATCGTCCATAAAAACCAGATGCCTGCAGAGATACACGAAATAACGAATATTATATTAAATATGTTATATTTTGTTTTTGATGATTTTGCATTGACCGTTAACGCTGTTTCTTCGTAAAAAACTTCTTGCATAAAAACCTCTATTTTAATTTGATTATAGTCACGCCGTTTTCGCCCTCGCCGTATGCGCCGCGCCTGAATTCTGCTACGTTTTTGTCGCGTTTTAAGTACGTGCGGATTGACTTTAGAAGAACGCCGCTTCCTACACCGTGTATGATTTTTATTTCTTCAATATTGTTGACTACCGCTTGATCGATAAAATTTCTCACGATATCCAACGCTTCTAAAGAGGTTTTGCCGATTACGTTTACTTCAGGTTTTTGTATCGGTGAAACCGCAGAACTTTTATAAACCGTGACTTTTTTTTCTTGTTTTATATCCCTTTCGGCGTTATATATATCGTTTAGTTTTATATTGGTTTTTATGTCGCCGATTAAAACTTCTGCTTCGCCTTTTCGGTCGTTAATCGACAAAATTTTTGCTTTAGCGCCTAAAGATTTTACGTAGACAGAGTCGCCTTTTGAAAGTTCCGGTATCGAAACTTTGTTCATTATAAACGGCACTTCGTCGTCGGCGGTTAAATACTTACTGTTTTTAAGCCGATTTCTCAATTCTCCGGCTTTGAAGACCTCTTTGCTTTCGAGGTTTGCCTTTTTGAGGATTGCTTTTAATTCGTCGATGATTTCTTCGGCTTCGGTTAATTTATCGGCAACTATTGCTTTCGTTTCTTGTCTTGCGTTGGTGTATATTTTTTTGCGTTGTTCTGAAATTTTTTCTTTTTCTAATGAAATCTCATTCAACTCTTTTTCTTTTTGAGCTTTAACGTTTTCAAGTTCCGCTTTTAGATTTTCCGCTTCTCTTCTCGAAATTTCGGCTTGTTTTAAGACTTTTTCAAAACTGATTTTATTATTCGATAAATTTTTTATTGCGTCGTCGATGACGTCTTGCGACAAACCCAAAGCGCTTGCGATGTCAATGGCGTTCGAACTCCCCGGGATACCGATATTAAGACGGTACAACGGTTTTAGAGTTTTTGCGTCGAACTCCATCGATGCATTTTTAATTTTACCGCTTTCCATAGCGTATTCCTTTAATGCGGAATAGTGTGTGGTGATTATGCCGAAACAGTTGCTAAGCAGTAATTTTTTTATAACCGCCAGTGCCAGTGCGCTACCCTCCTCCGGGTCGGTACCGGCGCCGATTTCATCGAGCAGAACCAAGCTTTTATTATCGATATTGTTTATTATCTCTATCAAATTTTTAATATGAGACGAAAACGTAGACAAATTCTGTTCTATGCTTTGTTCGTCGCCGATATCGCAAAAAACGTTATTAAATACCGAAACTTTGCTTTCTTCTTCTGCAGGGATATACAAACCGCTCATAACCATAAGCGTTAAAAGTCCGGTCAGTTTTAACGTTACGGTTTTTCCGCCCGTATTCGGCCCTGTAATAAGTAAAAAATTATATTCCCCGCCGAGTTTGACGGATACAGGAATGACCTTGTCTTTAGCAATCAACGGGTGTCTCGCTTTTTTCAAATCGATAACGCCGAGGTCGTTGACTATCGGTTTGGTGCATTTGTTTTTAAAAGAATATATAGCGCGCGTGAAATAGCAATCTAGTTCGGTAAGGTTATCCGCATTATATCTCAGCGCGTCCGAAATACCGCTTATCCTTAACGATAGTTCGGATAGTATACGATAAATTTCTTCGCCTTCCTCGAAGGTTGCGCGTTTTAACTCGTTATTGAGTTCCATTATTTGTTCGGGTTCGATAAAAACCGTGGACCCGGTTGAAGATTGGTCGTGTATGAAACCTTTTACAAAACTTCTGTATTCGGATTTTACTGGAACAACATAGCGATTTTGTCTTACCGTAACAATATTTTCCTGTACGTATTTTCCCAAAGAACCTCGCATATAAGAATTAAGCTGTTCTCTTATTTTCGCATTCAGGTTTCTTATGTTTTTTCTGATGGAATACAGTCTCGGCGAAGCGTTGTCGCTTAATTCGTCGGGAGAAATGATTTTTTCCACGATTTCTTTTTCGAAAGCGGCGTCTTCATACAAGCGTGACGCTATTTCGGGGATATAAGTAATGTCCTCGTCGGAAACGGTCAGTATGGATTTTTTTACAATTCGCGCACTTTTTAAAAGAAAACTTACTTTAAGAATTTCTCCGCAAGAAAGTACGCCGCCTTTGTCGGCGCGAAAGAGTTCGTCCGTTACGTCGTCGAAATAGTATACCCCGTTCGCGCTGTACGTGTATAAAAGTTTATAGGCTTCTTCCGTTTTTTTTAAGAGCAATTTTACTTCGTTTACGTCGGTCGAAGGTGTAAAACGCTTAAAATAATCCTTAGAGGCGTCAAGTGTGGCAAAATCGGCAACGGAAGCCATAATTTTGTCGTATTCAATTGTTTTAAGAGTTTTTTCCGAGACCATTGATTGTTTTTAGCGAAGTTCCGCTCCCAACCTTTCTTTTAATTGTAATACTATATTTTGTACCGCGTCGTCGATTTCTCCGACGTTTAACGTGCGATCTTTGGATACAAAGGTTAAACTGAACGCCATACTCTTTTTATCGGAGGCTACTTGGTTACCCTTGTATACGTCGAACAGCGTTACGTCGCGCAAAAACTCACCGCCGAATTGTTTAATTATTTCTATTACGGAAGCGCAGGTTGCCGACTCGTCTATCGATACCGCTATATCTCTTTCAATTACAGGGTATTTAGAAACGGTTTCAAAAACTATTTTGTCGTTAAAGCAATCCTTTATTGCGTCGTAAAAAATTTCGCCGACGTATATCGGTTTATCGATATCCAACTTGCTCGATAATTCGTATGAAATTTGTCCGAAATATCCCGCGACATTGCCGTCAAGAATAATATCGGCAGAACGAGTCGGGTGCATATATCCGCGTTTGCAAGGCAGATACTTTGCGTCTACACCGTGGCAGAAACGTTCGACAAAAGTTTCAACTACGCCTTTTGTCGTAAAGTAATCTTCGTTTTCACCGAATATTGCAAAAGCGAGGACGTTGCGTTCCACCGGTAACGTTTCATTCGGGAAGTTTTCCGGATTGTAAACTTTTGCAAGTTCGAACAATCTACCGAAATTGTTTTTTCTGTTAATGTTGTAACATGCCGCGCGAATAACCGACGGAGCCAAACTCGTACGCATTACCGCCATATCTTCGCTGATCGGGTTTAATATTTTGATATAACGATACTCGTCGCTTGTTTTATCTAAACCGAACAAGTCGTATTCTTTTTCGGATACGAACGAATAACTTATCATTTCGTTAAAACCTTGGGCGACGAAAAGATTTTTTACGTCGTTTATTCTTGTTTGATCCGCGTTAAGCCCTCCGGTCGTTATTTGAGCGGTTTTTAAAAGAGTCGACGTTATGTGGTCGTAACCGT
>CAZARP010000017.1:17419-24138 GCA_964487575.1 uncultured Christensenella sp.
ACAGACCAAAGGTCGACGCCTTTTTCGTAACGTGCGGAAGAGTCGCTCCTTTGTGCCAATTTGCGAGAAGTTTTTCTTATATTGTCGCGTTTAAACGTGGCGGCTTCGAATAATACGGTTTTGGTGTCGTCTTTAATCTCACTGTTTAGACCGCCCATAACGCCTGCCAAAGCGATAGGCTTTTCGCAATCGCAAATAACCAGGTTGTCGTTGCATAAAGCGAATTCTTTATTGTCCAAAGTGGTGATTTTTTCACCGTCTTTAGCGCGACGTATTACTATTGAGTTGCCATCGACGTCGTTTAAATCGAAAGCGTGCATCGGCTGACCGATTTCCGTAAGTACGTAATTCGTTATGTCTACTATGCTGTTGATGGAGCGTATTCCCACGGAGAAAAGTCTTCTTTTCAACCATGCGGGCGACTGCGCTATTTTAACGTTTTCAATGAGATGCGATTGGTATCTCGGGCACAAATCAAACGCTTCGTTTTTAACGTTTGCGATTTTTGTCGTGTATAGCCCATCTTTAACATCGTACGTGGTGTCGGGCAGTTTTAACGAGGTATTAAGGACCGCTGCGGCTTCTCTCGCTAAACCGAGTATTGATTGACAATCCGGTCGGTTTGCCGTGACGTTGATATCGAGGATTGTGTCGCGAATATTAAGCAAATCGGCGACTTCTTCGCCCAAAGGGTAATCTTCTTTAAGTATTAAAATTCCGTTGACGGAAGCACCGTCGTAAAAATCGTCGTTTATGCCGAGTTCTTCTCCGCTGCAAAACATTCCGTTCGAGGGCAATCCGCGAAGTTTTCCGTTATAAATCTTATCTCCGTTAAAAAGCGTCGCTCCGTCAAGTGCAACGGGAACGATTGCCCCTACGAATATGTTCGTTGCGGCGGTTATAATTTGAAGCGTACCGTATTTGCCGGCGTCTATTTGCGTGACGGATAATTTGTCCGCATTAGGATGTTTTTCTATGCTTAATATTTTACAAGTAACGATTTTGTCGATATTCTTACCGTATTCTATTACTTCCTCGACTTCGAAACCGCAAGAAAAAAGTTTGCTTACCAATTCGTCTATCGAGCAATTTATGTCAACGTATTCTTTTAGCCAAGATATAGGTGCTTTCATATTCTTTATCTCCTGTTAAACTGTTTTAGAAATCTTATGTCGTTTTCGAATAAAGTTCTTATGTCGGATATGCCGTATTTTATCATTGTAATCCTTTCTATGCCGAGACCGAAAGCCAAACCCGAATAAATATCGGAATTTATACCGCTTGTTTCTAAAACGTTTTTATTAACGACGCCGGCGCCGAGTATCTCTATCCACCCCGTTCCCTTACAGAGACTGCATCCTTTCCCGTGACACTTGCAACACGTAACGTCAACTTCTACGCTCGGTTCGGTAAAAGGAAAATACGACGGACGGAAACGGGTCTTTGTGTCGCTGTCGAAAATAAGTTTAACGAATTCGTCTAAAAGCCCCTTTAAGTCGCATAAAGAAACGCCTTTGTCGACAACCAACCCTTCGATCTGATGAAACATCGGAGAATGTGAGGCGTCGTCGTCGGCACGATACACTCTGCCGGGACTTAAAATTTTTATCGGAGGTTTTTTATTTTCCATCGTTCTGACTTGTCCGGGCGACGTGTGCGGTCTTAAAACGACGTTGTCGTTGATATAAAACGTATCTTGCATGTCTCGTGCCGGGTGATCTTTAGGTATGTTTAGCGCCTGAAAACAGTAATAATCGGTATCGATTTCAGGCCCCTCGAATACTTCGAACCCCATCCCGGCAAAAGAATTGATTATTTGATTGCGGACGATATTTAACGGATGAAGTCCGCCGATATCGTGCGATTTGCCGGGGAGGGTTAAGTCGACGGCTTCCGCGGCATATTTATTTTTTAACTCTTCGTCTTTTAATTGATTTTCTTTTTTTGCAAAAAGTTCCGCGACGCTTTCTTTAAGTTCATTGACTTTTTTACCGAATTCTGCGCGTTCGTTTGCCGCTAAATCCTTCATTCCGCGCAATAACGCCGTTATTTCTCCGCTTTTGCCTAAAAATCTCGTGTGTAAATCTGACATCGCTTTCAGTGCCGAGACTTCTGACAGCGCATCTTTTGCAGATTGTAGTAATTGTTCGAATTTGTCTTCCATATTGCCTCCATAAAAAAAGACGCCCGTAAAGCTTAGGGCGCCATAATGCGCGTGGACCGCTTAATTCGTTGTATAATCCGCCGTAAATCGGCGACCCGACGCAATCTACTAAACTTTTATACGATTAATGTTTTTATACATTATATACAATGAATTTTTTTTTGTCAATGAAATGAAAGTAATTACTTGGATAAAAACACTAAACCGACTTGACATTGCCGTTTAAATAGACGTCGGGCACTTTGCCGATCAGAACGCTTTCGGATAAAAGTATTTTTGATTTAAATTCCGTTGATTTATGATTGAGGGGCATTTCGATGTTTATCGTGCATATTACGCAAGCGTATAAAGAGTGTAACGTTTGATTTATTCCCACTGACGTGAAATCGCTTACGAAATCGCAAGTTACGCCCGTAACGTTAACGACTTGATAATTTATCGTTGTGCCGTACCCCGATAAAATCGGTATGCCGCTGAACGAGAGTAACGGCACGGGTACTCCGTCGTTGATTATGTCAGACATATTGTCATTTGTTTTAATGGCTATTTCTCTATTGAATTTATTGATTTGCAAAGAGTCTGTTTTGATTAAAATAATATCCCCCGATGAATTCTTCTCGACTTTCACCAAGTCGGCATATTTCAATCCGTCGGACAAGGATGTCATTACGGCTTTATTTATCGCGTCCATACTTGTCGCATAGGAATAGTCGACGCAGATGTTGTATATTTGTAAACTTGCAACGTATTTCCACCAGACAAAAACCGACACCAATATAAAAAACAGCAAGAAACGGAAAAAACGTCGATTTTTTCGACGACGAATTTTCCCGTTGTATATTTTTCCCTCGCAGCATTCTATCATCGTAATAGAATATATTCTTTTTTAGTTTCTTTTAGACTTCGATTTGAATAAACAGGCGAAAATATATCCGAATACTATAGCTGCGGTTATTCCCATTCCTGCGCTGCATATTCCGCCCGTTATAGCGTCGTATAAACTTTTTTTTGCGCCCTCCATCGCGCCTTTTGCAAGCAGATAGCCAAATCCCGATATCGGGACCGTTGCACCGGCTCCGCCAAAATCGACAAGATATTGATATAGTCCTACGGATTGCAATACTACGCCGGATAGCAAGAATATTACAAGAATTTTACCTGCGGTTAATTTTGTATAATTGATTAAAAGTTGTGCGATAGTACATATTAAACCGCCGACGACAAACACTTTCGCAAATTGTATTAAAACATCTAACATTTTTCCATCACCACCGCATGTGCGATACCGGGTATACTTTCTCCTTGTTGCGTAGAAACGGACGACAACAGTGCACCGGTCGCTATTAAAATCATTTTATATTTTTTTAATTTTTTTATTCTTTTGTATAGGTAAGAATTGAAAACAATCGAACTGCAACCTGCGCCGCTACCGCCCTGATACTCTTTTTCGCATATGTTATAAATCAATTCTCCGCAATCTACGTGTTGTTTTTCAATGTCGTATCCTTTTTCCCACGTTAAACTTTTTAAAATTCTCGAACCTAAGGTCCCTAAATCCCCCGTAACGATTATATCGTAATCTTCGGGTAGCGTTAACGTGTCTTTAAAAAGAGTTACTAAAGTATCTGCTGCTGCCGGCGCCATTGCGGCACCCATATTGTTTGCGTCTACAACGCCGTAATCGACGACTCTGCCTATTGTTGCGCACGTAAGACGTAGCCCCTCTCCTTCTGTCGATACAACCGTAGCACCGGCGCCCGTTACCGTCCACTGCGATTGCGGCGGTCTCGTACAACCGAGTTCGAGCGGATATCTGTACTGCCTTTCCGCCGTGGAAAAATGACTGCTTGTAGCGCAAACAACGTTATTAAAATGACCGCCGTCAGTTAACGTCCCTGCAATAAATAATGCTTCGACAAAAGACGCACAGGCGCTATACACGCCGATATAACCGCAATTAAAATTACGAGCGGAAAACGTGGAGGAAATTATTTGATTGAGTAGGTCGCCCGAAATTATAGCGTCGACGTCGTTTGTTTGAATTTTTGCGTTTTTTATAGCGCCTTCAATGGCTGTCGAAAGCATTTTACATTCCGCTTTTTCAAAAGTTTCTTCTCCGAATTTGTCGTCGTTTAGTTTTATATCGAGATAATCGGACAAACTTCCCTCGCTCTCTTTGGGGCCGGCAACGCTGGCAACGCCCCTAATAAAAGGTTTATTCTTAAAAAAAATCGTTCTCTGCATTTGTTCTCCTAAAAAATCATATATCCGAAATAATATAATAATCCCACCAAAACGCTAGATGCGATACCGAAAACAATTATAGGTCCTGCCACAACAAACATTTTTGCCGCCGTGCCGTAAATATATCCTTCGGTTTTAAATTCCATTGCCGGCGAAACAACCGAATTGGCAAAACCTGTAATCGGAACAATCGAGCCGCCGCCTGCAAACTTACCTATTCTATCGTATACGCCGAGTCCGGTTAGAAACGATCCGAGAAAAATCATCGTCATTGAAACGTAAGAAGCAAGTTCGTCCCCTTTTAATCCGACTTTTTTTTCTAAAAAGAACCTAATTCCCTGACCGATACAGCATATCAGACCGCCGACCCAGAATGCTCTGAAAAGTGAACGTTTTTCATTCGTTTTCGGCGATATGTCGGCGACGTAGTCAAGATAGTTTTTATTATTGAAACTGCTTCTTTTTTTCATCGCTTCATATCCTTTTTTATAAATTTGCAAGAATAACTTTCTTTTTCGTCTAAATTTTTCATCGGTTTTAATACTTGTTCGTTATTTTTCATCGTAAAATTATTATCGGTAAGAAATGTAAAAGTATACGACGACAAATAAAAAAACGGCTAAAAATTTTGCCGCATTTTTTCTATTATTTTATTTTCCAGTCTCGACACTTGAACTTGCGATACGCCGACGCATTCGGCTGTTTCGCTTTGTGTTTTATCTCTGAAATATCGTAAAATTATTATTTTCTTTTCCCTTTCGGACAATTTTTCGAATACGTTTGTGAGTTGTATTTTGCTTAGAAGTGCGTCTTCGTTGTCCACGTACGGGATTTTTTCAATCAATTCCTGTCCGTCGTCTTCGTCTACTTTATCGAAAATAGACACCGGCATACGCGCGCTGTCCATAGCTACGACAATCTCATCCTGCGTAACGTTAAATTTTTCGGATAAAAACTCTATAGTGGGCGGTTGATTGTTTTGCGTCTGATATTCATCGATAAATCTGTTGATTTTATTCGCCAAAATTTTCAACGTTCGAGATACTTTAACGGCGCCGTTGTCCCTAATATATCTTTTAATTTCTCCGACGACCATGGGTACCGTATAAGTGGAAAATTTAACGCCGAAACTTTCGTCGAAATTTTTAATGGCTTTTAAAAACCCAAGGCACGCGATTTGATACAAATCGTCGTATTCGACTCCTTTGTTTTTGAAACGGCGTATTATGCTTTTTATCAACGGTTCGTTATTGTTAAAAACGATTTGTTTTGCTTCCTCGTCGCCTTGGCGCGCTTTTCTTACGTAGTAAAGCAATACTTCGTTATCGAGCATTGTCGTCTGCTTCTACCCCGATTTTTTTCTTCATATAAATCTTCGTACCTTTTCCCGGCTCGGAAACGACATCTATATCGTCCATAAAACTTTTCATTATGGTAAAACCCATTCCTGACCTTTCTTCCTCCGGTCGGCTTGTATAAAAGGGTTCTAAGGCCTCTTTAAGATTTTTTATTCCGACGCCGTTATCGAAGACGTTAATATGTATTTCATCGTCGTTGATCTCGCCTTCCATTACGATTTCGCCGGGTTCGTCGGGATATCCGTGCACGATACAGTTTGTAACGGCTTCGCTGACCGCCGTTTTAATGTCAGATAACTGCGACAAGGAAGGATTTAGTTGCAAAGCAAAAATTCCTGCCACGCTTCTGGCGAAATTTTCATTTGTCGAAAAAGATAAAAAAGTTAACCGCATTTTATTATTCATTGTGTCTCCTCAATATTTAGGCATTATACCGTATAATCCGGCAAGTTGAAGAACCTTTTCGGTCGCTACGCTTGCCCCGGATATGTATGACGGCACGTTAAATTGTTTCAGTTTTTTGTATCTTCCTATAAGTAGTCCGATACCGGTGCTATCCATAAACGAAACTCCCGATAAATCAAAAACGACTTTTTTTGCGTTAAGATTGTCGTATAATAATCTATCGAGAGCGACCTTTACGTTCGACGCAGTACATTCGTCGACTTCGCCGTATAAATAAACGGTTAAAGTCGAACAGTTTTTTTTGAATTTTATATCCATAGTCCACCTTTTTGCTTAAAAACAATCTATCATATACGCCTTGTCGAATAATATAAACTAGTAAAAAAACCCGAGTTTTATTGTCGAAAAAATTTTTTATAAAAAAATTAAAAAACATCATTATTTCGTTTGACATTTTGTCGGTTTTGTTATAATATATTAAAGCGTCGTGCGAGAGCGGGGTGTAGCGCAGTTGGTAGCGCACGTGGTTTGGGACCATGGGGTCGGGA
>CAZARP010000018.1:0-7177 GCA_964487575.1 uncultured Christensenella sp.
TTCATGAACGGGAATACGTCGCCGTTATACGTCGTTGTGGCAAGCACTAACTTGCCGTAGCGGAAAGCGTCTTCTACCGCTTCCGCGACGTCGCATCTTGCGAGGTCGGTTAAAACGACCTTTTCGCAACCCGACTTTTCGAGGCTCGTTTGTAATAAGCGCGCGGCGCGTTCGGTATTGCCGTATACCGACGTATAGGCGATTACCACGCCTTCGCTTTCAACACCGTAAGATGACCAAATATCGTATAAATTCAGATAGTAGCCGAGATTTTTCGTCAGAACCGGTCCGTGCAGAGGGCAGATGATTTTTATGTCGAGCGCGGCGGCTTTTTTTAGTAAACTTTGCACTTGCGCACCGTACTTGCCGACTATGCCGAAGTAATATCTTCTGGCTTCGCACGCCCAGTCTTCGTCGGCGTCTATCGTGCCGAACTTCCCGAAACCGTCGGCGGAAAATAAAATTTTATCCGTTGCGTCGTACGTGACCATAACTTCCGGCCAGTGTACCATCGGCGCGAAAATAAATTTAAGCGTATGCTTGCCGAGCGACAATTCGTCGCCGTCGTTGACGACGAGGCGATTGGGGGCGGCGGCTTTGCCGAAGAAGTTTTCTATCATCGTAAACGTTCTGGCGTTTCCGACGACTACCGCGTCGGGATAGTTTTTTAAAAACGTATCGACGTTTGCCGAATGGTCGGGCTCCATATGCTGAACGATAAGATAGTGCGGATACCTACCGCCGAGCGCCGATTTCAGATTGTTAATCCATTCGTCGCCGAATTTTGCGTCCACGGTGTCTAAAACCGCGGTTTTATCGTCTATAATAATGTAAGAGTTGTAAGCCATTCCGTTAGGGACCCTGTATTGCCCTTCGAAAAGGTCGATGTTTTTATCGTTTACGCCTACGTATTTTACGTCGTTGGTTATCATCGATATTCTCCTTATGATAAGATGTTCTATTGAATTATAACTCATAAACTCTTTTGCCGTCAATCGAAAATGCGACGATATACAGAGTAAAATATTTTATTCGGTTGCGTTGTCGGCGATTTTATGGTAGTATTATAAAAAAAAGAAAGGGTTCGACAATGAAAAGAAAAGTAATAGTTTGTCTTTTATCCGCGATAATAGTTTGCGGCGCCATAAGTCTTGCCGCTTGCGGACACGAACATTCATACAAGTCTACCGTCGTCTCGCCGACGTGTACCGAAGAAGGTTATACCGTTCACAAATGCGATTGCGGCGACAGTTATACGACCGATGCAACGTCGGCTTTAGGACACGAATTCACCGAATATCACGTTGCATACGGCAGGTTTGTGTGTTCTCGTTGTCATACGCCCGCGCCGTACCCGACTGAAGAAGTCGATACTCTTGATTTTACGCTCAAAGAGGACGATACGTACGAGGTCAGCGGTATAGGTTCGATGGCTTACGCGTCGTTCAACATACCTTCGGTTTATTCGGGTAAACCCGTTACGTCTATAGGCGTGGACGCTTTTAAGGACAACGGAATGATACAAAGTATCGTCATAAGCGACGGGATAGAAGTCATCGGCGACGGCGCTTTTTCCGGTTGCCAAAGACTGTATGCGGTGATCGTACCGCAAACCGTAAAAGAGTTAGGCGAGGGCGCGTTCGATGGGTGCGTGTCGCTCGGCGCTTTTAGTTGCACTGGGGTGGAAAAAATCGGCGTGCAGTGTTTTTATCATTGCGACGCGTTGTACGACGTTTCGTTAGGCGACAAATTGTCCGAAATCGGTGACGGAGCTTTTTACGGGTGTTTACAACTTAGTACGTTAAAGTTAGGCAAAAGCTTAAAATCTATCGGCAACAGCGCGTTTGTCGGTAGCGGGCTGAAGAATATCGAGTACGTCGGAAGTAAAAGCGATTGGGTAAACGTGGAAAAAGGCACCGTGTGTCTGGATAAAGACGTGACGGTAGAAGTCGGTTGTGCCGACGGCGTTATAGAATGGAAAATATAAAAACAAAGCCATCGTTTCAAACGGTGGCTTTGTTTTAGTCGTTGTAATTATTCCCACTCTATAGTGGCGACGGGCTTGGGGGAGAAGTCGTATAACACGCGGTTTACGCCTTCGACCTCTTTAAGAATTCTGTCGGTTATTTTTTGCATAAGCGCGAAAGGAACGTTTTCCACGGTTGCGTTTATGGCGTCGACCGTGTTTACCGCACGGATAATAACGGGGTATTTAAACGTCCTTTTGCCGTTTTCTATTCCGGTGGATTTGAAATCGGGAACGACGGTAAAGTATTGCCATACCTTGCCTTGCAATCCGTTAGTCGCAAATTCTTCGCGAAGAATGGCGTCGGACTCGCGTACGCATTCCAACCTGTCGCGCGTGATTGCACCGAGGCATCTTACGCCGAGACCGGGACCGGGGAAGGGTTGACGGTATACCATATTGTCGGGAAGCCCCAACGCTTTACCGACCACGCGCACTTCGTCTTTATACAAAAGTTTAACGGGTTCTACCAGCTCGAATTTAAGGTCTTCCGGCAATCCGCCGACGTTGTGATGCGATTTGACGCCGTCGCTCTCCAAAATGTCGGGGTAAATGGTGCCCTGAGCGAGGAATTCTATATCGGTGAGTTTTCTTGCTTCTTCTTCGAATACTCTGATAAATTCCGCACCGATGATTTTTCTTTTTTGCTCGGGGTCGGCGATGCCTGCGAGTTTATCTAAAAAGCGGTCGGTCGCATCCACGTAAACAAGGTTGGCGTCCATTTGGTTTCTGAACACTTCTACAACTTGTTCGGGTTCGCCTTTTCTTAAAAGACCGTGGTTGACGTGTACGCAAACGAGTTGTTTGCCGATTGCTTTGATAAGCAGTGCGGCAACCACCGACGAGTCCACGCCGCCGGACAATGCAAGAAGGACCTTTTTGTCGCCGACCTGCCGTCTGATGTCTTTAATTTGCTCGTCGATGAATGCTTGGGCGAGCGTTAGGTTGG
Source organism: uncultured Christensenella sp. (assembly GCA_964487575.1). GTDB lineage: Bacteria > Bacillota > Clostridia > Christensenellales > Borkfalkiaceae > UBA1259. Next base: position 2,976 of record CAZARP010000018.1, read on the forward strand.
TTATGCGTTCCATTGTTTCGGGACGGACGTTACTTTGCATTTTATATTCCTCCAAAGTGAATTACGATATAATTATATAAGTTGCGCGTATCTTTGTCAACGAATACGAAAAAGTTGACATTAATTTATTTCAACGCCGGCGGGTGAGAACATATAAATGTTTTTCTCCATTTCGTAAACGCCGCCGCCGAGTGCGTAAACGGCGCCGGACAGCATATCTAGTATTCTGATAGCCGTTTCCGGTTTAAGTTTGGTTAGATGAACGACGACGTTCTTTTTGACTTTCAGCGCGTCGATAATGGTTTCCACGTCCTCGTAAGAGGTCGGGCTGAATATCGATACGGGCGCTTTTTCGGCGGTATCCGTTCTGTCGAAAGGTCTGAACGCGCGTTCTTGCGCTTCCGATTTTGTTCTTTGTTCTTTTCCGAATAAATCAAATAATCCCATTTTCTGTTTCTCCGTAGTTTCTTTTTCCGAAAAGTCGGCTGCCGAGTCTTACCATATTACTGCCGTGTCGTACGGCGATTTTATAGTCGTCGCTCATGCCGACCGACAAATATACGTAATCGTTGTTTCGGATTTTAAGTTTGTCGTATATACCGCGCATATCTTCGCACAGCGAAGCAAGCTTGTCCTCGTCGTCGGTGCGGGGGAGCATAGCCATAAGCCCCGTAATTTTTATATTAGGAAGTTTGTCGACTTCTTCCGCGGCGGCAAAAACGTCCGTCGGGGCAAAGCCGCTTTTTGAAGGCTCGCCGCCGATATTGACTTCCAATAATATTTTTTGAACGACTCCGAGTTTTTTCGCTTGTTCTGATATCGCGGTCGCCAGTTTCAGGTTGTCCACCGATTGTATCACGTCGACGTTGCCGACAAGGTATTTTACTTTATTTGTTTGAAGATGTCCTATAAAATGCTGTGTGGCGCCGAGTATCGACGAACTTTTTTGGCGGAATTCCTGTACTTTGTTTTCCGCCACCACCGAAAGCCCTGCCGAAATTGCCGAATTTATCGTTTGTACGTCGACCGTTTTCGTAGCGCCGACCAACGTTATCGGTTCGCCGCGGTCGTTTCCGACGCTCAATTCGTTCAGAATGTTTTTAACGTTTTCTTTTACTTGCATGGATTGCCTCCGACAGGTCGCTCATACCGTACAAACCGTTTGTTTTGCCGAGCAAAAAACGAGCCGCGGTAATCGCGCCTTCGGCAAATATGATTTTATCCGTCGCGCGGTGCGTAATCGTAATCGTTTCGTTTTCGCCGAGAAAGTGCACGGTGTGAACGCCGACGACGTTTCCGCCGCGTAGAGAGTGTATGCCGATTTCGTTTTTATTTCTTTTTTCGGACGTACCGTTTCTGCCGAATACGGTTGTCGTTTCGGGACGGACCGTTTTTATCGCGTTTGCGAGCGACAGCGCCGTACCGCCGGGCGCGTCGGCTTTTTGCGAGTGGTGTTCTTCGACGATTTCCACGTCGAAGTCGCGTAATTGCACGGCGAGTTCTTTAACCGCGTCGGTTAACGCACGTATTCCGAGCGAAGCGTTAGCCGTGTAAAAAACGGCGATTTTTTTCGACGCTTCGTATATGCTTTCCGTATCCGAAGCGGTATACCCGGTCGAACATAAAACCGCAGGCACGTTGCGAGTTTTTGCAAAAGCCAATAACGGTGCGAGCGTCGACGGCGAGGAAAAATCTATAATAACGTCCGGCGTTTCTTTTATCGCGTCGAAACTTTCGTATACCGGAAACGGCATCTTGTCGGACGACGTGCCGCGGTCGACTCCGCAGACGGCTTTAAGGTCGTCGGTGTTTTCGACGACACGGAATAAAGTCCTTCCCATTTTGCCGTAAACGCCCGAAATTAAAATTCTCATAACGCCTCCTTGTAAGGTTTTAATCTTAAATCGATTAAAGTCTTTTCCAAGAGTGCCGCGTGATTTTCTTCTATGGTAGTGAGAGGCGGTCTTAAAGAATTTTCGCACAATCCTAAAAGGTGCGCCGCGTATTTGACGGGTATGGGGTTGACTTCGGTAAAAAGCGCGCTAATCAGCGGAAGCGCTTTGTTTTGCAAGTCGTTTGCCTTTTTCAAATTTCCGTCGAAGTATTTTCGCGCTATTGACGAAATAAGTCGAGGGGCGACGTTGGAAGCCACCGAAAAAACGCCGTGCGCGCCGACCGACAAAAAATACGTCGTAAGCGCGTCGTCGCCGCAGTATAAAGCGGTTTTGTTTTCTATCGCCCGCGCGACGGCGCGTATGTCGGAAACGTTTTCCGCTGCCTCTTTAAGCCCCGCGATATTCGGATGTTCGGCGATTGCCGACATCGTATCGGGAAGAATGTTTACGCCGGTGCGCGACGGGACGTTATAACAAATCACCGGTATATGCGCGCAATCGCACAAAGCGTTATAATATAACGTCAATCCTTTTTGCGTGCATTTGTTGTAGTACGGCGTTACGGCGAGCAATCCGTCCGCTCCGTGCTTTTGCGCGAGTTTTACCTTGCGTATGGCGTTGTCGGTACAGTTCGCGCCGCAGCCGACGATTACTTTGACTCTGCCGGCTACGGTTTGCACGGCTGTCGCCGTGATTTTTTCGTATTCCGCGTCGGTTACGGTGGGGGCTTCGCCGGTGGTGCCCAAAAAGCAGATGGCGTCGACGCCGCCGTTTATTTGATACTCTATTACACGTTTTAGCGCGCGATAGTCGACTTCGTTGCCGTTAAACGGGGTTATAGCCGCCGTACACGTGCCTTTGAAAATTGTTTTGTTCATCAAACTCTCCGTTTAATCGTCGAGTCTGCCTCCTATCGCGTTAAGTTCTATTGCCTTCTGCGCGATTTGAACGGCGTTTGTCGCCGCGCCCTTTCTTATGTTGTCGGCTACGACCCACAGATTTACGCCGGAAGGAACGGTGTCGTCCGTTCGTATTCTCCCGACGAAAACCTCGTCTTTATCCTCTGCGGTGATCGCCATAGGGTAGAGGCAATTTTCGGGCGAGTCTTGAACGACGACGCCTTCCGCTCGGGATAATATTTCTTTAATGGACGCTACAGTACAAGGCCTTTCGAATTCGATATTGACGGCTTCGCTATGCCCGTAGTAAACGGGGACGCGTACGCAAGTCGCGGTGACTTTGACGTTTCGGTCGCCGAGAATTTTTTTCGTTTCGAAAATCATCTTGTCTTCTTCTTTGGTATAGCCGTTGTTTAAAAACACGTCGATGTGCGGCAGACAGTTACCGAAGATAGGGTAGGGGAATTTTTGCGGTTCTTCGCCGCAAATGCCGCCTTTAAGGTCGTTGAAACCTTTTACGCCTGCGCCCGATACTGCCTGATAGGTAGAGTATACGACTCTTTTTATGCCGAACGCCTCGTGAAGCGGCTTTAGAACGACGACCGCCTGTATCGTGGAGCAATTCGGGTTTGCTATTATATTTTTATGCTTTAAAATATCGTCGGGGTTACACTCCGGCACGACGAGCGGAACGTCGGGGTCGCGGCGCCACGCACTGGAATTGTCGATGACAAGAGTGCCCGACTTAGCGAAAACAGGCGCGAACCTTTTGCTTACTTCGGCACCTGCCGAAAAAAGCGCGATGTCCGCTTTATGCTTTTTTACGTTTTCTTCCGAGAGTAGCAAAACGGTATAAGTTTTACCGCAAAATTCGATTTCTTTCCCTGCGGAATTTTCCGACGCGAAAAAGAAGTATTCGTCGACCGGCAACTTGCGTTCTTCTAAGACTTGTAACATTTTTCTGCCGACCATACCGGTCGCGCCGACGACGGCAACGTTGTATTTTGCCATAAAAACCTCTCTAATGCCTATAAAATATCGATATACAGTATAGCAAAAGACGACTTTATTGTAAAGTTTTTTTCATAACTATGCTTTTTTTATTTGTAAAATATCGAAAATTAGTATACACTATATACGTTAACGCGTTCGGCGTTAAGTCTTCTTAGGAGATTGCAATGGCTAAAAATAAAAAAGGCGGCGGTTTTATAGACCGTCTCATTATGGGTAAAGAAAAATCGGAAGGTTACGCCCGTGCTTCTTTGCCGTCTAACAGATGGGAACTTTTTTGGGATATTTTCAAAGGGCGTTTCTGGAAGCTGGTTTTAATCAACCTTATCGTGCTGTTGACGTTCTTACCGGTATTGTTCTTGCTGTTCTTTAGGCTTATGGACCTTGTCGGTCAAGG
>CAZARP010000018.1:7277-13177 GCA_964487575.1 uncultured Christensenella sp.
CTGTAAGGTGGTAAACGTCGCGATAATGGCGTTTTACACGATGATGTCGTTACATATGCTGACCATGTGCGTGACTTACGATTTGAAGTTTAGGCAACTTTTCAAAAATTCCGCTTTGTTTACGATAGGTATGTTGCCGCAGAACGTTTTCTTTATTTTCCTCGGCATTATACCGTTTTTGCTGATATGGATAGGTTCGGGTACGATAATTATGTATATAGGCATAATAATCGCTTTGTTGTTCGGGTTTTCGCTTTTCCTATTGGTATGGACGGATTTTTGTCACTGGTCTTACGACAGATACGTCAACGATAAAATCGGCGCGAAGAAAAACAGAGGTATTTACGAACGGGTCAAAGAAAACGACGAAGAGGCGGTCAGAAAGTATCGCGAGCAGTTGCTGCTTTCGGACAGTGCCGTTTTGGGTACCAAGCCCATTAAACCGATAACCGACGACGAGTTGCAACTGGCGGAACTTCCCACTAGTTTTTCGAGGGACGATATTATTAAGCTTAATCAAAGTCGTCAGGCGCTTTACGACGACAACGAACAATACGTTTCCGAACATTCGGAAGAGTTTAAGCAATTAGACGAGGAAAGAGCGCTCTTAAAAGCAAAAGACGAAGAAGAAAAAAGAAAACGTATCGAAAAGGCTCAAAAGGAATTAAACAAAAGGAAAAAATAATCGATTGAAATCGATTAAAACCGAGGAAAATGGAAATTACGGATTTTTTGCTTCAATTAGCCATAATTCTTTTTACGACTAAGTTGTTTGGAATTTTTATGAGGAAACTCGGGTTGCCTCAGGTGCTCGGGTTTATCGTCGCCGGTATATTGGTAGGACCGGCGATTTGGGAACTGTTCGGGGTAGGGACTTCGGGCGTGTTCCCGATAACCTCGAACGACTATTTAAAAGCGTTTGCGGAAGTCGGCGTTATATTCGTTATGTTTACCGCCGGTCTTGAAACGAGGCTGGAAGATATTAAAAAGACGGGCGCGGTATCGCTTATAGTGGCGTCTTGCGGCGTTATTCTGCCGCTTGCGTGCGGTTTCGGCGTCGCGGCGGCGTTTTTGCCCGACGAGGGCGTGTACACATGGCTTTTCGTCGGCGTTATCATGACGGCTACGTCCGTCGGTATAACCGTCGAGGTTTTAAGGGAACTCGGCAAACTGCAAACCAAAGTCGGGACGGTAGTGCTTTCGGCGGCGGTGATGGACGACGTGTTGGGGATTATAATTCTGTCCGTCGTTTTAAGTCTGACGGGCGGCGGCTCGGCGTCTCCGGTGTTGTCGATGATAAATCCGAACAATTTGGCGGTCGTGTCCATACTGTGGATACTTGCTTTCTTCGTTTTTGCGATCGGTTTCGGTATTTTGATGTCGAAATTGTTTAAGTATTTGGAAAAAATCACTCCGCATACCAGACGTATACCTATTTTTTCGATAGCGTTGTGCTTGTTTTACGCATACGTCGCGGAAAAGGTTTTCGGCGTTGCCGATATAACCGGTGCGTACGTGGCGGGGCTTATTCTTTCTACAAATCACTCTTCGGCGGAGTACGTTGACAGAAAGGTGTCGATTAACTCGTATACCGTGTTCGCGCCTATATTTTTTGCCGGTATAGGTATTAAAATCAGTTTTAACGGATTGGATTTGAGCGTGTTGTGGTTTGCGCTCGCATTCGTTGCGGTCGCCATTGCCACGAAGATTATAGGTTGCGGCGGCGCCGCGAAACTGTTGAAGTTCAGTTTTAAGGACAGTTTGCGTACGGGCATCGGAATGATAGCGCGAGGCGAAGTTGCGCTTATCGTTACCGAAAAGGGTATAGCCGGCGGACTTATAGACGCACGTTACAGGGTAATCGTGGTGCTGTTGGTCCTCGTCAGTTCGCTCGCCGCGCCGATACTGTTGAAGCTTTTGTACAGAAAAGACGACGAACTGCCTTTACCCACCAAACAAGAGTTGGAGGAGGGGCATTTTGAATAAAATTCTAAAAACGCTGATATGCGACGGAGATATTTCGCTTTCCGTTTTAGATACGACCGAGATGGTCAACGACGCCATAAAAATTCACAATCTTTCGCCGGTTTGCGCGGCGGCGCTCGGAAGAACGCTGACCGTTTGCACGTTTATGTCGAGCGGATTGAAGAACAAAGGCGATAAATTGTCCGTTACGGTAAACGGCGGCGGTCCGTGCGGCAAAATAACGGTGTGCGGCAACGGCGATTTGCAAATGCGCGGTTCGATAGGCTTCGGACAAGTGGATTTGCCGCTGAAAGCCAACGGCAAACTGGACGTCGCTTCGTGCGTGGGTACGCACGGCAGACTGACCGTCGTAAAGAGTATGGGGTTGAAGGAACCGTATTCCGGCAGCGCCGAACTTATAAGCGGAGAAATCGCGGAGGATTTTACTTCGTATTACGCTCTTAGCGAACAGCAACCGACGGCGATTGCGCTCGGCGTAAAAATCGGTACGGATTTAACTTGCGTCGGCGCCGGCGGCGTGGTAATGCAGGTTATGCCGTTCGCGAGGGAAGAGTCGATTGCCTATGCGGAAAAACTTATAGGCGAATTCGGCAACGTATCTTCGCTGATACAAGAAAAAGGCGCGGACGGCGTATTAAAGGAATACTTCGGCGAATGCGAGTATACCGAATATCGTCCGGTTTATCAATGTTTGTGCAGCAAAGAATATATAGAGAAGGTACTCATCTCGTTAGGTGAAAACGAACTTAACGATATAATAAAAGAACAAAAGAGGGTAAGCGTGAAGTGCGAGTTTTGCGAAAAGGAGTACGTTTTTTACGAGCAAGACGTAGCCGCGCTATTTGAAAAATAATGGGAGATATATTAACTTTTACAAGAACTGCAAGCAGATACAGGAAGATAGCGCTTAAGCGCTCTGACAGGGGCGACAACGTCGGCGCGCTTTCCGCGTTGTTTTCGGCAAAGTCCGTATCGGACGATTATTCCGTTTACGCCGACATAGCCGACGTTTACGCCGATATGGACCTTTTGGAACGTTCGTGTCAATATTGGCTGTACTATCTCGATAAGGCGCCGGCAAGCAAGGCGTCCGTGGCGTACGAGGAGTTGCTCATCAATTACGTTTCGATGGACAACCCGTACCTCGCGGGATACTATTATCATTTGATGCTTTCGACGAAAACGCCGTTCTCGGACGAAAATATAGAAAAAGAAGTCTATCAATTTTTGTCGGAAGAAGCCGACGAGCGTTCGGGGTATCATATGGCGTATCCTTACGCAAAAGCCGACTATTCTCAAGAATTAAAAATGGCGCGCCGCGCGTTTGCGATGGGGGAATTTTCCTTTGCGTCGCAGTTTTACGAGCATATTCCGACAGAATGTTTGGACGACGAGAATTATTGCGATTACGTCGTGTCGCTTATGTGCGAAAAGCGTTACAAAGACGCTGTAAACGTTTGTTCGGAATTTCTTAAAAACGATCCCGAAAACGTGTTGGTGTGTTGCGTACTGTCTTCCGTATACTATGCGATGAAGAACAAAGATAAAAGCGCGTATTACTATTCTCGCGCAAAAGCCAACGACGACGGCGGCGTCGAGCACGCGTACAGACTTATCGCCTGCGCGATGGAGCAAGGCGACCACAAGACGGTGCGTTCGTGTTTGCAACAAATACTTAAAGAACGTCCGCACGACCCCATGATGTTATTCTTCGACGGAATTAACGGTTTGAATATCGGCGATGTCGAACACGCCGAAGAGTCGTTTAAGTCGGCGCACGCGATTTGTCCCGACGATTTTATTTTCACCTATTACGCAAGCAACGTCGCTTCGGAAAACGGTGTCGCGGAGTTGACTAAAAATCTTCCGTTGAAGTACGCTAAAGAGTTACCTGCGAGCGTCGAACGCAAATATAAAACCACGGTAAGAAATTTGATGAAAGGCGAAGCCGCAAAAAAGCTGGATTACGCCAAATACGCCGACTTGGTGAATTGGGGAATAAAATACGCCGACGACGATACCGCAAGAAGATGCGTGTTTATCGCCGCTTTCTGCTTGGGCGACGAGGCTTCTCGTGTGTTAACGGACGCGCTTTTGGATTTAGAAGTGTCCGACTATTGCAAGAGAACGATAGTGTATTCTTTGGCTGCGAGCGGTCGCAGCGGTAATTACAACTTTACCGTTTCCGACGCGCTTTCGCCCTTTAAGGTTAAAGAGATAATCGGCAAAGACGACGAAGTTACCGAAGCGGTAACCGCCGCGTACAGTATAGCGTTGTCGCGCTTTGTTTTCGTGGGGCTTAAAGATACCGAAAAACTCGCGGACGGGGCAAACAAGGCTCTCGGCGAGTATTCCGAACTCATTTCGAAAGAGGGATATTTACCCGAAGAATTGGCGGTAATCGTTACCTTGTTGAGCGGAATACAAGGGTTGGACGAAGTTAAAGAAGTGTGCGACTTCTTCGAGGTCGCACCGGTAAGATTGCATAAATTTTTGGACGCGGAGCAAAAATGAAAGTAATAAACTTAGACAAATTGTTTGACAAATACATTTCGGATTACGTATACGATAATATCGGACGCGTTAAGCCGGAAGAAATAGAGGATAATATTCCCGTTTTATACGATAAGTTCGGCGATGAACCGTTGGCTGAATTGGACGGCAAAACGCCTAACGAGTATTATCGTGCTTTTTCGACCGAAGAACTTGTAGGTTGCCTTGAAGAACATACCGAAACCGGCGTCGGCGTTCCCGATTTTCTCGTCAAGGCGTTGATCGAGGAAGGTCGCGACGTTTCGCTCGTTCAAAAAAAATTGAGGGGCGAGTGTTCGGAAGAGTTTACCATGTACCTTTTGAGCGTTCTTCAAGCGCGCGGCGAAGCCGACGTCGACGTTTGTTTGGAATTCGTGCTGTATTCGGAAAGTTTTGCGATAAGCGAACTTTCGACGGAAATTCTCGACGGTTGCGCGGAAGCGGCGAAAGAAAAAATTTTGGACGTTTTCTCTTCTGCACCCGAGGACAGAAAGGTCAATCTTGCGGAGATATTGTCTAACACCGTCGGCGACGAACGCGTTTTTGCCGTTCTGTCGGAAGAATTCGCAAAACACGGAGAACATTTAGCGCTGTACGCCGGGTTTTTGGCTAAATTCGGCGACGATAGGGCGTTGCCGCTTTTAACGAGCGCGATAGAAAACGAAAATATAAAGTACGCGGATTTCGAGGAATTGCGTTTTGCCATAGAGGTGCTCGGCGGTTCTTACGACAAGAAGAGAGATTTTTCAAAAGACGCTTCGTACAAAAAAATCAAATCCGCCGGTATAAAAAGGCAATAATTAGCGGATAATAATCTCGTCTTATAATATAAGGAGGGCGAGACTGTGTCTAAAAAGAAAAAAACTAAAATCAAAAAATTATCCGACGAAGAGTACGGCCGGTATCTTATGGCGTTGAAAGACGAAAATCCGCCGCTTGCCGTCAGAAAACTTCAAGAGGAACAGTAGCTCTTTTCTCCCTCGCGACGCGAGGGAGAAATTTTTTTATTAAATCGTTTGTTTTTTTATGCCGAAAATAGTATAATATCGGTGCGTGTGGTTTTTTACGCGCGTGATTATTACGCCGATTAACGGAGGAAGGTTTATGATAGAGGTGAAAGAAGTCGTCACGAAAAAAGATATTAAACGTTTTGCGACGTATCCCTTAAAACTTTATAAAGGTTGTCCGTATTACGTTCCGTCTTTAAGGAGCGACGAGGTGAACACCTTTAATCCGAAAAAAAATTTCAGTTTGGGCGAAGGCAAAAACGACGTTAAAGGTTTTCTGTGTTATAAAGACGGCGAACTTGTCGGTCGTATAGCAGGGATAATAAATTACGAAGACAACAGACTGACCGGGCAAAAATACATACGTTTTTCGCG
>CAZARP010000018.1:13277-22130 GCA_964487575.1 uncultured Christensenella sp.
GCCGAAACGATGAGCATTAAAGAAATAGTGAAAGTTTACGGCGATAAGTTGTTCGATACGTTGAACGACGCGTACGGCGCGCTGGACGGATACGTGCCTATCGACGATAAAGAAAAGAACAACGTTCTTTCTCAGTTCGCGACGATTATCAACACTAAATTTATAAGCATTTTGGTTGACGAAAAGGACGACGTGGCGGCTTTCGGTATAGTGTTGCCGTCTATTTGTAAACCGCTTATAAAACACAAGGGTAAGTTATTCCCGACGGGGTTTATTAATATTTTGCGTTCCATAAAGAAACCCAAAGAATTGGAAATGGCGCTTATCGGCGTCAAACACGAATACAAAAATTCGGGCATAAATTCCATTATAATGACCAAAATAATGAAGAACGTTTTGGAAAACGACATACAGCGCGTAGAGTCCAATCCTATGCTCGAAACCAATTATTCCATTCAGGCGCAGTGGAAGTTCGCCGATAACGAAATCGTTAAAAAACGTCAGACGTATAAAAAAGAAATAGGCAGTTTGATTGCCGAATAATCGATAATCGACTTAAAAAAAGGCATAGCCGTGCGGCTGTGCCTTTGTCGTTTAATTGGCGCGTTTCGTCGCGTTTTTCGACAATCTGTTTAAACTAACATTTTTTATTGTGTAAAAACTTGAAAAAACATATCTTTTATGCTATAATTTATCGGTATAAATATAAATAATTTACAGGTGACCTATGAAACGAACTACTATTAAAGAAATTTTTTCCGAAAAAGAAAAATTCGGCGACCGAAAAGTAACCGTTTGCGGTTGGGCGCGGACTATAAGGAATTCCAAAACTTTCGGGTTTATAGAATTGAACGACGGTTCTGCGTTTAAAAACTGTCAGGTCGTTTTCGATAAAAGCAAGGTGGCGAATTACGATGAAATCGCTTCTCAAAACAGCGGCGCGTGTCTTGCGGTTACCGGAACGGTGGTATTGACGCCCGAACGCAATCAGCCGTTTGAAATCGACGCGGAGAAGATAGACGTTTTGGGCACGTCCTCTCCCGATTATCCTATGCAAAAAAAGCGCCATTCTATGGAATTTTTACGTACGATGTGCCATTTAAGACCGCGTACAAACACGTTTAACGCCGTGTTCAAAATACGCAGCGAGGCGGCTTACGCCATTCATAAATTCTTTAACGAGCGCGGTTTTGTTTACGTGCATACCCCGATAATAACGGGCAGTGACTGCGAAGGCGCCGGCGCTATGTTTCAGGTAACGACGCTGGATTTGGATAATCTGCCGACAAACGACGGCAAAGCCGATTATGCGCAAGACTTTTTCGGCAAAAAGGCAAGTCTTACCGTTTCCGGTCAGCTGGACGTGGAGAACTTCGCGATGGCTTACGCCAACGTTTACACCTTCGGACCGACTTTTAGGGCGGAACACTCCAACACCACGCGCCATGCGGCGGAATTTTGGATGATAGAACCCGAACTCGCTTTCGCCGATTTGTCCGACGATATGGATTGTGCCGAAGCGATGGTTAAATCGATTATAAGGCGCGTTATGGAAACGTGTGGCGACGAGATAGAGTTTTTGAATAAATTCGTCGATACGGGGTTGATAGCAAGGCTCGAAAACGTAGTCGAAAACGATTTTAAACGCTTGACTTATACCGAGGCGATAGAGATTTTGGAAAAGGTTAAAGACCGTTTCGAAGCGCCCGTTTACTGGGGTTGCGATTTGCAAAGCGAACACGAACGGTATATCACCGAAGAGGTATTCAAAAAGCCGGTGTTCTTAACCGATTATCCCAAAGAGATAAAGGCTTTCTATATGCGCCTTAACGACGACGGCAAGACGGTTGCGGCGAGCGACCTTCTCGTGCCCGGGATAGGCGAACTCATCGGCGGCAGTCAAAGGGAAGAACGCGCCGATATTTTGCTTGCACGTATGAAGGAATGCGGACTTAACCCCGACGAATACAAAGCGTACTTGGATTTGAGAAAGTACGGCGGCGTGTATCATTCGGGCTTCGGTTTGGGCTTTGAAAGAATGGTTATGTATTTAACCGGTATTTCCAATATAAGGGACGTTTTGCCCTTCCCGAGAACGGTGGGCACTCTCGACTAACAAAAGAGGCGGTTGTATGAAAATTCTTATCGATGCTTTCGGCGGCGATAACGCTCCGGAAGAAGTGATTGCCGGTACGGTATCGGCGTTAAAACAAAAAAACGACTTTATCGCCGTTTTGGTCGGCGACGAAAAAGTAATAAGAGAAAAGCTTAAAAATTACGAATACGAAGCGGCGCGCGTGGAAATTTTGCAAGCGAGCGAGGTCATAGACTGTAACGAAGAGCCTACCAAAGCAATCCGCGGTAAGCCGGACAGCACTATTTGCGTCGCGATGAAAGAGTTGAAAGAAAACGAACAGGCGGCGGCTTTCGTTTCCGCGGGTTCTACCGGGGCGGTTCTGGTCGGCGCGACGTTGAAACTCGGCAGAATGGCAGGCGTGAACAGACCGGCGTTGTGTCCGGTTTTGCCTACGCTTAAAGAGGGTAAAAACGTTTTTTTAATGGACTCGGGCGCCAATGCCGATTGTAAACCGATAAATATGTGTCAGTTCGCATTGATGGCGTCGGCTTATGCCGAAGTGTGCGGCGTAAAAAACCCCAAAGTCGCATTGCTTTCCAACGGCACCGAGGACGAAAAAGGCAACGCGTTAAATCACGAGGTCTTTCCTATGCTTAAAGCGATGCCGGGGATAAATTTCGTCGGCAACGTCGAAGCGAGGGATATTCTGTCCGGGGAATACGACGTGGTCGTAGCCGACGGGTTTTCAGGCAACGTAGCGTTGAAGAGCATGGAGGGTACCGTCGGCCTTGTATTTGCGGCGCTCAAAGAGGAAATTTTTAAGTCTTTACGCGGTAAAATAGGCGCGTTGTTCCTTAAAAAGTCGTTTAAGAAACTTAAAGACAGAATGGATTATAATAAAAAAGGCGGCGCGGTTTTCCTCGGCGTAAACAAAACGGTGGTAAAAGCGCACGGCTCGTCCAAGCGCGTCGCTATATGCAACGCGGTGTTGCAGGCGGCGGAGTTCGCCGAGAACGACCTTGTAGGCGCGGTGAAGGAAAAACTTTCCGCGGCGGACAAAACGGAGTAGTATGGCGATATTCGACGCAAGCGGTTGCGAAGGAAAAATAGGATACGTTTTTAACGATAAAATGCTGCTTAGGCGGTGTTTTACTCATTCGTCTTACGGCTATGAACACGGCGAGGCTGACAACGAGTTGTTGGAGTTCTTCGGAGACGCGATAATAGAGTTCGTTATAACCGAATATCTGTATAAGAATTCTTCGGGCGACGAAGGCAAGTTGACTAAGCGCAGAGCCGATATAGTGTCCAAAGAACCGCTACTGCGCGCGGTGCGCGAGCTGGGGATAGAGGAATACGTGCTTTTGGGACACGGGCAGAGTAAAAATTCCGACTATCACGAAAAACTGTTTTCGAGCGTTTACGAGGCGTTGGTTGCCGGCATATATATAGACGGCGGACTTGCGTCGGCAAAAAAATTCATAAAAGACACTCTTATCGCGGTTTATGAACAAGACGCGAAAAAGGAAGTTAAAGACACGTCGTTGTCGATATACAAAAACGAATATCAGGAATACGTTCAAAAACGCAAGCTGGGCAACGTTTCCTATCGGCTGTTAGGTAAGATAGGTCCCGACCATTTACCGGAATTTCGGGTCGCCGCGTTGCTGAACGGAACGCCTATTGCGGAGGGCAAGGGCGGAAGCAAGAAACAGGCGGAAGCCGCCGCGGCGAAATCCGCCGTGAAAAAATTAAAGAAACAGGAAGGTAAACAACATTGAATTTCGAAAAAATCGAACTTTACGGATTTAAATCTTTTGCGGATAAAGCCGAAATAAAGTTCGGTAACGGCATAACAGGCATCGTCGGTCCGAACGGTTGCGGCAAAAGCAACGTTGCGGACGCCATACGTTGGGTTTTGGGCGAACAATCCGCGAGGAGTCTTCGCGGGACCAGTATGCAAGACGTTATTTTTTCGGGCACGCAAGGTCGTCGTTCGCTTTCGTATTGCGAGGTTTCGTTGTTTTTCGACAACAGTTCGAAAATCTTCAGCCTCGACTATAACGAGGTAATAATAACCAGAAAACTTTACAGAAGCGGCGAAAGCGAATACTTTATAAACAAACAACCGGCGCGTCTTAAAGACATAGTTGAACTTCTCCACGAATGCGGCATAGGCAAAGAGGGTTATACGGTAATCGGACAAGGCAAGGTAGAAGAAATCGTTTCGGCAAAGCCCGAGGACAGGCGTCTTATCTTCGAAGAAGCGACGGGTATCGCAAAGTTTAAAACCCGTAAAAACGAGTCCGAGCGTAAGTTGGAACGCACGCGTGAAAACATCGTAAGATACGTCGATATACTGACCGAAATAGAAAATCAACTCGCTCCGCTGGAAAAGCAAGCGGCAAAGGCTAAAGAATTCAACGAACTTTCCGTGGAATTAAAACGTCACGAACTCAACACGTACATAGCCAAGGTCGACGGGGTGGAAAGCGCGAAAGGTAAAATCAATACGAGAATAAAAGGTATCGACGAGCAAACGGCTCTTCGTCAGTCGGAATACGAAGCGGCGGTCAAAGAATACGACGCGATTTTTGCGGACATCAACGCAACCGACGAAAAACTGAGAAAATTAAACGAAGAACTTTTGGAAAAGCGCGTCGGTATGGAAAAGTCGACCGGCGCTAAACAGTTGTTTGAGGAGAAAATTTCTTATCTTTTGGGACAAATTGAGCGTTCGAAGGCGGAAATTAACGAAAATACACGATTAATAGAGGAATGTGTTTCGTCTATCGACGCCGACACGCGCGACGGCGAACAATTCGTCAAAACGCTTAAAGAACTCGCCGAGCGTGCGGAAAGTCTTCAAACGAAGTTCACTGCGCTGTCTGAAAAAATCTCGTTGGGAGAAGAACTCGCAGACGAAAACCGTAAGTTGATTATTCGCTCGCTCGAAACTTTGTCCGATATTAAACTGAATACCGGCGCGAAGTCTATAGAGCGCGACAACTTAAAAGCAAAATTAGACGAACTCACTGCAAGGCTCGACGAACTTTCGGTGCGACGCGACGGAATGTTTAACGAAAAAGAAAAAAGCGACGCGGCGATAAACGAACTCGACCGTTCGGTGTTCGATTTGAAAAACGGCATCGCCGAAAAAGAGAACGAAGTCCGCTCGGGTAACGAAGAGGTGGCGAAAATCGATAATTCGGTTTATTCGCTCAATTCGGTTATTGCTTCGCTTGTTACGAAGGATAACTTTTACAGAGAGTTTAAGGAAAATTTCGAGGGGTACGCACCGTCGGTTAAGTTACTGTTAAACAGGGCAAAGACGGACGGCAATCTTAAAAACAAGGTTAAAGGCGTTGTCGCTCAGTTGATAAAAAGCGACAAAAAATACGACGTCGCGCTGGAAACCGCGCTTGCGGCGGCAGCTCAAAACGTGGTAACTCAAAACCCCGACGACGCTAAATATCTTATACAATATTTAAAGAATAACAAGTTGGGCAGAGTAACGTTCTTGCCGATAACTTCCGTTAAGCCGAGAAGGCAGACGGAGGAAGTTTCCGCCGCGCTGAGAGAGGCAGGCGCGTTGGGCGTCGCCAACAAGTTGGTGGAATACGACTCTCAGTTCGAAAACGTAATATCCAATCTTTTGGGCAATACGCTTATCGTGGATAACATCGACAACGCCACTCGTATCGCGGCAAAGTATCGCTTCGCCTTCAAAATCGTTACGTTAGACGGCGACGTGCTTTCAACCCAAGGCGCCATGACGGGCGGTTCGCGCCGTTCGGATACCGCCGGTTTGTTGTCCGGCGACAGAAAGTTGGAGGACAACGCGGCGCTGCTTGCGGTTAAACGCGCAGAGATGGACGAGCTTCAAAAGAAGAAAGCGACGCTCGAAAAAAAGCGCGACGCCGCGCTGGACGAACTCGCGCTTATGAACGATATGTATAACGGCAAACGCCAGCAACTTATCGTCGAACGCGAAAAACAGGCGACCGGAGAAAAAGCGCTTTCCGAAATCGGCAGAGAGATTGAAAACGTCGGCGACTTGATAGAAACGGTCGAGGACAGTCTCGCAAAGGTTTCCGCCGATTACGAAGCGATTAAAAGCGGCGGCAAAAAGTTCGAAGAGGATAAAGAAAACGCCTCTATTTCGGCAGACAAGCAACAGGCGGAATACGACGCTATGCGAAAACAGAGGGACAAACTGTCGGAAGAACTTTCTCAGGTTCGCGTGCAGATAACCGAAACGAAAGCGCAGGCTGCTTCGGCGGCTGCCGACGCGGAGAGGTTGACCGTGGCAAAATCGGAGGCGGAGGCTTCCAACAAACGTCTTGCGGCAAGTATTTCGGGCGCCGAAGGCATGATAGAGGAATTGCGTAAAGAACAGGAAAAAGTCGCGCTTACCAAAGAGGAGCAAGACTATATAAACGGCATACGCGACGACATCGAAAAGACCGAACGTTCAAAAACCGATTTGCGCGTCAAACTTGCCGACAACGACGAGAAGAAGACTGCGATTTCGGAGGAACTTAACAGGTTGTCGGAGAGAAAACACGGCGAAGAACTCGCACTGGCTAAAATCGACGCCGATTTGGAATACCTGCAACAATCCGTTTGGGAAGATTATCAAGAAACCTACGAAACAGCCGTAAAGAACAGAGAAGAAGGTTACGACGTCAAGTTCGGCGAAGCGGAAATAGCGCGCTTGCGCAAACGTCGTTCTTCGCTCGGCGCTATAAACGCCACCGCGATAGACGATTATAAGGCGCTAAACGAACGTTATAACGAAATGATAACTCAGAAAGAGGATATGGAAAGCGCCGAAAGAGATTTGAAAGAGGCGATAGATAAAATTAAAAGCGAGATGTTGACGCAGTTCGACGAGGGCTTTAAGAAAATCAACGATAACTTCCAAATTATTTTCAAACAGTTGTTCGGCGGCGGCAGGGCAATGCTTCAAATGGATTATTCGGAAGTCGAAGACCGCTTGGAGGCGGGCGTGGAAATAGTCGCCGAACCGCCGGGAAAGAAACTGCAAAAATTGTCGCTTTTATCCGGCGGAGAAAAGTCGCTCACCGCGATTGCGATTTTGTTCGCCATATTGAAGCTTCGTCCTATGCCGTTCTGCGTTCTCGACGAGGTGGAAGCCGCGCTCGACGAAGCCAACGTGGATAGGTTTGCAAACTATCTCAAAAAGTTTAGCGACGATACTCAGTTTATAGTTATCACGCATAAAAAGTCGACCATGGAACAAGCCGACGCGCTCTTCGGCGTTACCATGCAAGAAAAAGGCGTGTCTAAGATGGTTTCGGTCAAGTTGTCCGACGTAGCCGATATGACGGGCGACGATATTATCGCTTAATCGGAGAGGGGTATATGGGATTTTTCAGTAAAATCAAAGACGTGCTCGGTAAAACGCGCGACAGTTTGTCGAAAAAGTTGTCCGCTTTGTTTTCGGGCGATAAAATAGGCGAGGACTTTTACGAGGAATTAGAAGACGTTTTGGTGTCCGCGGACGTTTCCGTGGGTACTTCTATCGAAATAGTGGACGAAATACGCGACGTCGCCATAAAAGAGAACTGCAAAGATAAAGATTACGTGGTGGGATTGCTTAAAGACCGGATGAACGAAACGCTCGATTGCGTCGAGAAGGTGGAATTTAAGTCGCCGATGGTTATTATGGTCGTCGGCGTTAACGGCGTCGGCAAGACGACTTCTATAGGTAAGTTGGCGAATAAATTCGCCAAAGAGGGCAAAAGCGTAACCATCGCCGCGGCGGATACCTTCCGCGCGGCTGCAGCCGATCAGTTGACGGTTTGGGCAGAAAGAGCCGACGTTCGTATAATCAAACACGCCGAAGGAGCGGACGCTTCCGCAGTCGTGTACGACGCGATAGAGTCGGTTAAGGCAAAGCACACGGACGTGCTTATAATCGATACCGCCGGCAGACTGCACGTTAAGGCAAATCTTATGGAAGAACTTAAAAAGATGGACAGGGTTGTTCGTCGCGAATATCCGGAGGCGTCGTATTATAAACTTATAGCGCTCGACGCCACGACGGGACAAAACGCCACGAGTCAGGTGGAAACTTTCAACGAGGCGGTAGGCATCGACGGAATAATCCTCACTAAACTCGACGGCTCGGCAAAGGGCGGATTTGTGGTATCGTTGTCGTACGAGTCGTCGATCCCGGTGTGTTTTGTCGGAACGGGCGAAAAGATAGACGACATCGAGGACTTTGACTCGGAGGCGTTTGTCGACGCGCTCTTTTAACCGGTAACGCATAAAAAAGCGAAAAGTTCTTGACATAAAAGAGAAAATAGAATATAATCTTATCTATAAAAAATTTATCTAAAAAGCGAGTGAAGTAAATGAAAAAATTAGCAACGATTTTTGCACTTTTGGCATTGTGCGTTTTTACCGCCTCTTTTGCGGCGTGCGGCGCATCCGGGGCGTATAAGTTTTATTCCGTTATTGTGGAAAAGGACGGCGTAACGACCGAGTACAAAGCGGGTAAAGAATACGACGGGGCGGTTGTTCCGGAAGACGCTCAAGACGGTTTTATGCTTAACGACGACGAAGGCTATACCGTTTCCGATTTAAACGGTAACGAACAATCCGGTTATTCGTGGGCGGAAAAAGACGGCAAGGTTTCCGTTTATACCGGCAGCGAAACTATCGTTTACGTAAAGAAAGGCAAGTATCTTTTGAGGGAAATCAAAGGCGACGAATTCAGCGTGACTTACGTATATAAACGCTAAAAG
>CAZARP010000019.1:0-11891 GCA_964487575.1 uncultured Christensenella sp.
CTGCTACCAGCGCCCTTATACATTCGGATAGTAACTACACCTACCTCGTCGGAACGAAAGGAGATTTTATTCCGACGTCGGTAAGTAGGAACTGCGAAGTTTATTCAAGCAAAACGGGTAAATTCATCGGCTCGGAAGTCAGAGAAGAACTCTCAGTCGGCGGCGTTACGGCGACTTATAATACCTTGTGGTATCCGTTAAACGATATAACAGGCGTAAACAGCGTCAGAAAAGAAGACGAGATGAACGGCACGAACGCCGATACTATTTACATAAACGGCGCGACTACGCCGATAAAATCTTCGCACGTAAAATGGCCGATTAACAAGGCGGGGTCGAGAAAGTTCGATATAGAATTTAAGAAAACTTACTTTTATAAGTACGACGCGGAAAGCGAAAAATATAAGGAGATTACTTGCGAAATTCCCATGATGTTCGTACAAGCCGAACAGATTGACGATTTCGTCGCCGATTTTTCCAAGGCTAATAAGAATTATTTATCCGGCGATATATCGCTGAACGTTTCATCGGCTGACAAAAACGCCGTCGATTATGCTTATACCACGTTGCTTGGTTCTTACGATTTGGTTAAAGACAGCGTAACTTTCGACGATATAAAAGATTTTTGCAAATCGTAATTTTACCGAAAAGCGGTCGGCATTCTCGCCGACCGCTATTTTCTTTTTTAACGTCATCGATATTCAACGGACAGTAAAGTCAGTCCTTTTGCAGGGAGCGTTTTACCGCAGCGCGAGCGGTTGCCGTTTAGTATAGCCGCTAAATCGTCGTCATCATACTCGCCGTAACCGCATTTAATAAGCGTTCCGCACAGCGTACGCACCATATTGTATAAAAACCCGTTGCCGCACACGGAAATTTCCGCACCATCGCTCGTCTCTGTTACGTCAATCGAATAGATAGTGCGAACGGTCGTATTTACCGAACTGCCCGATGCGCAAAATGCTTTAAAGTCGTGCGTGCCGATAAATTTTTCCGCCGCGGATTTCATCTTTTCGACGTCCGGCACGGGGTAAACGCGCGTGGAATATCTGTCTTTTAGCGGAAGAATGGTTTCCGAAAAGTACAAAGAGTATCGGTAAGTTTTCCGCTTGGCGCTTTTTCTTGCGTTGAAGTCGTCGGGAGCGCGTTCGCTTTTTAATATTTTTACGTCGTCGGGCAGAAAGGAATTAACCGCCGCCGAAAATTTTTCGGGAGGGAGGGTTAAACCGTCGGAGTTAAAACTTACTACTTGTTTTTCCGCGTGTACGCCGGCGTCGGTTCTGCCGCTTGCGATAAGGTTTACGCGTTTACCGAACGCGGCGAAAAATCCGTCCTCTAAAACCTGTTGCACGGACAATCCGTTTTTTTGGTTCTGCCAACCGCAGTAAGAAGTTCCGTCGTACGAAACCGTTAATTTTATCGTCATACCGCTATACCCAAAATCCCGTTGAAAATCACGACGCCGACTATTAGCGCGGCTGTCAATAACGTGCCGATAAGGTCGCGAACGCCGAGCTTCATTTGTTTATATTTCGTTCTGTTTTTACTGCCGGCGTAGCAACGCGCGTCCATTGCGTCGGCAAGTTCGTCCGCACGGCGGAAAGAACTTATAAGCAGGGGGATAAGCACGGGGATAAGCGCTTTTGCGCGGCGGAAAAGATTTCCGCTTTCGAAATCGGCGCCGCGTGCCTTTTGCGCTTTGATTATTCTGTCCGTTTCGTCGAGCAAGGTGGGGATAAACCTCAGCGCGATGCTCATTATAAGCGCGAATTCGTGAACGGGGAATTTAACCCATTTGAGCGGCGTTAAAAGACTTTCTATTCCGTCGGCGATTTCCACCGGCGAAGTCGTTAAGGTCAATAAAGAAGTGCCTATGACTATCAAGGTTATTCTCGCTATTATGAAAGCGGCGTTATAAAGCCCCGCGTCGGTTATAAAGCCGTTTTCCCAAAGCGGGGTGCCGTTTTTATTGAAAAAAATCTGCAATATCGCCGAAAGAACGATAAAAAACAGTATGCCTTTTACGCTTTTTAGTATTTTAGAAAAAGGCACTTTTGCCGTCGCGGTCGATACAAGTACGAAAAACAAACAGACAGCGAACCCCAAAAAATGGAAAGCGCGCACCAAAAAAACCGATACGATATATGCGATGGAGAGTACGATTTTCGCGCGCGGATCCATTCTGTGTACGAAGGAGTCTACGGGATAGTATTGTCCGAAACTTACGTCTTTCATTTCTCCCCCCTTAAAGCGGCGGCGACAGCCTCGACGAAGCCGTCTTCGGTAAGGTCGTTTTGCACGGTTACGCCGGCTTCTTTTAGTTTTTCGGTAAGATAGGCGGTAACCGGCGCTTCCAAACCTAAATTTTCGGCGGAATTATCGGTAAAAACCTCCCGAGGGGTGCCGCATGCGGAAATTTCCCCGTCGTCGAAGACCGCGACGGAGGTGCAATGTTCGGAAATAACGTTCATATCGTGCGAAACTATGACGACCGTCTTCGCGAAACTTTTATGCAGTCGGTGCAGAAGATTTAAAAAATCCCGTTTGCCCTTGGGGTCGAGTCCGGCTGCCGGTTCGTCTAAAATCAGAACTTCGGGCTTGGTGACGATGACGCCGGCTATCGCGACCCTTCTTTTTTGACCGCCCGACAGATCGAACGGAGATTTATCCTTAAATTCGTTATAGTCTAAACCCACGGCGGACAAAGCCTCGGCGACCGCGGTCTCTATTTGTGCGTCGTTGAGTTCGGGCATAAAATTTTTGATGCCGAACGCCACGTCTTCTTTAACCGTCTC
The DNA here is from genome assembly GCA_964487575.1 of uncultured Christensenella sp. Lineage (GTDB taxonomy): Bacteria > Bacillota > Clostridia > Christensenellales > Borkfalkiaceae > UBA1259. Next base: position 2,796 of record CAZARP010000019.1, read on the forward strand.
CGCGAAGAGTTGGTACTCGGGATATTGAAAGACCATGCCGACGCGTGCGCGCAGCGCCTTGAAATCGCAGTTTTTATCGCATAAATCGAACTCGCCGACGATGACTTTGCCGTCGGTCTTTTCGGATTTGATTAACCCGTTTAAATGTTGGATAAAGGTCGACTTGCCGCTGCCGGTTTTACCGATAATCCCGAAGAATTCGCCTTCGGGAATTGTCAACGTAACGCCGTTTAGCGCTTTGACGGCGAACGACGCGGAGCCTTTACCGTAAGTATAAGTCAGATTTTCCGTGCGTATCTGCATAATTCCTCCGCGAGTGCTTCTTTTGTCAACACGCTTTCCTTTATCTCTATGCCGCTCGCCCTTAACTTGTCGGCTATTACCGCGGCGGGCGGTAATTCCAGCCCCAAGGAGAGCAAAACGTCTTTTTTTGCGAATACTTCTTCGGGCGTGCCGCTCATAACGAGTTTTCCGCCGTCCGTTACGATAACTCTGTCGGCTTCGACGACTTCCTCCATATAATGGGTTATGGCTATGACGGTAACGCCTTTTTCGTTAAGGTTTTTTACGACGTTTAAAACCTCCCGACGGCCTACGGGGTCGAGCATCGAAGTCGACTCGTCAAGTACCAATACTTCAGGTTTTAAGGCGAGGACGCCGGCAATCGCTATTCTTTGTTTTTGACCGCCGGACAACCTTTCCGGCGAGCTTTTGCGAAAAGCTTCCATACCGACGGCGTTAAGCGCAAAGTCTATCCTTTCTTTTATTTCTTTGCGCGGCAACCCGAGATTTTCCGGTCCGAAAGCCACGTCGTCTTCTACGATAGAAGCGACCAGTTGATTATCAGGGTTTTGGAAAACGACCCCGACCCTGCGCCTTATTTCGAACAAAGAAGCCTTGTCTAAAACGCTGAGTCCGTCGACGACGACGTCGCCGCGGTCGGGTTTTATAAGACCGTTCAAAAGTTTTGCGAAGGTCGATTTGCCGCTGCCGTTGCGTCCGATAAGCGCGACGTATTCGCCCTTCTCGACGGTTAAAGAAAAATCTTTAATCGCGTCGCGTTCGTTGTCGTAAGAGAAACTTACGTTTTTTACTTCCAATAATGCCATTTTTTTACCTCGACGCCGTTTGCGCCGTATAACAAGTTATAACTTTTTTATTGATAAAACATTTAAACGCGTTACGTTGTCGCGCAACTTAATTACACGACATTTTAACATAAAAGAAAAGGTTTTTCAAGCGATATGCGCCTCGGTGGCAATTTTAATAAAAAAATTCGCTTTTCCGTTGACTATTCCGATTTTTGGGGTTATAATAATTAAGATGCTGAAACAGCAATAAAAGATTTTTAATTTTGGAGGACTTGATATAATGAAAAAGCTGACTATCGACGGCAATACCGCCGCCAGTCACGTAGCTTATGCATTTTCGGAAGTCGCGGCTATTTATCCGATAACCCCGTCTTCTCCGATGGCAGAAGTTGCCGACGAATGGTCTACCGCAGGCAGAACCAATATGTGGGGACAACCCATTCACGTAGCAGAGATGCAGTCGGAGGGGGGTGCCGCCGGTGCCGTGCACGGCTCGCTTTGTGCCGGTGCGTTGACCACTACTTATACTGCTTCGCAAGGCTTGCTTTTGATGATCCCGAACATGTATAAAATCGCCGGCGAACTTATGCCGATGGTTATGCACGTTTCGGCACGTGCGCTTGCCGCGCATTCTCTTAATATATTCGGCGACCACGCCGACGTTATGGCTTGCCGCCAGACGGGTTTCGCAATGCTTTGCGACTCGTCCGTTCAAGAGGTTATGGACCTCGCGCTCGTAGCGCACCTTTCTACGCTTAAAGCCAAAGTTCCTTTCCTTAACTTCTTCGACGGGTTTAGGACTTCTCACGAAGTCGCTAAAATCGACGTTTGGGACGAAGCCGACGATTATGCCGAAATTCGCGCTATCTGCGACGAAGCGGGCATAGAAGCCGACATAAAAGATTTCAAAGCGCGCGCGCTCAACCCCGAGCATCCTATTCAAAAGGGTACCGCTCAAAACGGCGATACTTACTTCCAGAACAGGGAAACCGCCAACGGATATTATCAGGCGACCCCGGCTATCGTTCAAAAAATGATGGACATCGTTTCCGCAAAATGCGGCAGGTCGTATCACTTGTTCGATTACGTAGGCGCTCCCGACGCGGAAGACGTCGTCGTCTGCATGGGTTCGGCTTGCGAAACGATAGAAGAGTCTATCAACAAATTAAACGCGTCCGGCAAGAAATACGGTCTCGTCAAAGTTCGTTTGTACAGACCTTTCGTTGCGGAAGCATTCGTTAACGCGCTTCCTGCTACCGCTAAAAGGGTTGCGGTTCTCGATAGAACCAAAGAACCCGGCTCGCTCGGCGAACCTTTATATTTGGACGTTTGCTCGGCGTTGTTCGAAAAGGGCAAGACCGACATCAAGGTTATCGGCGGCAGATACGGCTTGGGTTCCAAAGAATTTACTCCCTCTATGGTTCTCGCGGTTTACAAGAACCTCGAAGCGGCAGAACCCAAAAACCACTTCACCATCGGTATTTACGAAGACGTTACCAACACGTCGCTCGACTTCTCCGAGAAATTCGACGCGGCTCCCGCAGGTTCGACGTCTTGTAAGTTCTACGGCCTCGGTTCTGACGGAACGGTCGGCGCAAACAAAAACTCTATCAAAATCATCGGCGACCATACCGACAAACACGCGCAAGCGTACTTCTTCTACGACAGTAAAAAGTCCGGCGGCATAACCGTTTCGCACTTGCGTTTCGGCGATACGCCCATTCAGAGCGAATACTTAATCGACTCGGCGGACTTCGTTCAATGCTCCAATCCTTCGTACGTTACCCGTTACGATATGACGAGCGATATAAAAGAGGGCGGCACGTTGCTTATCAATACCGACGCGACGACGGTGGAAAAACTCGAAGAATTCTTGCCGGCGCAGGTTAAGAGGGATATCGCGAACAAACACGTCAATCTTTACGTCATCGACGCCATCAAGATTGCCGCGGGATTAGGGCTTAAAGGTAGAACCAACACCATATTGCAGTCGGCGTTCTTCCGCGTTAATCCGCAGATTATGCCTTACGACAAGGCTGTCGAATATATGAAGTATATGGCTAAAAAGTCGTTCGGCAGAAAGGGCGACGCCGTCGTTCAAATGAACTATGACGCTATCGACTCCGCCGCAGGCGACAACCTCATCAAAATCGACGTACCGGCTTCGTGGGCGAGCGCGACTACCGGCGCCGCGATGGTCGAAGGACATTCGGATAAATATTATCAAGAGATTATTAAGCCGATACTTTATTTGCAGGGCGATAAACTTAAATCTTCTCAGTTTAACGCGGACGGTTCGGTCCCCACCGGCACCACCAAGTTCGAAAAACGCGGCGTTGCGGTTACGGTTCCCGAAGTCGACATAAACAAATGTATACAATGCGGCAGCTGTTCTTTCGTTTGTCCGCACGCATGCTTAAGACCGGCGCTCGTGAAAGACGGTGCCGAAAAACCCGAAACCTTCCAAGGCAAGGCTGCGATAGGTATTCCCGGATACGAATACAAGATGCAGGTTTCTCCGCTCGACTGTATGGGTTGCGGCGTCTGCGCTACGGTTTGCCCGGTTAAAGACGGCGGCGCCATTAAGATGATACCGCTTGCTCAATCGCTCGAAAAAGGCGAAGACAAGAACTGGGAATACACGGTTGAACTTCCTGCCGTCGACACTTCTAAATTTAAGAAAGAAACGGTTAAAGGTTGTCAGTTCTGCACGCCGTTGTTCGAATTCTCCGGCGCTTGCGCGGGTTGCGGCGAAACGCCTTACGTTAAGGTAATCACTCAACTTTTCGGCGACAGAATGATAGTTGCCAACGCGACGGGTTGTTCGTCCATTTACGGCGGTTCTTCCCCGACGTGTCCTTACACGACGAACAAAGAAGGCAAAGGACCTGCTTGGGCAAACAGCTTGTTCGAAGACAACGCCGAATTCGGTTACGGTATGAACCTTGCTTACAATTCCAGACGCAGCAAGTTAGAAGCCGAAATAAGAAAGAATTTCGACAACGTTAACGAAAAGACCAACGCGGCGTTCGCTGCATGGCTCGAAGGCAAAGACGACGCCGAAAAGAGCAAGGCAGCTGCGGAATTGGTAAAGACCGCTATTAAAGAAGAAAAAGCCGAAGGACTTGACTTTATCAAAGAAAACCTCGATTGTTTGGTTAAACCGTCCATTTGGATATTCGGCGGCGACGGCTGGGCATACGACATCGGCTACGGCGGCTTGGATCACGTACTCGCTTCGGGCGAAGACGTAAACGTTCTCGTCCTCGATACCGAAGTTTACTCCAACACCGGCGGACAAGCGAGCAAATCTACTAATATCGGCGCGGTCGCAAAGTTCGCGTCTGCAGGTAAGAGGATTAAAAAGAAAGACCTCGGTATGATTGCCAAATCTTACGGCTACGTGTACGTGGCGCAGTGCGCTATGGGTGCTAACCCCGCGCAACTTTTGAAAGCGCTTACCGAAGCGGAAGCATATCACGGACCCTCGCTCGTCATTTGTTACGCGCCGTGTATCAACCACGGTATCAATATGACGAAGTCGCAGTTGGAAGAAAAAGCGGCTGTGGAATGCGGTTATTGGCAACTTTATAGATATAATCCCGAAGGCAACGTCTTTACGCTCGACAGCAAAGACCCGACCGGCGATTATCAGGCATTCCTTGCAGGCGAAACGAGATATACCTCGCTCGTTAAGACGCAAGGTCAGGAAGTAGCGAACAAACTTTTCAAACAAACCGAAGAGTCTGCTAAAGAAAGGTTAGAGGGCTACAAAAAACTTGCCGGCAAAGAATAATATTTTCGCGGTAAATAACATGTAAAAACCTATACGGGCGTTGCCTTTTGGCAACGCCCGTATAATTTAAAATTTTTAGTTAGAAAATTACAATAATATTTCGTCAAAAGTTTGGTCGAATATTTCGCACAGTTTAACAAGCAACTCGAAACTCGGTTCGCAAACGCCGTTTTCCCACGCGCTTATCGTACGCTGGTCTATCCCGACAAGCGCGGCAAGTTGTTTTTGCGTTAATTTCTTTTCTTGTCTCAACGTTTTAAGGTTGTCGGAAAAATTTATCTTTAACATACCATAAACAATACCAATAAAATTGGTAAAATACTTGACTTACCAAATTTATTGGTATATAATATGAATAAAAAAGACAAAAGAGGTAAAAGATGAGAGAAACAAAAACAATACAGTGCCATCCGGACAGAGACAATGAAACAATTCGGTTTTATGAAAATTTCGGTTGGGAGGTACAAAGCAATCAAAGGTGTCAGGAGAAGGAAGGCGGCTATAACGTTACCTTTAACAAAATTACTTTTACGAGAGAGAAAAACTTTCCCGGACGTGAAAGGATGTGCAAATTAGAGGAAGAAGCGAGGAGGATTAAAAACAAGAGCGTTGAAGATTACCTTTGTGCTAAAGACAAATACGGTTACGACGAAAAAACAAAACTCGGCGAGCGTCCTAAAATTTACGAGTTGCCGAAATTCGCACAGATGAAAAAATTCTTTATTCCTTTTACGTTTTTCTTAATATGTGCCATATGCGCTTTATTAAGTGCTCCAAGCGTTTTTCGTTTTATGGAGGCAGGGACATACGAGCAAGGAGAAAATGCTCTTTTTGTGAAAGGAATTACTCTTTTCGTGACAGGATGGGCTACCGTAATCCTTTTCTTCGTATCGCTTTCTAAAATCAAGTTTTTGAAAGGATTGAAAGGTTCGAAGAGGGAAAAAGCGATAGAGAAGCATAACAAAAGTATCGAAGCGCAAAACGCTTACGATAGCAAAGCAAAAGCATTCCTTTGTGAAAGATATAAAGAAATAGTATCCGAAGCGGAAGCATTGCTCGGCACATCGGATAATTCTTAAACGACGTAGAAAAATTATAAAGGTAAAAAAGGGCTGTTGTTTTTTATGCGGCAGCCCTTTTTCGCTTATATCGTAAACATTATATAATATATATAGGCTTTTCGGACGACGGGGAACGGTTAAGTGCGCGTGTTTTTCCGCACGCGTTTTACCCATTCGTCGTGCGACGTCATAGTCGCAAGCATTTTAGACTGCAACGGAGAATTAGAGGTTTTTGTTTCTTCCGGTTTTTCCGAGTTGTCGCTTTTAACGACGATTTGGTCGGTGTTTTTCGGTTGCGAGGCGTCTAAATTGTTCTTCAAAAAGGTGTTTAACAGATTAAAAATGCCGAATTTATCCATAATATTCGATTACTCCTTGATAAAATGTTAAAAAAAAGAAAAAAATCATTGCAAAACGTTTAATTATAGGTTATAATATTTAAGTATATTATTTATTATATTCGGCAACTATCCCAAACTTTACGGATTTGTCATGGAGATTATATGAAAAAGGTAGTTACTTTTTTACTTTTGCTTGCTACACTCGTTTGTTCCGGTTTCGCCGTTGCGTGCGGAGCGCCGGAATGGAACGGTACGTCCTTAAACGACGGCGGTAACGTCGTTGCGCAAGGCGGTTTTGTCGCCGCGACCGATAAGTACGTGTACTTTATCAACGGTCAGGGCGATTACACTGCGGACAATACGTTCGGCGCGCCTATAAAAGGTTCGCTTATGGCGATTGCCAAAACGGACGTCGCTTCCGGCAATTACGATAAAGCCGAAATCGTCGTGCCTAAACTCTTTACGGCAAGCGATTATCAAACGGGTTTTTATATAGCCGACGGTTACGTTTACTACGGGACCCCCAACACCGGTAAGAATTCTTCCGGTGAAATCGCGTATGACGAAATGGTTTTCGCAAAGACGAAACTCGGCACGTCGGAAACGACCGAATTGTTTAAAACGTCGTCTTTGTCCACCGAATACAGAATTGTCGAAAAGGACGGCGGTATCTTCGTGGTGTATTACGACGCGTCCGAAAATGCGATAAAGTCGTATAGCGAAAAGACCGGCGAAACCACCGTTATTTCCGTTCAAGACGAAGAGGCAGAAACCTCGCTTGCCGAATACAAGTTCATCGGCGAAGATTATCTCGGCGACGCGGTAGTCGTTTACACCGAAACCGTTTATGCGGAAAAATATTATGAAGACAAAGACTCTCGCGCGGAAGAGGACTATAACAAGATGTACGTTCTTAAGGCAGGCGCGAGCAAAGCCGAGTTGCTTTACGACGGTAGCGAAAAGGATATAACTTACGCGTTGACCGCCGAACTTTCCGGCTATTTGTTCTTTAAAGAAACCGATATCGGCGATGAAGAAACGACCTACGGCGTATCGCTTAAAGGCGGCGACAAGAGCGAGATAAAAGACGCAGATTATATCGCGGCGACGACTTACGTGGTTTCTTTGGAAGAAGCGTACGTAATCGAAGACGATTACGTTATAAAGACCAATCTCGTTTCGGGCGATAAAACGCGCGTGTTGAAGTCCGAAAACGTTTCTACCTTGCTGTTCGTTAAGGGGACCGAATTGTTCTATTACAACGCGGACGGCGCGATTGCCAAGGCTTCGCTTAGCGATAAGAGCGGAAAGGAAACGCGCGTTTCCGAGTCTTCGGCTTCGCAGGCTTGGTATCAACCGAGAGTGATTGCGATAGGCGACGCGGAATATTTGTTCTATTGCGACAACAACGGCGCTAACGGTTCTTACGCCGGTTGCGTTAACCTTAACGCGGAAGTGATCTGCGAAGAAGCGGACGACGATGCCGACGACGTTTATTATTTGAAGGGCGCCGCGTTTATCGGTCAAAAAACTTTGAGCGATAAAGCAGCGGAGGTTGACAGCAAGCTTGCGGCTATACCTTCGGTTTTAGAGTATGAAATAGCCGACGGCAAAATAACCTTTAAAGACGTTGCCGAAGCTAAAGCGGCTTACGAGGGGCTTACCGGTGCGGGCAAAGCGCTTGTCGATGCCGCCAACGTGCAGAAGTTGCAAAACGCGTTAAAGGCGGAGGAACTCGGTAAATCGTACTTCGCACTTTACGGAATAGAGAATTACGACGGCACCGAAGCCCAAAAGAATACGTACAAGCAGGCTTATCAGGCGGCTAAAGCCTTAAGACAAGGGTTGATTGACTCCGACGCTTACGATTACGAAGACGTTCGCGATATGTTGCCCTTGATATTGAAATGGGATTATCAACAGGCGGATAAACTGTTTGCGGAATAATCGTCGGAGGTTATCGGTATGAAGATTAAGTATTACGGCACGGGTGCCGCGGAAGGTATCCCCGCACTGTTTTGTAACTGCGACGTTTGCCGCAACGCGCTTAAAGTTGGCGGGAAAGAAATAAAAACGAGAAGCCAGGCGCTGGTGGACGATAAAATACTTATCGACTTCCCTGCCGACACGTATATGCACGTGCTGTACGGCGGTTTGGATTTGAAAAACATCCACACCCTTATAATTACGCATGACCACGCCGATCACCTATACGAAAGAGATTTTTGGTGTCGTTTGGAAGGCATTGCAAACAATATCGAAGAAAAGCCGCTCGACGTATATTTGACGACGGTGGCGTATAGAAGGTGTGTCGAGTACGTAAACAGCGAGATGAAGGGAACCAAGCGCATCGTTCTTCACGAGGTTGTGCCTTTCGTCCCGTTCGAAGCGGAAGGGTATAAAATCATTCCTCTGGCGGCAAATCACACCGAAAAGACCGACCCCGTTATTTATATTATAGAAAAAGACGGCAAAAGTATGCTTTACGCTCACGATACGGGTACTTTCCCCGAAGCGACCTTGCAATTTTTGTCGAAGTATAACGGTCGATTTGATTTTATTTCGTTCGATTGTACCGGTATGTTGTTAGAGTATAAGGGTGGCGGACACATGACCCTCGGCGCGGATAAAGAAACGCACGATATGCTCGTCGGCTATGGCGTTTGCGACGAAAACACGATTGTTTACGTCAATCACTTCAGTCATAACGGAGGCGCCACTCACGAGCAGTTGGTTGTCGAGGCGGCAAAACACGGTTTTAGCGTTACGTACGACGGCTGCGAAGTCGAATTTTAACAGAGTAAATA
>CAZARP010000019.1:11991-15714 GCA_964487575.1 uncultured Christensenella sp.
ACGGTTTTAGCGTTACGTACGACGGCTGCGAAGTCGAATTTTAACAGAGTAAATAAAAAAAAGGATAGCGAACGCTATCCTTTTTTTACGTGAATTTATACGTAAAACTCTTCGTCAACTGCGTTATTCGACAATTTTGTACAATATTTGACAACACCCGTCTATTTTTGAACAAAATTCACTTGCCTTCACGAAAAATATGTAGTAAAATAGAAATAGGTAAAGGAAAGGAGTTTTTTATGAAGAAAAAGATATTTTTATTGCAGGATACCAAAGAAAACAACGAGGAATTGGCGAATTTGTTTTCTTCCGACGAAGATTTCGAAGTGACGGGTATGACGACCGACGGTATCGATGCGATTTCTATGATAGCCGACAAAAAACCCGATTTTCTATTGACGGAACTTATTTTATTCGGTTACGACGGGCTTTCGGTAATCAGGAAGGTAAAAGAGCTTTCTTTTCCGATAAAAATAGTCGTTTTAAGCGCGATGTGCAGGGAAGAGATTATAAGCAAGACGTTAGTCGCCGGCGCCGATTATTTTATGGCTAAACCGTATAATTTTTCGGCTCTGAAAGAAAGAATGAAGGATATGTTGTCGGAACCTAAAAAACAGCAAATTCAGCAATCGTTAAGGAACGTTTCGTTGGAAGAAAAAATCAGCAAAATTTTTATCAACGTCGGTATTCCTCCGCATATTAAGGGGTATACGTTTTTGCGAGAGGGCGTAAAAATGGCGGTTGAGACGCCGGATATCATAAACAGCATAACGAAAAAACTTTATCCTATGATAGGCGAAAAGTATTCGACGTCGGCAAGCAAGGTGGAACGTGCAATTCGTCACGCGATAGAGGTCGCTTGGAACAGGGGGAGAATAGACAGTATAAACAGTATATTGGGCGTACGCGCATACGTCGGCGCCGAAAAACCCACGAACGGCGAATTTATCGCCCTTGTGGCGGATAAGATGTTGTTAGAAAGAGCATAAATTTAAAAAAAATTTAAAAAACCCATAAAAAAACAGTGAAAAACAGTTTACAATTTCGATATATGTATATATAATATGTAGCATGTTGTCGGTTGTAACAACGATAAACGTTTATAAATATATATGGTATATACGGAGTGTTTTATGGGTGATTGGATAAAATGTCCCAGATGCGAACTTAATTACATCAGAAAGGGCGAAGACTATTGCGACGTTTGTAAGGCGGAACTTAAAAAGGGACCGCAGCTTGTTTTTGCGGTGGACGATGAGGACGATATAGAAAATCAAGAACTTTGTCCGCATTGTCACGTCAATTTTATTAAACCCGGCGAAGCGATGTGCAGTGCTTGTCAAAAAGCGTTGGAAAACATTGAAGAACCCGACGTTACGGACGACGACGAGGCTTGGAAAGAGTTTATAGACGACGAGCCGGAAGAGGAGGAAGAGGATAGCGAAGAAATGCTTTCTCTGTCCAAACTCGCGGAAGAAGAAGGCGACGAGTTGTTTGACGACGAGCCGGAAGAGGAAGACGAGCCTGTCGAAGAAGCCGAACCCGACGACTTCGAAATCCCGGAAATCGACGAAGCCGATTTCGAGGACAACGACGAATACGAAGAGGACGAAGAAGAATTCGACGAAGAATAAGGTATAAAAAATTGCGACAGGGGTATAATCGTCGTATGATAAAACGAACAGCAACCCTATCGCAAGCAAAAGCCGCAATAACTTCTATGCTTTTAAAAGACATCGATGTGGTTATCGAATTGGGAAGAAACAAGAGAATGAGTTTTTCCGGAAAACTTGTCGGCGTGTATCCGGCGCTTTTTACCGTAAGCCCGTCGGATAAAAATTTTACCGGCAAGACGTCGTATTCTTATTCGGAATACCTTTGCGGAAAAGTCAGAATAAAAGAACGCCCGGCAGAGGCGTAAAAAGTAAAAAAATCATATGTCTAAAGCATATGATTTTTTTAATTATATCCTACGAGTTCGTCGATTGACACGTCGAAAAAGGCAGCAAGTTTTATAAGCGACGACATATTCGGTTCTCTTAGTCCGTTTTCCCACAGACTGATTATCCCTTTGCTGACGTCGATTGCCGTTGCCAGTTCGACCTGCCCTAATTTCTTTTCCGTTCGCAAGTCTTTTAAATTTTCCTTAAATTTGTTCGGTATCTCCATACAACATATATATTCTCACAAATGTAAGAAAAACGCTTGACTTCTTACAAATGTAAGAAGTATAATAAAACAAAAAAGTTGGAGAGTGGTTTATGGCTTATTGTTCTAAATGCGGAAAAGAAATTCACGACGATGCGGAAATTTGCATTCATTGCGGATGTAGGGTAAAAAACGAGCAGAATGCAGAGTCGGAGGGCGGCAAAAAAATCGCAAGATTTTTCTTGACTTTCTTCCTCGGCTTTTTAGGCAGTTTTATTATCAACTGTTCGGGGTTAAAGCCGCAAGGGTGGAAATCGAGAACGCTCGCTTATTTCTTTCTCGGCGCGTTGACGTTCGGGATATATTCGCTCGTTGCGTCTATATCTAATTTTTCTTTCAACATAAAAGGTTCGTCAAACGTAGGATATTACAGAGATTGATTAAAAGAACGGGAAGGCTTAGGTCTTCCCGTTCTTTTTAATAATCGGTTTTATAAAAAGTTGTACGCATAAAATATCGGCAGGCGATATATAATGTAATGATAAATTTTTTCGGAGGACATTATATGCCGTTAGAACCTACATTCGGAGAGGTTGTCGTTAATAGTAAAAATTGCGTATTAAAAGATAAAAAAAGGATTGAATGCAAGACGGAAATTTCGTCGGCGTCGGTCGCAAAGGTGCTAAGCGTTTACGCTTCATCGTCAATCGCGACCTGTTCGGCAAAGGAAGGCGCCGTAGATTACGGCGGAAAAACGTTGTTTTACGTTTGTTACGAGGACGTCGACGGGAAGCTTACCAAATGCGAGTGCGGAAGCGAGTTTGTAGGGGAAATCGAAAATGCCGAAATTACCCCCGATTGTCGCGTTACGGCGGAGGCGGAGGTCGACAAGACCGAAGCGGACGTTTCGGGCACCAGGCTTGCGGTTTGTGCAAACGTTACCGTGTGCGTCAGGGTGTGTCGAACGGAAAAGGTTTCCGTTTTAACCGGCGGAGAGGGCTTGATTTGCGACGTCGGTCAAATGAATTGTACTAAAAGTTTGGGGGTTAGGACGGGCGTCTATCCCCTCGAAGAAGAATTCGAATTGTCTTACGCGATAGATAAGGTGCTGTATCAAAGAGCAGCCGCGCGCGTTACCGCCGCTCAATGCGGTGTGGGAACGATAATAATAGACGGCGAGGTTTTTTTATCGTCGGTAATCTTGCAAAAAAGCGATAAAACGGATATAATAAAAGAAAACAGAAAAATTCCTTTCCGTATGGAGGTGGATTGCGAGGACGCGATGCCGTCCGACGCCGCTGTCGCGAGGATAAAAAGCAGTTCGCTTAAAACGGACGTTTCGGTAGACGAACAGAGCGGTAAAAGTTCGGTGCTCGTCGCGGTGAACGTTCAGGCGGAATGCGAGGCTTTTTCGAACGAAAATTTTTCCGTGGTTAAAGACGTTTTCAGTAAGACAGAAGAGGTTGCGACGGAAAATTGCAAACTCGGCGTTACGGTCGGTTCGGACGTAAGGAGCGGAAGCGTTAAAATAAACGCCGTCGGCGGCGCCGACGTTTCGGGCGGAACGCCTATCGC
>CAZARP010000019.1:15814-18150 GCA_964487575.1 uncultured Christensenella sp.
ATAGTCGTATACAGACAAAAACAAGTATAAGGAAAATTTAAGTTACCTATGAAGAAAGTAAAAGTTAAAATCCCCGCAAAGGTAAATTTGTGTCTGGATATAGTCGGTTCGTCGGACGGATTTCACGAACTTTCCACGTTGGTCGCGTCGATTGCGATATACGATACGGTTACCGTGTCGAAGCGGAAAAGCGGGGTTACGCTTACGACGTGCGGCATAGACGCGCGTTGCGACGAAAAAGACAATAACGCGTTTAAGGCGGCAAAAGCCTATTGCGAAACGTTCGGCGGCGGCGCGGCGGTGAAAGTTAATAAAAAAATCCCCGTGGGGGCAGGACTCGGCGGTTCTTCGGCGGACGTAGCGGGGGTGCTTAACGGGTTGAAGCGGTTATACGGCATTAGCGACGATATAACCGAAACGGCGTGCGCGCTGGGCAGCGATTGCGCGTATATGCTTAATGGCGGTTTCGCGCTTTTGGGCGGTAAAGGCGACGTCGTAACGCCCGTTAAATTCGAAGGAACGTTATACTTAATCGTTATCGTCGAGGACGAGGGTGTGTCGGCAGGCACCGCATACAGGACGTACGACGATTTGAACGTAAAATATCCGCAGACGGCGCAAAAAGCCGCGGAAGCGTTGAACGCGGGGAATTTGGACGAGGCAACGAATTTATTTAAAAACGACTTGTACGAGGCGGCGACGAAGCTGTTGCCGAAGATAAAAAGCAATTTCGAACTGCTTTCGAAATACGCGCCGACGTTTATGAGCGGAAGCGGCAGCGCGGTGGTCGGCGTGTTTAAGAACAAGCGAGAAAGAGATAAGGCGTATAAAGAAATAAAGAAGATAAAAAAAGTCAACGTTATAAAAACGGAGACTTTATAAAGGGAATAAAAAGACCCCGTGCGAAGCGGTCGACGACCAAACGCACGGGGCATTTGTTTTTAAGCACGTTGCAAAAGTTCTATAGAATAGTCTAAACGACGTAGCGTTTCTTCCTTACCTATCAGTTCGGCGATTTCCATAACGCCGCCGGGAGTGGACTCTTTGCCGGAAATGGCGACTCTGACGCACCAGAAAACCTGTCCGTTTTTACAGCCGAGTTCGGCGACGAGTTTCATCATCGCGTCGTGAACGGAGTCGAAGGTAAATTCATCGAGTTCGGCAATCGCCTTTCTTGCCAACGGCAAGACGGTTTTTGCGGTTTCGACGTCGGTTTTCATCTTTTTATGCGTATAAAGATTTAGATCGTATTCGCCGAATTCCTCTAAAAAATTTATTTTTTCGGGGATTTCGCTGAAAATTTCCACCCTTGTTTTGAGAAGCGCGGCTATTTTGTTAAGGTCGTATTTCCCGTAAATTTTGCTTTGTTTTATAAACGGCATTCCGCGTTCGACGAATTCTTCGTCGGTCATGGCTTTAACGTATTCGCCGGACAACCAGCGAAGTTTGGTTTCGTCGAAGATGGACGGAGATTTGTTTATGCCGTCTAACGAAAAGTTTTCCACAAGTTCGCTTAAAGTCATTTTTTCTACGTTGCTTTTCGGACTCCAGCCTAAAAGGGCGATATAATTGACGATGGCTTCTTTAACGAAACCTTTGTTTACGAAGTCTTCGTAACTCGCGTCGCCGTTGCGTTTGGAAAGCTTATGTTGAGCGTCCTTCATTATCGGCGGCAAATGTATATACGCAGGGCGTTGCCAGCCGAAAGCGTCGTACATCAGATTGTATTTGGGCGTAGAGGAAAGATACTCCGTCCCCCTTATAACGTGGGTTATGCCCATAAGGTGGTCGTCGACGACGTTTGCAAAGTTATACGTCGGCATTCCGTCGCTCTTTATCAAAATGCCGTCTTCTATATCCTTGTATTCTACGGTAATGTCGCCGTAAACGAGGTCGTGATAACTGCCTGCGCCCTCGGTCGGAACGTTTTGCCTTATGACGTACGGTACGCCGGCTTTGATTTTTTCTTCGATTTCTTCCTTGGAAAGATGCAAGCAGTGCTTGTCGTAACGAACGTTGCCTTCGCCGTCTTTGAGCGAAGCGATGCGCTCGGGCGTACAGAAGCAATAGTACGCGCCGCCGAGTTCGACCAATTTTTTCGCGTATTCCAAATAAATTTCTTTTCTTTGGCTTTGAACGTAAGGGCCGTAATCGCCGCCTACGTCGGGTCCCTCGTCATACATAATACCTGCGTCGCGCATCGTGTCGTAAATGATTTCGACCGAACCTTCGACGTATCTGGCGGTGTCGGTGTCCTCTATGCGCAAGATAAAATCTCCGCCGTATTTCTTCGAGTATAAATAACCGTACAGCGCGGTACGAAGACCGCCTATATG
>CAZARP010000019.1:18250-20996 GCA_964487575.1 uncultured Christensenella sp.
AGGTGAGTGATTTTCCCGTACTTGGCGTTGAGCAACACGATAATAAACCGCTCGTCGTTAAGTCCGTAAAAAAGTCGAACTATTTCTTTGCGGTTATTGTCGAAAGAAAACCATTTAATATCACGTTCTTTTTCTTGTCGAACTATTGCAAAAATTCTTCCGATAGACACTATGTGCGCGGCAACGGCTTCTCCGGCGCCGTCGACGGAGGCTATTTCCGACGCGTCGGCGTTGAAAAGATTTTTTAAGTTGCCGAATACTTTTAGCAGTTTATGCGCCAAGCCGTTCGTATCTTTGCGACGGATTACGGGATATAAAAGTATTTCGAGTAATTCGTGATCGGAAAGCGTTTCGGGGGAAACGCTTAAACGCGTAAGCATTCTTTTGCGATGTCCGGTATGCAAATCATCGGTAATCACAAACATTATTGTAACACAAAAAGCGATAATATGATAGTAAAAAAAGGAAAATTCTTTTTTTTAGTTGACATTTTTATCCTTTTATACTATAAAATAATCATACGGGAGGTATTATGAAGCATTATTCGGAATTTAAGAAAGATTTAGCGGAATTAATCGCTTTTAAAAGCGTGTTTAACGGTGCGGAGGGAGACGCGCCTTTCGGCGTAGAAACTAAAAATGCGTTAAGGTGGTTTTTAAATAAGGCTCAAAGTTTCGGGTTTGAAACTAAAAATTACGACGATTATGCCGGCGAAATAGTTTTCGGCGAGGGCGAAGAAATCGGCGTTATCGGGCATTTGGACGTGGTGCCGACGGGCGGCGGTTGGGATACCGACCCGTTTACTTTGACGTTGAAAGACGGCGTGTTTTACGCGAGGGGCGTAGAGGACGACAAGGGGCCGATGCTGCTGTTTTTATACGCGCTTAAGGAATTGAAAGAAAGCGGCATAACGCCTAAAAGAAAAATCCGCTTCTTCGTCGGGTGTAACGAGGAAACGGGTTGGCAGGACGTCGAATATCTTAAAACTAAAACTTCGATGCCCGAGTACGGCATTTCGCCCGACGGGAACTTCCCGGTGTCTTATGCGGAAAAAGGCGTGTACGTCATAACCTTCGATTTGCCGAAACTTAAATATTTTTCGGGGCTAAACGGCGGTACCGTTATAAACGCGGTCTGTGCTTATGCTTGCGCTAAAGCGGAAAAAGAAGTGTCGTCGGAAGAATTAAACGAATACGGTCTTACCTTAAAAGACGGCGTTATCGAAAGTATCGGGGTAACCGCGCACGGCTCTCATCCCGAACTCGGCAAGAACGCGCTTAAACCGCTGTTCGAATATTTTTCGGCGGCGGGCGAGGAAGTGAAAGAGGTAATAGAATGTTTGTTTAAGGATTGCTACGGGGTATCGGAACTCGCTTCTCCGCAAGGGAAGGTTACTTTGTCGCCCGACTTGCTGTTCGAGGACGAAAAGGGCGTGCATATCGCTTGCGATTGCAGGGTCCCGTATCCGCTTAGCGTAAAAGACGTGCGAGAAAGGCTTGATAAAAGCGGACTTAAATATTCGGTTTCCGAAAAACACATTCCTGTGTGCGTGGAAAAAGACGGCTGGTTCGTGACGTCGCTGTTAAAGGCGTATGAAAGCGTAACGGGCGAAAAGGGCGAACCTATTTCGATGGGCGGCAGCACCTTTGCGAGAGTTTTCGAAAAAGGTTGTGCGTTCGGCGTCGGTTTCCCTAACGAAGACAGTTGCGCGCATAGTGCCAATGAATTTTTCAAAGAAGAACTTTTACTTAAATCTTTTGAAATATATAAGGCGTTTTTGGAAGAAGTGCTTTAATAAAATACGGGTTATATCGACGCGGTTTCGACGTTTTACGCCGAAGCGCGTCGATTTTTAATTTACGCGTTTTTAGGTTTTATGCAGAAAAACGACACGGGGTGCGAACAGACGGGGCATTGTTTGGGCGGTTGTTTCCCGACGTGGATATGTCCGCAGTTAAGACATTCCCAAACGACCTCCTCCGGCTCCGAGAACATTTCGTCGTTTTTAACTTTAAGGAAAAGCGTTTTATAAACTTCTTCGTGGCGTTTTTCTATGGCGGCGACGGCGTCGAAAAGTTCGGCGACGTTGTCCAGTCCCTCGGCTTTTGCGGTTTTTGAAAATTCCGCATACATCGTCGAACGTTCGAAACGTTCCAGTTCTGCCGCGTCTTTTAGGTTTTCTTCCGTTCCGCCGATGCCGTGAAAGAGTTTAAACCATATTAACGAATGTGCTTTTTCGTTATTTGCGAACCGTGTGAAAACCTCGTAAATTTTTTCGTACCCTTCGGTTTTGGCTTGTTCGGCGTAAAAAAGGTATTCGGAATACGCCCCTGCTTCTCTTAAAAAAGCCGTCATAAGATTTTTTTGTGTTTGCGTGTCTTTTATATTCATAATTTTGCTCCTTATAAAAAATAGTTTCGGCAAATAATAAAAAAAGATACGAAAAGCACGAAAAAGCGAGTTTTTAAATTTTATGAATAAATTATTGCCCTTCTGCGCATAGTAATGCCAAGGGAGGGAATTTATGAAAGCTAAAAAGAAAACCAAAGCGTCTACCGCAAAGAACAAAGATGTCAAAGACTGCAAGTAATAAAAAGGCTGCAAAAGTCAATATTATGAAAAGCAAGTTTGATAAAAACGGTTCTTACACGGGACGGACTACTACGACGAATACGAAGTACCCGTTCAGGACGCGGACGACTTGTAAAGTTTGAATTCTAAACCTAAAAAGAAAAAGAGCGATAAA
>CAZARP010000020.1:0-11638 GCA_964487575.1 uncultured Christensenella sp.
CCGTCTGCGTACTTAAAGCCGAACCCGTTGCCGAAGCTCATCTTCATAACGGCTTCCGCAATGCCGCCGAGCCCTATCGTATAACAAGAAACCGCCTTACCAGAACGGAGCAGTTCGGTCACTTTGCCGAACGCCGCGATAAGCGATTGCGGTTCCGGAAGGCGCGTTTTTGAATTATATTCGGGTCTTATTGCCACGACGCGATTGCCGGCTTTCTTAAATTCCGGAGAAACGACGTCCGCGACTTTTTGAGTCGTTACGGCAAACGACACCAGCGTCGGCGGCACGTCTAAATCTTCGAACGAACCGCTCATAGAGTCTTTACCGCCTATCGACGCCACGCCTAAATCTTTTTGCGCTTTGAACGCGCCGAGCAGCGCCGCAAAAGGTTTGCCCCAACGTTTGCCGTCGGTGCCGGGTTTTTCGAAATATTCTTGGAATGTAAGGTATACGTCCTTGTATTCCGCACCCGTCGCGATAAGTTTGGATATAGACTCCACTACTGCCAAATAAGCGCCGTGATAAGGACTTTTTTCCGATATGAAAGGATTGTACCCCCACGCCATAAGCGAACAATCGTCGGTGTGCTTCTTTTCCACCGATATTTTTTGCACCATCGCCTGTATCGGCGTTAACTGACGTTTTCCGCCGAACGGCATAAGCACCGTCCCTGCGCCGATTGTAGAGTCGAACCTTTCCGACAATCCGCGTTTGGAACATATATTTAGGTCCGACGCTGTCTTTTTATAATTTTCCGCAAAACCGCCGTTTATTTCTTTGTCGAAGTTTTTCGGTTTTTCGGGCGATACGTCTATATGTTTAGCCGCACCGTTGGAATTTAAGAATTCGCGACTCACGTCGACTATCTTTACGCCGTTCCATGTCATCACGAGACGAGGCGTTTCGGTAACGCGCGCTATCGGCTTTGCGGAAAGGTTTTCTTCCTCTGCCAGCGCAAGAAAATCTTTTACGTCTTCGGGTGCGACGACCACCGCCATACGCTCTTGCGACTCGCTTATCGCAAGTTCGGTCCCGTCTAAGCCTTCGTACTTTTTAGGAACCGCGTCGAGGTCGATTTCCAGTCCGTCTGCAAGTTCACCGACGGCGACCGACACGCCGCCCGCACCGAAATCGTTACATCTTTTTATCATCTTCGTCGCTTTCGGATTGCGGAAAAGCCTTTGAAGTTTACGTTCTTCCGGCGCGTTGCCCTTTTGGACTTCCGCTCCGCAGTTTTCGACAGAGTGCGCGTTATGCGCTTTAGACGAGCCGGTCGCGCCGCCTATTCCGTCGCGTCCCGTGCCGCCGCCGAGCAAAACGACGACGTCGTCGGGACAAGGAGTTTCCCTACGCACGTTCTCCGCCGGCGCCGCCGCTATTACCGCGCCTATTTCCATACGCTTTGCCGCGTAACCGTCGTGATATATTTCGTCCACTATCCCCGTGGCAAGACCTATCTGATTGCCGTAAGAAGAATATCCGTTAGCCGCCGTCGTAACTATTTTACGCTGCGGCAGTTTGCCTTGTATGGTTTGACTGACGGGAACCGTCGGGTCCGCCGCACCGGTCACGCGCATTGCGCCGTAAACGTACGCTCTGCCCGACAACGGGTCGCGTATGGCTCCGCCGATACACGTCGCCGCACCGCCGAACGGTTCTATTTCGGTCGGGTGGTTATGCGTTTCGTTCTTAAACAACAACAGCCACGGCTCGGAAACGCCGTCGACGTCTACGTTTATCTTAACCGTACACGCGTTGATTTCTTCCGACTCGTCCAGTTTGTCGAGTTTACCCTGCTTTTTTAAATATTTAACCGCAACCGTCGCTATATCCATTAAGCATATCGGCTTGGTCCTGCCGAGTTCTTTTCTCACGTCGAGATATTCTTCGTAAGTTTTTTGAAGCAACTCGTCCTCGAACTTCACACTGTCGATTTCGGTCAAAAAAGTCGTGTGACGGCAATGGTCGGACCAGTACGTATCGATCATTCGTATTTCGGTGACCGTCGGCGCCCTGCCCTCCGACTTAAAATATTTTTGACAGAAAATCGCGTCGTCCGCATCCATCGCAAGTCCGTTGTTTTTGACGAAATCCTCTATACCGCTTCTGTCCAACGACAAAAATTCGTCGAGCGTTTTTACTCCCGTAGGGACCTCATAGCGCATCGCCAAAGTCTCGGGGAGCGATAATTCGGCTTCCCGCGCCTCTACCGGATTGATAACGTATTTTTTGATTTCCGCCACGTCGCCTTCGGTTAAATCGCCGTAAAGAGCGTACACCTTTGCCGAGCGTACGGTCGGACGTTCTTGCATAGAGATTATCTGTATGCATTGCGCCGCGCTGTCCGCACGTTGGTCGAATTGCCCGGGCAAATATTCGACGGCAAAAACCTTCGCACGACCGAATTGCGGTTCTTTATAAACGATATCCGTTTGCGGCTCTGAAAAAACCGTACCGACGGCGTATTCGAACAAATCCGAAGAAATGTTTTCCGCGTCGTAACGATTTAAAATCCTTACGTCCTGTAAACGACTTATGCCGAGCAAACCTTTAGCGTCCGACAACAACGACTTCGCCTCGTTCGCAAGTTCCTTTTTCTTTTCTACGTAAACTCTGTAAACCATTTTTAATTCCTCTCCGTCGCTTTTAAGGCTTTTCTTCCTATATCCGTACGATAATACCCGTTGTCGAAACGAATTTTTTTCATTTTTTCGTACGACGCTTTCACGGCAAGTTCCAAAGAATTTTCCACGCTGACGACGCCCAATACCCTGCCGCCGTCGGAAAGCAATTTGTCGCCGTCACGCCTAACCCCCGCAAAACAAACGTCGTCCGAAATTTCTCGCGGCACGATAACCTCGCAACCTTTTTCATACGCTTCGGGATATCCTTTCGACGCGGCGATAACGCAACACGCGAATTTATCTTCCGTCTCGACGCGGACGTCTTTTAATCTTTCTTCCGTAACCGCGCGCATAACCGTTAAAAGGTCGGTTTTTAAAAGAGGCAACACGACCTGCGTTTCCGGGTCGCCGAACCTGCAGTTATATTCTATCACCTTTGGCCCGTCCGCAGTAAGCATCAATCCGAAATACAAACACCCCTTAAACGTGCGCCCTTCGGCTTTCATCGCGCGGACGGTCGGCAGAAAAATCTTTTCCATACACTCGTCGGCGATTTCCTTCGTATAGAACGGATTGGGCGCTATCGTACCCATTCCGCCCGTGTTAAGCCCCTCGTCGCCGTCTTTTGCGCGTTTATGGTCCATCGACGATGCCATCGGAACCAACGTCTCTCCGTCGGTAAACGCCAGCACCGACACTTCCGGTCCTGTCAAAAATTCCTCTATCACTATCTGCTTGCCGCTCGCGCCGAACTTGCCGTCTTTCATTATCTCGTTAACGGCTTGTTTTGCTTGGCTCCGCTCATCGGCGATAATAACGCCCTTACCGAGCGCCAATCCGTCGGCTTTTACGACCGTAGGCATCGGCGCGACGTCCAAATACGCCAGCGCTTCCGCCGCGTCGTCGAACGTGCGATAATCCGCGGTCGGTATGCCGTACTTTTTCATAAGGTTTTTGGAAAAAACCTTACTACCCTCTATAATCGCAGCAGCCTTATTCGGTCCGAAACAGGGTATGCCCTTTTCTTCGAGCGCGTCGACGAGGCCTAAAACCAACGGGTCATCGGGCGCGACTATGACGTAATCTATTCTATTTTCCGTCGCAAACGCCGTTATTCCTTTTATATCGGTAGCCGAAACGTTTACGCAAACGGCGTCTTTCGCGATGCCGCCGTTGCCCGGCAACGCATAAATCTTTTCGACGTCGCCGTTAAGTTTTATTTTTTTTATTATCGCGTGCTCTCTGCCGCCGCCGCCAACCACAAGTATATTCATTTTTTCACCTTAGTGATGGAACAAGCGCATACCGGTAAACGCCATAACCATTCCGTGTTTGTTGCAACAATCTATAACCGCGTCGTCGCGTATCGAGCCGCCCGGTTGCGCTATATATTTTACCCCGCTCTTTTTCGCCCTTTCGATATTGTCGAAGAAGGGGAAAAACGCATCGGAACCGAGCGAAACGCCGTCTATCGTCTTTAAATATTCCTCCTGCTCATCGCGAGTAAAAGGTTGCGGCCTTTCGGTAAAATACCTTTGCCATACTCCGTCCGCGCAAACGTCTTCTTCGTTACGATTGATATAACCGTCTATAACGTTGTCGCGGTCGGGTCTGGATATATCCGCCTTAAACGGAAGCGAAAGCACTTTTTCGTGCTGACGCAAAAACCACGTATCCGCCTTTGTGCCGGCAAGACGCGTACAATGTATGCGCGACTGCTGTCCGGCGCCCACGCCTATCGCCTGCCCGTCGACAGCATAACAAACGGAATTCGACTGCGTGTATTTTAAGGTTATAAGCGCGATGATAAGATCTCGCGCGGCGTCCGCCGGTAAGTCTTTATTATCCGTCACGATGTTTTTAAGCAATTCGGCGTTTATCTTGAAATTGTTGCGTCCTTGCTCAAAAGTTATTCCGAAGACCTGCTTTGTTTCTTTTTCTTGCGGAACGTATCGAGGGTCGATTTTAACCACGTTATAGCCGCCCTTTCTTTTCGTCTTTAAAATTTCCAGTGCTTCGGGTTCGTATCCCGGCGCGATAACGCCGTCGGACACTTCTCTCTTAATCATTTTAGCCGTCGTCACGTCGCAAACGTCGGACAACGCCACCCAGTCGCCGAACGAACACATGCGGTCGGTACCGCGAGCACGCGCATAAGCGCACGCCAAAGGAGAATTGTCAAGCCCTTCCACATCGTCGACGAAGCACGCTTTTTTAAGCGTATCGGATAGTTTGACCCCGACGGCAGCCGACGTCGGACTGACGTGCTTAAAAGACGTCGCCGACGGCAAACCCGACGCTTCTTTAAGTTCTTTAACCAGTTGCCACGAATTAAACGCGTCCAAAAAATTAATATACCCCGGTCTTCCGTTAAGTATCTCTATGGGCAAATCGCCGCCGTCGTTCATATAAATTTTAGACGGTTTTTGATTGGGATTGCAACCGTATTTCAGTTCGAATTCCTTCATTAAAATGCTCCTTAAACGTTTTTATTCACTATCCTGGACGAATGCGCGCCCGTTTCCAAATCTATATACCGCACGAAAAGCGATACCTTGTTGTCCTCGTTGAGATTGTTCCACACTTTTTCGGTAAACGCGTCTATATCGACATCGGGGATTGTTACCGTTTTCGGTTCCCCCTCGAAGCTCGGCAACGGCGAACCCGCACCGTTGTAGGTATGTATAAACTTCGCACGGCCGGGCAAAGGATTGTTATACGCGTAGGTAAATCTTTCGCAAGAAGTCGCGTCACCCTCGGCGGATTTTAATATAGACAACGCGAAGTTCATATCGCCGTCGTCTATTCTGACCACGCCCGAAATACGCGGAGTATAATTAGGCGCGTCGTCTTCGAATTCCCTCGTGCGGAGCGCTTGTTCGAAAGTCATTTGTCTGTCCATCAAATTATATACGGTGTCCGTTTGGTCTCCGTTGGTCACTATGGTCTTGTTACCCAAAACCCTTACCGGCGAATAAATGATTAAATGAGGGTCGACCATTTTGGCTTCGTCGAACGCCTGCGTACGAATACCCTCGCCGTCCGCGACGAAAACGCGGTTTCTGCTGTTTTCGCTTCTGCCCATAATAAAGTACGCGATTACCGCTTTTTTAGAGTCCGCGCTCTTGCCTATGAGAATTCCTCTCCCGTGATAAGCAAGCGAGTTCAATTCGCTCTCGATTGTTTTTATTTCCATAATTACCGCCTTTATTTTATAAATGCTTTTCCGTCTTTAATTTCTATTCTGCCGGCACACAGCAGCTCGACCGCTTGCGGCAAAATCTGCCATTCCGCGTTTTTCATTATTCTGCGTTGCAGAGTTTGCGGAGCATCGTCGGCTTTTACTTCTACCGCTTTTTGAAGTATTATCGGTCCGCCGTCGCATTCCGACGTAACGAAATGCACCGTCGCGCCCGACACCTTAACGCCCTTTTTCAGCGCTTCTTCGTGAACTTTTAAGCCGTAATATCCTTTACCGCAAAACGCCGGTATAAGCGAAGGGTGAACGTTTATCATTTTGCCGGCAAACGCGTCGCACACGCTGTCGTCCAAAATAGTCATAAACCCGGCGTATACCACCGCGTCCGCTTGTTCCTCGATAAGCGCGTCGCGCATCGCACGGCTGTAAGAGGCGACGTCGTCGTATAAGCGCCGCTCTATTACTCTGGTTTTAATCCCGTTGTCGCTCGCGCGTTTCAGCGCGTACGCATCCGATTTGGACGATATGACGCAAGTGATTTTTCCGCTTTTTATTTCGCCTCTTTTTTCCGCGTCTATAAGCGCTTGCAAGTTGGTTCCGCCGCCGGACACCAACACTACGACGTTAAGCGTCTTTTTCATCTTCGGCACCCTCCGACGCTTTCTTCTTTATTTTAAGTTTGCCCGTTATAAGCGGAAGCAAAACGCCGCCTATGGCATTGCCGACCAAAACAATTACTATAAACGAAAACGCTTGCGCCGAAACCTGCCCCGATATACCGAAATAACCCATATCGGCTATCGAGTGTTCAAAACCGCTTAAGATAAACGCCGGCACCGCGAAGAATATGCCTGCAAGCATCTTGTTTTCTTTATACGTACTGACCGCTACGTACATAAGCACGCCGCAGAAAATCGCGCGGACCAACGTCTGATACCATTCTTGCGTAAGTTTGGCGTCGTACGCGGCGATTGCCGCCGATTTAAGTCCCGGCATCGTGAGTCCCAAAACAAAGCCTGCGCCGCACGTGGCGACCGCATTGCCCAAGAGTCCCAAAAGCAAGGCTTCGACGTCGTCTTTGGAATGACTTTCGGGTAAATACCCGACTTTGCCGGTAAAAAGCGAATACCCTTTTAAACAAATGGTAAGCAACGCCACCGCGAAAAAAATCGCACCGACGTATTTTACTTCGCACGCCAAGTATACGGCGCAACCTATCGTTATCATAAGCCCTGCGGCTATTCCGTCGGCAAACTTTTTTAACATATTTCTATTTTGTCGTCGCCCGCGACGATTTCGCCTATAACGTAAGCGTCTTCCCCGTGCGAGCGGAGAATTGCCAAAGCCTTATCGACGTCTTCTTTCGCGACGACGACGCTCATCCCGACGCCCATATTGAACGTATTGAACATATCTCTTTCGTCTACGTTGCCTTTTTCTGCGAGCAATTTGAAAATCGGAGGCACCTTGACCGCCGCCTTTTCGATTTTCGCACAAAGTCCGTCGGGAATGCTTCTGGGAATGTTTTCATAAAAACCGCCGCCCGTTATATGCGAAACAGATTTAACCTTAACGCTGTCGAAAAGCGCCGACATCGACTTAACGTAAATTCTGGTAGGCGTCAGCAACGCTTCTCCGAGCGATTTGCCGCCTAATTCGGCAATCGGCGATTTTAAGTCGGCGTTCTCCACGTCGAAAATCTTTCTTACCAACGAAAATCCGTTGGAATGTATACCGGTAGACGCCAACGCGATTACCGCGTCGCCGACCCGTACCGAGTTTTTATCCAAAATTTTAGACTTGTCGACAACGCCGGTGCAATACCCGGCGAGGTCGTAATCGTCTTCCGCCATAAGACCGGGGTGTTCCGCAGTTTCGCCGCCGATAAGCGCGCAGCCGGATTGCACGCACCCCTCCGCGACGCCGCTCACGATTGCCGCGATTTTTTCGGGATAATTTTTACCGCACGCTATGTAGTCCAAAAAGAAAAGAGGTTTGGCGCCGCAGCAAATAATGTCGTTAACGCACATCGCGACACAGTCTATGCCTATCGTATCGTGCTTATCCAAAAGCATCGCCAGCCTGATTTTCGTGCCGACGCCGTCGGTACCGGACACTAATACCGGCTCTTTTATTCCGTCAAGGTTAAGCCCGAAACAACCGCCGAAGCCGCCGACGTCGTCCAAACAACCTTCGTTCTTCGTCCTCGCGATATGCTTTTTCATCAATTCGACCGATTTGTATCCGGCGGTTATATCCACGCCGGCGCTTGCATAACTGTCAGATTTAGATTTGTTTATCATAATTTTATTCCTTCCCGTTCCAGCAATAAGTACAAAGTTCGCACTCGTCTAACCCTATCGCCTTGATTATTCCTTCCAAAGATTGAAATTCCAAAGACGAAAAATTGAATTTTTCGCAAATAGTCCGCCGAAGCGCCCTTCCGCGTTCGGTTTCCCCGTCGGAATATTCTTCTATGTGCTTAAAGCCTTCTTCTCCCTCGAGTTCTTTAATGACGCGTCTGGCAATCAATTCCATATCGCTTGTCGACCGAGAGAAATTAAGATACTTACACCCGTACATAATAGGCGGACAAGCCGAACGCATATGAACGGATTTGGCTCCGTTGTCGTATAAAAATTCCACCGTTTCTTTCAGTTGAGTTCCCCTTACTATAGAGTCGTCGACAAAAAGAAGATTTTTATCTTTAATGAACTCGTGGACGGGTATCTGCTTCATATGAGCGACCTTCGCACGGTCCGACTGTTTTGCGGGGGTAAAACTCCTCGACCAGGTCGGCGTATACTTTATAAACGCTCTGGCGAATTTTTTACCGCTCGCATTTGCGTAACCTATCGCGTGTGGCGTCCCCGAGTCGGGCACTCCGCCGACGTAATCTATATCCTCTGCCGATTTGATTTTTTTATCGTACTCCGCCATTATTTCGCCGTTGCGGCAACGCATGGCCTCTACGTTAACGCCCTCGTAAGTGGCGGTCGGATAGCCGTAATAACTCCACAAAAAAGAACAGACGCGTTTCTTTTTTCCGGGCGGTATCAATTCGGTCATTCCGTCGGTCGTCAATTTAACCGCTTCGCCGGGACCAAGTTCCTTTACGTCCTCGTACCCCAATTTCTGATAGGCAAACGACTCGAAGGACGCGGCGTATCCGCAATCGTTGCCGCCGATAAGAAGCGGCAACCTGCCTACCCTGTCCCTCGCCGCTATTATAGCCCCGTCGTCGGTCAGTATCAAAACGGCGCAGGTGCCGTCTATGCGCTCTTGCGCGTATTTTATGCCCTCCGCAAAGTCGCTTTTCTGATTTATCAACGCCGCGACGAGTTCGGTGGAATTGACCTCTCCGCCCGTCATCGCGTCGAAATAACCGCCTTTGTTGTTAAGACACTCGCGAACAAGCTCTTCGGCATTGTTGATTATACCTATCGTGGATATAGCGTAAGTGCCGAGTTTCGATCTTATCAACATAGGTTGAGAGTCGGTATCGCTTATACAGCCGATAGCCGACGTACCGGTCATCTCTTCGAAAATCTTTTCAAACTTGGTCCGAAACGGCGAATTTTCTATATTATGTATTTTTCTTTGAAGCCCTATTTCTTTATCGTACGCCGCAAGACCTCCGCGACGCGTGCCGAGGTGAGAATGATAATCGACGCCGAAAAAAACGTCGGCTAAACAATCTCTTTTGGAAACAATTCCGAAAAAACCGCCCATTACGTTCCCCTTTTATGCAAAGAAAAGTTTAGACAAAGTCATGGGGTCGACGTACTTCCCGTCTTTATACACGCGCATATTGCCCGAAGCGATTTCGTCGATAAGCATAACGTTGCCGTTTGCGTCGTATCCGAATTCGAATTTAATGTCGTAAAGGTCGAGACCTTTTTCTTTAAGGTCGTCCGCGACTATTTTGGTAATCTTTTGCGTCATAGCCTTGATGTCGTCGTATTGTTTGTCGGTCATCACGCCGAGCGCCACCAAAGCGTCTTTTATGACTAACGGATCGCCTTTCGCGTCGTTTTTGAAAGTCATTTCCACGTACGCCGGTAAGTCCGCGCCTTCTTCTATATAATCGCTGTAACGACGGAAGAAACTGCCCACCGCTTTATAACGACAAATCACTTCCAAACCTTTGCCGAAAACTTTTGCCGGCAACACTTCCATAGTGGTGTCTTTTAAGTTTGCGCCGACGTAATGCGTTTTTATGTTCGCCGCGTTTATCTTTTCGAAGAAATAAACGGACATACGCAAATTGACGTCACCGACGCCGTCGATGGTGAGCCCCACCGAATTTTCGCCCGGGTCGAACACCCCGTCTTTACCGGTGCAATCGTCTTTAAACTTCAAAAGATAATTTCCGTTTTCAAGCGCGTAAACGTTCTTCGTTTTACCTGTGTAGACAAGTTTTTGCATTTTTGGTTCTCCTTTATATAATAAAAAATTAAAGCAAATCCGTTACCGCGGCGTCTTTTGCCAAAACAGCCGCCTCGTCCGCCGAACGCTTTGCGTCAAGTTTTTCCGCAAGGGTTCGGTCTTCCACCGCGAGTATTTGTACGGCAAGCAACGCCGCGTTCGCGCCGCCGTTAATCGCCACCGTGGCGACCGGCACGCCCGAAGGCATTTGAACGGTAGACAAAAGCGCGTCCAGCCCTTCGAGGTTGGACGACTTGCACGGGACGCCTATCACCGGCAACGACGTGCGCGCCGCCAACGCGCCGGCAAGATGCGCCGCCATTCCGGCAAAAGCAATCAACGCGCCGAAACCGTTTTTACGGGCCTTCAACGCAAAATCGCACGCCGAGTCAGGTGTGCGATGTGCCGAATAAATATGTACTTCGAACGGAACGTCAAAAGACTTTAAAACGTCGACCGCTTTTTTTACTACAGGCATATCGCTGTCACTGCCCATCACAATCCCGATTTTTTTCACTTCAAGATACCTCCGTCGGTCAAAACCCGACGCGCCGACGCGGCGTGTCGCGTTCCGTAACAATCCGTGTTTGTATTATATCATACCGAACGGCAAAAGGTCAATCGTACGCAAGGCATATTGTATTTATTTTTTCCGCAAAAAAAGAGAGCCGTCACGACTCTCTTTATCGTATGTATGCTAAAGTTTTTCGCCCGCGCCGCATATTTTGCGTATAAAATTTTCAAATAATATTCCGCCGTGCGCGCTGTCCGGGTGTTCGGGATGAAATTGTACGCCGTAAATATGTTTTTCTTCGTTCTCTACCGCGCATATCGGACACGTCGGCGTCGACGCCGTAAGTTTATACCCGTCGGGCATTTTATACGCCCTATCGTATCTCGACATCCTCACGGTGTCCGATGCGGGCATCCCCTCGAACAAACGACTTTCAAACAACTCCGTTTTATAGGCTCCGTTTTCCGGATTTTCGCCGAGTTTTACTTCTCCGCCGAAAATTTGCACTATAGATTGAAACCCGTAACAAATACCCAGTACGGGGATACCCAAATCGAATATCTTCTCGTCGGGACGTATCGAGCCTTTTAAGTAAATATGGTCGGGACTGCCGCTAAACACTATGCCTTTGGGGTTGATTTTTTTTACTTCTTCGGCAGTAACGTCGTAAAACTCTTTACGACAAATTACTCCTTGGTTTTCGATGGCTTCTATAAGCATACCGATAGAAACGCTGCGCCTATCGGCAATCATCAATATTACGTCTTTGTTCATAATTTTTTCTCCTTTTTAAGATACGATACCCAGTAACTCGACCAAAGAATTCAACCTTTCTTCGGGTTTGTTCGTCAAATAATAATTAAGCAGTTTCAA
>CAZARP010000020.1:11738-15450 GCA_964487575.1 uncultured Christensenella sp.
AGAAAACCGCACAGCACCGACTTCGGTTCGTCGTCGCCGTACGCGAGCCTTTTTAACGCTTCTATCGACAGAGAGAGGGTTTCGGGAGAAACGATGCTTTCTTTTTCGAACCTTTTGACGAATTCCAAAACCGTGCCGCCGCAAAAAAACTTTTCCAAATTTTCACGTATCGGATAAAAACTGTCTATAAGGCTTGCCCCCGTGACCGTGCGGAACTCTCCGCGCCGTGAAAAGGTAAATTCGGCAAAACAAAACGGCTCGGCGGCGAATTTCAACTTTGCGCCGGCCTTTTTGACGCCTTTTATTTTCGCCGACACGACGCCGAATTCCGGAGTGAAGATGTTGAGAATTTTATCGTTCTCTCCGTAATTGACGCCGCCGAGCACTATGCCGTCGACCTTTTCCTCCATAAAACCTCGTTTAATGCTTGTCTTTCAGTTTAGAGTAAAGCAGATAATAAGAAATTTCCCCGGTTTTTTCAAACAATTCCCACGCCGCTTGCGCCGGGTCTTCAAAATCAAATCCGCCGATTTTTTTCGCCATAACAGCCTCCTTGTAAAAGCAGTATGCGATAAAACCGACCTTTTATTCTTTATATACTAAACGTTACCCTCGCCGTAGCCGTGTTCTTTTAGCAGATAAGCGCTGTTTCGCCAATCCTCTTTAACCTTGACGTAAGTCGTCAAAAACACCTTTTTGCCGAGGAACTTTTCCATATCCCGACGCGCAAACGCGGACGCTTTTTTAATCGCGGAACCGCCCTTGCCTATAATTATCGCCTTGTGATTGGACTTTTCGCAAATTATGTCCAGACTTATTTCGTACACCTTGCCGTCGGGGCGCAGGACGAACCGATTGACGATAACCGCCACGCCGTGCGGAATTTCTTTGTCGAAATCTATAAGCAACTTTTCGCGCATAATTTCCGCAATCATAAATTTTCCCGACTTGTCAGATATAATTTCGTCCGAAAAAACAGGGTCGCCCTCCGGCAACACCGAAACGAGCGTTTTTATAAGTTCTTTCAAATTTTTGCCTTTTCTTGCCGATACGGGAACTATTTCTCTCGCGACGTCGGAAAGTTCTTTTATCTCCGACACGAGCAAACTTTCGGGCATTATATCCGTTTTTGTCAACGCGACTATCATAGGGACCGACAACGCCGAATATTTTTTTATCAACGCCTTATCTCTGTCGCTCAAACCGGCGTGCGCGTCCACCGCGAAAACTATCGCGTCGACTTCCTTGGCGGAGTCTTCCGCCGTCTTTTGCATGACCGAATTGAGCAGATTGTCCGCTTTATACAATCCGGGCGTGTCGACGAATACTATCTGATAATCGTCTTGCGTTAAAACGCCTAAAATCCTGTCGCGCGTCGTTTGCGGCTTGGGCGACACGATGGACACCTTTTCGCCGACCAATACGTTTATCAGGGTAGATTTACCGGCGTTCGCCCTGCCGATTACGGCAACAAATCCGCTTTTCATTCTTCTATCCCCAACAACGACAGCGCTTGTTTTTCTTTCGCGCGCATCTCTTTCTTATCCTCGTCGGTCATATGGTCGTAACCGAAAAGATGCATAAGCGCGTGAACCAAAAGATACGTTCTTTCCCTATCCTCTCCGTGTCCCAGTTCTGCCGCTTGCGAACGAACTTTGTCCTCGCACATCGCTATGGAACCGATAAAAAGCCGTCCGTCGTCGACGTCGTTGGGGTGTTCCGAAGCGCGCAAAACGCGTCCGCGGATACCGTCCAGCGTCGGGAACGACAAAACGTCGGTTACCGAGTCCACGCCTCTTAAACTTGCGTTCAACTCTTTTATGCGTTCGGCGGAAACGAACACGAGTTCAGCTTTCAACTTGTCTTTTTGACCGAGCGTTTTATACACGGCGGTCGCCGCGACGTCGGAGTCTTTTTTGAATTTATCGCAATCGATTATAAGTTTTGCCACGTTATGCTTCGTCCCCCGTAAGTTGTCCTTCTATCTTATCTATATCCACCTTGGGATATTCTATTCTGTTATGATACACGCCGGTAAGACAGTTGACCGCCGCGTTTATGATTATATCCAATTCTTTAAGCGTTATCTCACACTCGTCGAATTGTCCCAGTTGCATTCTTTCTCCGACGATTTTTTTAATCACTTCGTAAACCTTTTCTCTCGAACGTTCTTTAAGCGCGCGCGTAGCCGCCTCGGCGCTGTCGGCTATCATAAGTATAGCCGCTATCTTACTGTGCGGTTTAGGTCCCTGATAGCAATATTGCGACGCATCGACTTCCCCGTCGGTGAATTTTTTCGCCTTGTCGTAAAAATATAATATCGGCATGGTGCCGTGATGTTCCAAACAAACGTCGGCTATTTCTTGCGGCAACCGGTTTTTCAAAACCAACTGATAACCGTCCCTCGTGTGCGAGCGAATGATGTTCGCGGAGAGTTCCGGCGTTAAATCGTCGTGAGGATTTACCCCGTCGCTTTGGTTTTCCTTGAAAAACTCCGGTCTGCGAAGCTTGCCTATGTCGTGATAGTAAGCGCAAGTCCTTGCAAGCATCGAGTCCTCGCCTATCGCGGTCGCGCAGGCTTCCGCCACGTTTGAGACCACCATAGAATGGTTAAACGTACCCGGCGCTTGTTCTATCATCTTTTTTATGAACTTCGCTTTATGGTCGGTAAGTTCGGCATACTTAAAACAGGATACGCGCTTAAAAATCGCTTCCAGCACCGGCAACACGACCATACAGCACGCCGCGGAAAACGGTCCGCTGGCAAGCGCGAACGCCAACGAAACGAGAAGATGTTCTTCGCCGAACGACACGAACGGCAAAAACACGCAGATAACCGACGGAGCCGAAGCCACAAACGAAACGACGAGCAACTTCGCTCGGGAATAAACGTTCTTCGCTACGTAAATGGCGGCGAACCCCGACGACATGCTTATCGCCAGCATGGTTACCGCGAACTGAAAGTCGCCCGACAAACCCGACGCACCCGTAAACGCGTCGAAAAGGAACATACACACGCAAAAAATGGTATCGACGAACGCGGCGAAACGGCTGTTGCATAAAAACAATATCAACAGCGCCGCAAACCCGAACGGTCTGAAATACAAACTTAAATATCTGCCGGACACGAAACACACGACGACGCTGAGTTCTATGACCAAAAAAATCATTTCCGAATTGGCGGCGTTCTTTAAAAAGTTTTTATCCTCGAACGCCAAATATAAAATCATCGACGCGAAAACGAAAACGATGGACACCGTAAAGCAAAGCAAGTCGGTCGTATCTTTCCAAAAATCGAAAAACGCGGCGCCGCTGCCTCGCCCCTCCATATAAACGATGCCGGCATAAAGCGCGATAAAAATCAACGCATTTACAAAATAGGTTACCACGTTCCAAACGTAGTCCCGCTTACTCCATCTTAAAAATTTACTGTTCTCAATCTTTTTCATAAGATTTTCCTTTATCCCGCAAAAACGGTTCTCCTCGTCGTGACGCGGACCTTATAAACGTAAGCCGTTCCGTCAAAACTTTTCGTCACGATTTCTTCTAAATTTTCGTCGTATTCGAGCGAGGCAAGCGCAAAAACGACCGCGCGTTCTTCTTCGTCGTCACTCTTCGAACGGTAGATAAAATCCGTCCGAGTAACAAGCGTCGCCGACGCGACGACGTTTACGTTAAGCGTCGTTTCGCCGTCGGTAATCACCCCGTCGAC
>CAZARP010000020.1:15550-20005 GCA_964487575.1 uncultured Christensenella sp.
GAAAGCGCGTCTAAATCCAAGTCGGAAAACCTCGACCGTATTTTAGCCCCGTGAGAGGATAAATATTCTTCCGCCTCTCTGCAATAAACGCTACCGCTACCGACGAACGAATATTCCAGAATAAACCCGTCCGCATAAACCGCCGCAAACGCGAACAACAACGCGCCGACGATCAATCCGAAATTCCGCAACAAGTAGACAAGCGGATACCGCCTTCCGCCCTTTTTGGCTTCCGTTATATTAGTATAGCACATTTCTTCGGCTATTGCAAAAAATTTTCGGCTGTCCTCGCTTTTAAGCGTGAGATAAAACGTCTTTCGGTCGGTTTTTTTGTAATCATACACGGAAAGGTTGCGCCTTTTCAACGTATTGACGAAGCCGTCTGCGTTAACGCCTTTTAAGCGATAGGTTATAAAATACCCTTTCACGTCCGCTCCAAACAACGTATCTTTCCGCACACCGCAACGTCGCCGTCGCAATACTTTTTTATAAACAGCCGCTCGCCGGCAACCGAAATTCCGCCCTTTTTAAGTCGCAAAGAAATCCGTTCGGGCGAATAACTTTCTATAGAACACACGTTCTCAAAATAAACGCACTCGTCCCCGAAAACGACCGCTCTGTACGACGGAGCGGCAGGCAACGCTTCGCCGAACGTCCTTTTTATTTCATCGATAAATCCCATAATGACGCACCCTTATAATTTTATGCCGAAACATATCGATAAATGCCGACGAAGCCTAATATTATTATGCCCGTTTGTTATAATAATTTATCAAACAACCGCTGAGTATTA
The DNA here is from genome assembly GCA_964487575.1 of uncultured Christensenella sp. Lineage (GTDB taxonomy): Bacteria > Bacillota > Clostridia > Christensenellales > Borkfalkiaceae > UBA1259. The sequence goes on from CAZARP010000020.1 coordinate 16,344, forward strand.
TCTGCTTTTCGCTTTCCGTCAACGGCTCGATTTTTAACGTTATCGTCCTTTGATTTTCGCCGTATACCGTCGCCGCAACGCTGCCTTTGCCAGATAAAATAAATTCGTCTGCGTTTTTAATAACTATGGTTTCGCCTATCGAAAATTTTTCGTCCTTATCGCATATAAAAGGTATCATTCCCCAGTTGATAAGGTTGCTGCGGTAACGCTTGGTCGCGTATTCGCAAGCGATATTCGCCGCTCCGCCGAGCACCCTTTGACACGATGCCGCTTGCTCCCTCGCACTGCCGTCGCCCGGCTTTACCGCACAAATAACGCTTCCGTAAGAAACCTCCTCGGTATTCAATCGCAGATCGCTCGGAATGCCTTCCGCCGCAACAGACTTGGCGCGCCCGACGTAATCGGGGTCTTTTCTGGACAAGGCGAATTCCGCCAACCGCAACGGGTTTGAACGATACGACGAAGTTTCACCCGACGGGATGAGTTCGTCGGTGGTCGTTACCGCGTCGGTAAGCACGGACGCGACCTTAAGTACCAAATGTTTTTTCAACGGATTTATTTTCGGCCAGTCGGTTATATTGGGACCGTAAACCAATTCGACCCCTTTATCCGCTTTTGTCGGCGCAAACACTCTCGCCTTATAAACGGCGTCGTCAAAACGATATTTTTTTAACTTTTTTTTATAATTCACGTCGGTCGCCGCCGTTATCGCACCGCCGTTCGCCGCGGTCGCAGCGATACTGCGCGCGTCCATCAACGCCACCGCCGCAAGTTGCCCCTCTTTAGGTTTGCTACCCTCTCTGCTCTCGAAGTTTCTCGTCGTATGCCTTACGGATAAACCGTTGTTGCGCGGCACGTCCCCGGCACCGAAACACGGACCGCAAAACGCCGTTTTTAAAATCGCGCCGTCCGCTATCAACTTAGAAGCGTATCCGCCGTCTATCAATCCCTTATATACCGGTTGACTGGACGGATATACGTTTAAAACGAACGCTTCGCTATTCAACGGATTATCGCCTATGATTTCCGCCGCCTCGGCTATGTTTTCGTACGAGCCGCCGGCGCAACCGGCTATGACACCTTGATCAACGTATACTTTGCCGTCGACTATCTTGTCCGTAAGCTTAAAATTGCCGACGCCGTCCGGCAATAATTTATTGCCGGCTTCTTCGCATTCTTTCAGCAATTCATACGGTCTGGACAAAAAATCTTTTATCGTATACGCGTTCGACGGGTGAAACGGCAACGCTATCATAGGTTCGACGGAAGATAAATCCACCTCTATCGCGCCGTCGTAATACGCACCCTCGTCGGGGTGAAGCGGCTTATATGCCTGCGGCCTGCCGTGAACGGAATAGTATTCAAACGTCTTTTCGTCGGTCTCCCACACCGAAGAAAGGCAAGCGGTTTCCGTAGTCATTACGTCGATACCGTTACGCATATCCATAGACAACCCTTTTATGCCGCCGCCTACAAACTCTAAAATTTTATTTTTGACAAATCCGCATTTAAACGTCTCTTTAATAAGCGCAAGCGCCACGTCGTGAGGTCCGACGCCGCGGCGCAGCCGACCTTTAAGATGCACTGCGACAACCTTCGGAACGTCTATATCGTACGTACGATTAAGCAACTGCTTAACCAATTCCGGGCCGCCCTCGCCTATCGCCAACGCGCCCAGCGCACCGTAACGAGTATGAGAGTCCGAACCCAAAATCATCGCGCCGGAAAAGGCTCGCATTTCTCGCATATATTGATGAATAACCGCGAGATGCGGAGGAACGTACACTCCGCCGTATTTTTTTGCGGCGGAAAGCCCGAAAGCGTGGTCGTCTTCGTTAACGGTACCGCCGACCGCGCACAACGAATTGTGGCAGTTGGTCAGTACGTACGGCAACGGAAACTCGTCCAGTCCCGACGCCTTCGCCGTCTGAATAATGCCCACGTAAGTTATGTCGTGAGAGGCTATTTCGTCGAACTTCAACCGCAACTTCCCGTTCGTATCGGGCGCGACGTTGTGCGACGACAATATTTTATACGCCATCGTCTTTCTTTCGGCACCGAACGGCGCTTCTTTCACGCGGCGCAACTTGCCGTTTTCGTAACAAACTCCTCCGTCTATAAGATGTATCATAATTTCCTCGCAGATTTTTACGTAAATTATACAATACTTCTTCGAATATTGCAAGCGTTACGGCAAGGGCAGATGTTTCCTTCGGATAAACAATCGTTTTATAAATGTCTTGATTTTAATACGACTTTGATGTACAATGTAATTATGAATAAAAACGATTTTAAATACCGTTACACGACTTCGGTTAAAATTTTACTTTTCGCCGTTTTAATAACGGCGTCCGTCGGCATCGTCTGGAATGCGTACAACGTGTACTCTTTCTTTTCCCGACAAGAAACTTTGAACGGCGCGATATTTTGTCTGGTCTTTTTATTAAACCTTTTGCTGCTTATTATAGACGTGAGTATGCTTACGTGCGGCAAATACGTCGTAAGAGGACGCACCATACGTTGCTGCTTCGGCATAATAATAAGTAAGTATTCCGTAGACGACGCGATGCAGTTCGTCCTGTTTAAAAAAACAGATAAACTCGTTTTGTATTTTAAGGACGCGACGTATACCGTGATAGTCATATCGCCGGAGGAATACGACGCCTTTATATCGGCGGTTCGCGAAATCAATCCCTCGATACTTTACGACAACGCCGCCGAAGAATAAAAAAATTTTAACGCGGACGCTTATATCGTTGACAACGATAAAAAAAATCTGTAAACTATAAATAACTTAATTCGTCCGGTAGGTAAGGCTACCATAGGGATACGGACTGCTGCCGCGAAATAGTGGAGACACTATGAGAAGGTCAACAGAACACGTCGAAGCCAAGGCGTGTTCCAACGCAGTTACACCGCCCTACGGTGCTAAAGCCAGAATGGTAGCATTTTTGCATTGTTTTAACCCCTGCCGTACGCAGGGGTTGTTTTTTCTTTAAGGAGGTCAAATTTATGGAAGAATTGCGGAACGTTTACCAAAAACTTGCCGACAGCTTTCAATCGCGAAAGTTTGCCGACCTCCGTATGACTCTGCTCGACACCGAGCCTGCGGATATAGCGCTTTTTATGGAAGACGAGCTAAACGATAAAGAACAGTTGATGTTTTTCAGACTTCTGCCCAAAGAACTCGCGTCGGACGTTTTTATAGAAATCGACTCGGACACGCAAGAAGCGCTTATCAAAGCCTTCACGGATACCGAACTTAAAGCGGTCATCGACGATATGTTTTTAGACGACACCGTAGACATAATAGAAGAAATGCCGGCGAACGTCGTTAAACGTATACTGAAAAACTCCGACCCCGAAAACCGCAAACAAATCAACGAACTTTTAGAATACCCGGAGGACTCCGCCGGTTCTATCATGACGACGGAATTCATTTCTCTCTCCGCGGGAATGAGCGTCGACTCCGCATTCGATAAAATCAGAAAAACCGGCGTCAACAAAGAAACGATATATACTTGCTACGTAACCGACAGAAAAAAACATCTGATCGGCGTCGTCACCGTCAAAGACTTGCTGCTCGCCGACAAAACCGACACGGTAGAAAACGTTATGGACACGAACGCCATAACCGTAGAAACGTTGGAAGATAAAGAGCA
>CAZARP010000021.1:0-6083 GCA_964487575.1 uncultured Christensenella sp.
AAGAAGCAGACAAGATTATCGCTCGTTTCAAAGAAGCCGGCGCTACCGTTGTTGCTGAATAATTTAATTTTAACAATAAAAAACAGAACGCAATTTTGCGTTCTGTTTTTTATTGTACCTAAAAAGATGTGTAGAAAGCGAATGATAAATTTCGAAGGGGAAGTACGCGTTTTGCGTGCTTAAATAAGGTTCGGCAGGATATTTGTAGGTATATAAAAAGACGAGATTTAATAAATCCCGTCTTTAAATTTATTTATTGAGAACCTATCATTTATTCATCAGTGTATTTCGATATTTTAACGGGGTAATCCCCGTTTCTTTTTTAAAAATATAACAAAAATATGCTTGCGTCGAAAAGCCGCTTTCGAGAGCGACCTCAATCAGAGATAAATGTGGGTTGTTTAGAAGCTGTTTGGCGTGTTTGATGCGAATGCTTTGAACATATTGTTGCGGTGTTTGTCCCACGGTGGTTCTAAAAAGGTATTGGTAATGATTTTTAGAATACGAAAGTTGTTTTGCCAAAAAATCCAAAGAAAGATTTTCGCAATAATGTTCTTCAATATATTCGACGGATTGAAAGATTTTGAAATTATAGTGTTGCGATATTGTTTTGCTGTAAAGCGGCGTATTGTTTTTTGCGTCGTTATTTACGAAATAGAATAGTTCCGTCAACTTAGCTTTAACAATATCCGAATTCTCGTCATAGTTTTTCACGTTAACGTAATAAATGAGATCTTCCCAAATGTTTACGTAACGTTTAGGGTCTATAACGTAATAATGATCGGGGCAATTCATTAAAAGTTGGTAATATTTATCATCGGGGTCGAGCCAATAATGAATATAATAACACCGAAAATTGAAAACGGAAGATCGTTTTTGTCCCGGTTTTGCCACTAAAAGCGTTTGCGGTATAAGTTTGTAGGCTTTGTTGTCAAGGAAGGAAGTCCCTTTGCATGAAATAAAAAATTCCAACTCAAAATAAACCACGGTTCGCTCACTGGATTTTTCTCTGTTGGGGTATTCAACATCCGAGTCAAAAATTCCGCAGTCAAAACGGGAACCGGTTGAGACGTCTAATTGTTTCATTGTTTTTAATCCTTGAATTGATAGAATGAATTAATTGAATTTTAGAACAAAATACAATATTTGTCAATAAAAAATCGTTAGATTTCGAAAAAAAGAATTTAAATATTGATATACACGGACACAATGTATAGGTTACAATAACTATGGCACAAATTAGAAATGGTTGGTGTCAAATGATTAGAATAAAAAAAATTAAGGCTACCCTCCCTCCCCACAAAAAGTTTTTTCTAACTTTTTTAGGGGGGGGGGGGTAGTGTAGCTGAAGGAGAAAAAATGGTGAAAAACAACAAATTGATAGCACTGGTTTTAGTCGGCGTGCTTGGCTGCTCGGTTTTTGCGGGTTGCGGCGGTAACGGTGACGACCCGAAGGTAGATACGTCGAAGACGACTGTTATCTACGTGGCAAATTGCGACGGCGGCTACGGTGGCGAATGGCTTGAAGAAGCAGCCGATCGTTTTGAAAAAGAGAATGCAAACACGGTATTTGAGGAAGGTAAACAAGGGATTTATATCGATATCGATACGTCGAGAGACGAACGCCTTTCAACGATGAGTACGTCGGGTTACAATATATATTTTTATGAACAACAATCGGAAGTACGTGATCTGGCGCAAGGCGGATTTTTGTTGGAACTTAACGACGTATTAACGGAGAAATACGATACGAGAGACGGACAAACTCTTTCGATTGAAGATAAAATTCCTGTCGAAAGAAGGAGCGCGTTAAAGGGGCGTGACGGGAACTATTATGGTTTACCTCACTTCGAGTACGTACCCGGTATTAGTTACGACCAGGATTTATTCGACAAAAACAATTTGTATTTTGCCGATGATAGCGAAAGTTCCGTTTCCGTTTTCTCCTGCTCGTACGGCGATGCGAGGTTCGTTGCGTCTGCGACGGCTAAAAAGCATTGCGGTAACGACGGCGTTTACGGCACGGAGGACGACGGTTTGCCTACGACGCTTCAGGATATGCTGATTTTATGCGCAAAGATGAAACAACTCGGTATTGTGCCCTTCACGTTTACGGGAGGGAACAAGACTTATGCTATGAACTTGGAAATCGCTCTTTGGGCTTCGCTTGCAGGTTATGATGAAATGAGAATTAATTATACGTTTGACGGCGAGTTGGAAGTTGTAGATTACGACCACCCCGACGGTCCTTTTACGGACGAACCTCTTTTTAAAGAAACGGGTTCCGATAAAAAGCTTGCGTCAATTAAGAAACCCAGGACGAAAACGATAACGGTTACGGAAGCGACCGGCTACAAGATTTATGACTCTGCGGCAAGATATTACGCAATGTCGTTCTTGCAAGCAGTTCAAACGCTCGGCTGGTTCTCTCATGACTCCGAGACGACAACGGTTTCTCATACGGACGCGCAAGGGAAATTCATTTATAACGGTATGTTCTCCAATCCGAAAATCGGTATGATTTTGGAAGGTAACTATTGGTGGAACGAAACGGAAGAAAAAGCTCAAAACTTGAGTTCTTTCTATGCCGATACCGGTAAAACGGAACGTAATATCGCGTGGATGAGTTTGCCTACGTCACTCGACGGACCTGCGCCTAAAGAAGGTGTGGCAAACGAAGTTACGTACGTGGAAATGGGCGCTTCTTACTGTGTAGTAAATGCAAATATCAAAAATAAGCCCGATATCGTAAACGCCGTTAAGAAGTTCTTGCAATTTCTTTACAGTGACGTAGAATTGGATAACTACGCCGCCTCTACGGGTACGCAAAAGGCGTTGATTAATCATACGGTCAGCGACTCGGTATACAACGATATGGATAATTTTGAAAAGAGTTTCCAAAACGTCGTAAAATCGGGTAACGGTAAAATTGTTTACGCCGTTGCCGATAACGCCACCTTCCTTGCTAATCCCAGTATTTTCAAGATTAAGCAATATGAAGTGCATCCCGTGAGCGTAACAGTCGGCGGTATAAAGTATGACGGGCACTTGGACGCAATGCGTAATTCCGTTTCGTTGAGAGAGATTTTCGAAGCGACGCGTTATAGCTCAAGCGATTGGGCTGCTTATTATCAAGGCGACTAAAAAATAAAGGCAACAACCTATGAAAAAGACGATAATGAATGAAAGAAAGAAAAAACAAACGATTTTCTTTTACAGTATAATGATTTTACCTGTATTGCAGTTTTGCATTTTCTACGTCTATGCGAACGCCAATATGCTCATATTGGCGTTCCAACAGTATGAAAATAAAGTGGGTGCGCTCGGTTATGACATAACTTTTGCCGGATTTACTCATTTTAAAACTGCGATAACGTTTTTGCAAGAACACTCGTATATGATAATGAATTCACTGAAAGGGTTCTTGTTGTGTACTTTATTTGCGATGGCGTTGGCAATTTTCTTTTCTTTTTATATCTATAAGGGTTATCTGATGGCGGGGATATATCGAGTCATTTTATTCATGCCGCAAATTATATCTTCCGTCGTATTCGTTTTACTTTTTAAATATATCGTAACGGACGTTTACATATATATCGTAAAAGAAATTACGGGTGAAACGGTTTTAGGGCTTTTAGATAACTCCGATACGAAAGAAGCGATAGTGTATTTTTACAACGTATATATGGGGTTTGGTGTAAACGTATTGCTTTTCGGTGGCGCTATGAGCGGAATTAACGCTTCGGTTATAGAATCGGCTCAAATTGACGGAACGAATATTTTGCAGGAATTTTGGTACATTACGTTGCCGATGATATTCCCTACAATTCGTTCGTTTTTGATTATCGGCGTTTCCGGCATTTTTACAAATCAACTTTGTTTACATACTTTCTTCGCACAAGGCGCGGCAGGGTTGTCTACAATCGGTTATACGATATATATGCATTCTTTGCGTTCGGGAGTAATTCCGTCGTATGCGGAAACATTGAGTTTTTCCGAACTTTCCGCTGCCGGTATTATATTTAGCGTCACGCTTTTCTGTATAATTACTGTTTTGAAAAAGGTCTTGGATAAATACGGTCCGAGCACTGATTGACGGAGGGGATCATGATAAAAAAAGGAAATAAAAAAACTAAGGTAATAAATGTAAGCTTCATTTCTGTCTTTTGGGTGATTTTGTTTATTTATTCGGTTTCAATTATTTTTATTTTGGCGTGGGGTTTGTTAACTTCCTTAAAAAGTAATACGGATTTCTTGTTTATGAATAACGTACTGGGGCTTCCCAACCTTGAGAAGAGTAGGGAGGAGTGTTTGAAACTGGCTAATTACAGATTAATGTATGACAATTTCGAGTTTACCAAAAAAGTAACTTTTTATAGCGGAGACAAATTGATCGTCCACGAAACGAAGAACGGTATTTTGAAGATGCTTTTCAATACCGTCGTGTACGCGGGGGTTGGCTGTGTGCTTGCGGCATTCGTTCCGGCGATTACCGCTTTTATGTGCGTAAAATATAAACAATTTCGTTTGTCTAAGATTGTTTATAGTGCAAATTTAATCGTTATGACTTTACCGCTTGTCGGTACTGCGCCTGCAACGATTAACATGCTGCGTGCGTTAAATCTTTACGATAATTTTTTTGGGCACGTGTTGCAAAAATTTTCCTTTTCGGGAATGTATTATTTGGTATTTTACGCTTTTTACGAAGGACTTTCGAACGCGTATTCCGAGGCCGCCGAAATTGACGGTGCGTCCTATTATAGAATTTTGGTAAGCATTATTATTCCATTGTCAATGAAAATGATTTCAACGGTGATGCTTTTAACGTTTGTGGCATTTTGGAACGATTATCAAAGCCCGCTACTGTATTTACCGACGTTACCTACGCTTGCTTACGGCGTCTATTATATGTCGTATTATGTTACGACGGGGCAAATATCGAAGGTGCCCGTGCGTGTTGCGGGATGTATGATGCTCGCAATACCTATTTTCGTTATTTTTATGTTTATGCGCGATAAAATGATGGGGAACATTTCTATCGGCGGCGTAAAAGAATAAAAAAAGGGAGGAAAACAGATGAAACAGAAAAATAAAAAATGGTTTTCGCTATTAGCCGTCGTTTGTTTGTTTTGCATCGGCATCGGGGTTTATTCTGTAAAAAACGTTGCGGCGGAAATAGTAGATTGCGATACTACGCAAACAAGCGAATTAAAAAGCCAGTATATCATCGGTGAAAAAATTATTGTACCGAACGAGAAGCTTTTGTATAACGGAAACGAAGTTGAACCGACGGAAGTTTTAGTCGTAATGCCCGACGGTACTGCAAGTAATATGACGGAATGTACTTTGGATAAAGCCGGCGTGTATAAAGTCGTGTATGCGGCACAAGCAGGCAGTAAGACTTTACGTTCGGAAAAAACTTTTTCGGTTGCGGCAAGCACTTATACGTTCGAAACAACGAATTCTACGATCGAATACCAAACTTTGGAAATGTTGAAAAACGTTAGTTCCGACAAAATTTGGACGGAAGAGTTAACCGGCATGCACTTAAAACTTGCTCAGGGAGACGTTTTTACCTACAATCGACCTATTAACCTCGCACAAACAGGCGGAGAAGTTGATTTTATCCAACTTTTCCCTTGGCAACGTAACGGGTATATGGACGGCTGGAACAACATTCAACAAGTACAACAAATATACGTTAGACTAACCGATTGTTATAACCCCGAAGTTTACGTGGATTACGTTTTGAATTGGCAGGGTTCGATGTTGTATTATCGTGCCGGCGCAAACAATCAACAAACAATCGGGCTTTGTACTAAGTCTCTTAAGAGCGGAACTATTATTTATATGGACGGTATGAAACGTCGAGTCTTTACCAACGAATGGGGTTGTAATACGGATGCGGGTTTTTATAATACGCGACCTTACGGCCATACGCTTTCGTTTGATATGACAACTAATAGAGCGTACATTACCGATTCAAGAAATCAAAAGCATCTCGTAAATGATTTGGATAACGAACTCATTCACGATCCTGAAAACTTTTTCCAAGGCTTTACAACCGGTGAAGTATATTTATC
>CAZARP010000021.1:6183-12230 GCA_964487575.1 uncultured Christensenella sp.
TTCACGATCCTGAAAACTTTTTCCAAGGCTTTACAACCGGTGAAGTATATTTATCTATTTTCGGTGAAAATTGGAATAACGCGTATGCGGATATCGATATTGCGTGTATTGACGGTTTGACGGGTAATGCTTTGAATACGCAAATAGTTGAAGATAAAGAAGCCCCGGAGCTTGAAATCGAAGGCAACTTGGATTTGTACGGCGGTATCAAGATTGCATACGGCGAAGAATTTACTATTCCTACGGCAAAGGCTTATGATTTTAACTTGGTCGGTGAAGTAAAAACCGCAGTTTATCTCAATTACGGTAAATACGGCGAAACTCGTTGTTTTACGAAAGACGGTAAATTTACTCCCGAAAGATATTCCGATTATACGATTGAATATACGGCAAAAGACGCTTACGGAAACGTGACGGTGAAAACGGTAACGCTGCAATGCGTAAAGAGCGCAAGCGGTAAAGGAATTGATTTTTCCGTAGAAAAAGTTGCTTTGTTGAATGCCGGGCAAGAAACGAAATTACCGGATTATAGCGTTTCCGGATTAAATAAAAAGCCCACTGTCCGAGTTTCGTATATTCGTTATGACGATGGCGGCGTAGCTATTGACAGCGATGAGATTTCCGGAAATACATTTACGCCTTATTATAAAGGCAGCTATACGATTGTTTACGAGTATACGGACGGAATTAAATCTTATACGTATTCCTACGACGTTGTTTGTAACGAGTCGAACAGCGTGGCGGATTTGGAAACACCTGCTTTGCCTAAGTACGTATTGAAAGGATATACTTATACTTTCGATGAGTTTTACGTTTATACTTTTGCGAGCGGAAAACCGAATGCCGAATTAACGAGTATGGAAATTTGCGACGATAATTCAACCGAATATAGGACGGTTGATTACAAATCCGTGGATATTACCGCAACGGAAAAAATTAAGGTTCGTTATAAATACGGCGATTGGACTTCGTCGGTTTACGAAGTTAAAGTTGTCGATATCGGCGTAAACGGTTTTATAAAAATGGAAGAATTATTCCAAGGCGCAGTTGTAAAATCGAGTAATACCGAAAGTGTAAGTTATACCACAAAAGCTCTCGGGGACGTAACGTTGGATTTTGTAAACGTAATATCGGTATCGCACTTTAATTTCAAATACGACATACCCGTCGACTACGGTCAGTTCGATACGCTTGTCGTTACGCTGACGGATTATTACGATGCTAACAACGTAATAAATCTTACGTATTACAGAAACAACGATAACGAAACGGTGTTCAGCGTAAACGGTAAAGAAAGTTTACTTACCATTCCTGCATTCGAAGGTAGTGTTCGTAACGCTTTTTATGAGGCCGGGACGAAAACAATTATCGATACGGCGAACGCAAGCGTTAAGTATCCGATTAATTTCACGAGCGACAAAGCGTTTTTAACGGTAACGCTTACAAACGTAAAAGCGGAAAGCAAAATTAATATCCGTGAGGTAAACAACCAAACGTTCTCTGATTTATCCGTGGACGTTGTCGAACCGGAAATTTTGCTTGGTAAGACGGAAGGAGGTATTCACGAATTGAATTCGGTGATTAACATCTATCCTGCCGAACTTATTGACGTTATTACGCCGATTGCATCGGAAAACTTAACCGTTACCGTAAAAGGTCCGGACGGTCAGCCCGTACAAGACGTAAACGGTGTAGTTGTTCAAGGGGTGAGCTTTTTAAGCGGTTCGTATGCAGTGCGTTTGAGCGATTACGGGAAATATACCATAACTTATTTCTACAGCGACAAGTCCGGAAACGAAAATATCGTTCAATTTTTTGCGACGGTTCAAGATTACGAAAAACCGAACGTCGGTTTGGAGGAGAAAAAGGTAACAAGTGCAAAAGTCGGTGAGATTGTCACGGTTTCTAAATATACCGCAACGGATAATAAGACGGAAAGCGATAAAATTGTTTGTTTCGTTTCGGTAATTACACCTCAAGAAGAGGTTATAGTGTTGACCGGAAATGCATTCAAACCCAATCGCGAGGGCATTTGGACGGTATGCTACTACGCTTATGACGAGGCGGGAAATCATTGCATGGTAACCTATGAAGTAGTCGTGGAGAAGGCTTAATACGAGGGTAAAATTATGAAACAAAGAAAAAATAAGATATTTTTAGCGATATGTGCGATCGGATTGGTTTTGTCGATTTTGGCCGGTAGTTTTGGTTGCGTTAACAATCAGACTGACGGTGACGACGTTAACCTCGGGGACGATATTCCGTCTATGACCACGGATACCTATGAATACGGTACGCATCGTTTCAAAGTTACCGAAACGACGAAAAATTTTATAAAAGACGGAGTGTGCGCTTATACGATTGTATATCCGTCCTTGCCTACTCAATATGAAACGACGGCTGTTGAGGAATTTAACGAAATCTTTTCTATGGCGACTAATTTGACGTTGCCGACTCAAAGAGACGGCGGTTTATCGCATAATTCATCGGCAAAATACATTTCAATCGGAAATACTTCACTACTTGAAAGTTCCGGTATAGATAAAGAACTCGATGATTTGGGTAGAGACGGTTGTAAGGTTGTAACGAAAGACAATATCGTCTATATCTTCGGCGGTGAAGAAGGCGTAATTTACGGCGTTTACGATTATATGTCAAAGACTTTTAATTATGAGTATTATTATGAAGATTGCATTGAAATTGATACGAACGTTACAAATTTAACCTTAAAAAATTACAATATCAAAGACGTACCGGATTTAGAGAACAGATGGAAAGGCTGGGGCGCATTGGCTCGTAAAGATACGAAAGAAAGCGAAATTATGCCTACAAGATTGCGTATGCGTTACGAACGCGCGCCGAATATGCTTCCGATTTATACGAAAGCAGGTGACACCTCTACGAGTAGCGGTGGTACGCATAACTCTTCGGAATGCTTGCCTGCGGCGGATTATAAAGCAGAGCATCCTAATTGGTATTCAAACAGGGGCGGAGATCAACTTTGTTTCTCTGCAGGTTGTAAACCGCAGGAGTTTGCCAACGGTAATATCCCTACCGAATTCGAAGCCATGGCACAAGCGATTTCTTATAAAATTCAAGCTAGTTTGACGATATACCCAACTGCGGATTATCCTCAATACAATGCGTTTTGTTTAGGGATTGAAGATAATTCATCGCTTTGTTCTTGCGATGCTTGTAGCGAATATTATAGGCTTTACGGTGCAGACAGTGCTCCGGCGATTGTTTTGATGAACCGCGTGGCAGAGATTACGGACGAATGGATGGAACAAGAAGGGAATGAAGCGTATAAACGTGAAATGAATTATCTTTTCTTGGCGTATTTAACTTTCGAAGCCGCGCCGGTCAAATATAATGATCAAGCGCAAAAATACGAACCTATCGATGAATTGGTTACGCCGCACGAGAACGTAGGCGTGTATCTTGCGACGATTAATTCGTTTGAAAATCAATTAAGCATTTATGACGAGATTAACGAAGAAGGAAGAACTGCGATCGACGCTTGGACGGATATTACCGAGCAAGTGTATTTATGGATGTATCAAGTCAATTATAATTGCGCATTTATGCCTTATCAATCTTTTAACTTCTATAACGATGCATATAGATGGGTTGTCGAACAAGGGATAAAAGGTTTGATCATTCAAGGTATGCAGGGCGACAACCATCGGGCACATTCCGCGTGGGGTAACTTAAAAATTTATTTAGAAAGCAAAATGCTATGGAACGTCAATTTGAAGGCGGAAGATTTGATCGACGATTGGTTTAACGCAATGTTTAAAGAAGGCGCTTCCGATATGAAACAAATGTTTGATGAAATGCGAGTTTGGCATTCGTACGTTTTAGAAAAAAACAATTTGTATCAAACGAGAAGTTATTACGTCGAATTGGCGAAAACGGAATATTGGACGTTGCCGAGTTTGAGAAGCTGGATGTCGCTTTGCGATACCGCTTTGGAAAAGGTGGAACAATATAAAACGACGGATCCTGCAACGTATGATGCAATCAAGACGCATATCGATTTGGAGTGGGCGTCGCCTGCATATATTCTCTTAAAATTGTACAGTAAGGATTTAACTTCTGCCGACAAGACGGAAATTATCGAAAGATTTTCGTCGGTGGTGGATAATCGTATTATATTGTTGGCAGAATCGAAAAATTCCGTTGCGGATTTTATTGCGGAAGTATCTAAATAAGGAGAAGGGAAAGATGAGAAAAATTTCAAAACTTTTAATCGTTTGCGTTTTTGCAACTATTATTTCTTGCTCTCTTTTGGGATGTAACGGCGGTAAGCAAGATCAAGGAGAAAACCCGCCGGCGGGAAGTTCGACGCAGGTGGAGCTTTCGTTGAGAAAATCAAGCGTTTCTATGCTGCTTGGCGATACCGTGAAAATCGAAGCGATTTATAACGAAATAGACGGCGAAACGATTGTCTATAAGAGCGATAACGAGAACATAGCGAAGGTGTCTTCGAACGGTATCGTGGAGGCAATGGGTGTAGGTAGCACGCAAATAACCGTTTCGTATGCAGGTGAAAGCGAAACTTGTTCCATAACGGTCGATGCAGGTAATATGATGCCGGTTTTATCCTTTGAAGAAGAAATCGATGAAGCTATTACGATTTTTTTGTCGGGTAGATTAAATCTCGGAGTTTTGGCTTTTTACAACGGCAAATATTTTGACGACGTTAACGTATCCTGTGAATTTTCAGACGAAACGATCGGCTACGTGGACGAGAATGGTGTTTTTGTTCCGCAAAAGGCCGGTCAAACCAACGTAACCTTGAAAGGCAATTGGAGAGGGTTGAGCGGCGTATTGATGGAGAAAACCGTCGATATTACCGTTAAAGCGGGCACTTTTGTAAATATTAACGACGGACAATCCGAGTTTGAACTTTACACTGTTTCTTCGTTTTACGGAAAAACTTATCAAACGTCTATGGGTTTTGTTGTTTCTTTGATGGATGACGACGGAATTACGACTATTCCCGACGTAAAGATTGAAGTTAAAGAGGGTGCGGATATCCTTAATTATGAGAATGACACAATTTCCTCTAAAGGTAAGAACGGGACGGCGGTTATCGCTATTTCTGCCGAGGATGAAATTCACGGGAAAATCTATCATGAAGTAAAAGTGAAAATTCTTCGTCCCGTTGCTATAAGCTCGTACGTAGGTAATATCGATGCCAACGACGGTACGCTTGACTTGGACGCAATGGAGCAGATTTTCGGTAAATCGGACACTAAAGTGTGCGACGTAGAAAGCGAAACGCTTGACCTTACGGTTGAGGACGGTAAGATTTTCGGATTTACGACAGAAGGTACGGAAGAACCTGAAGTTCAAACCATAACCGTTTATAACGATGAAGTCGGTTATACAATCGGCGTTAAAGCGTATGCCGGCGTTATTCGCACCGTAGCGGACTTTGCAAAATTAATTACGTCGACTACGGCAAATACTAAAGTCCAAGAAACGGCCGATAACGTAAATACGCTTACGGGTTATTACATCTTAGGTAACGATATCGATGCGAGCGGTGAAACTTTCGAAAAGACGGGTTATAACATTACGGGTCGCTCAACGAAAGAGTTTGCGAACGTAGGGTTTAGAGGTGTGTTTGACGGGAAAGGGCATACCGTTTCTAATATGACGACCCCGAGATTTGGTATTTTCGGTATGGTGGGCAAAGGCGCGGTTATTCGCAACGTAGCATTCACGGACATTGTTTCGGACGGTTACGCCGACGCAACGCTTGCCGGGTATATCTGTGGTGCGAAGATTGAAAACGTATATATTTCCGTTAAGGAAATCAAAGTTTCTCAATCTGCGGTTGTAGCGGTGAACGTGGGCGCGGATTGTATTTTGAACAACTGCGTGTTCGAAGCAAAGAGTTTTACCAAACCCTCGAGCGCCTCGACAGCATACGGCGTAATGGGTTACATGTTGAACGGTAAAGCGGTAGAATTGCCTACGCAATGGACTAATACTTTCATTATTGCTCCGTTTGAAACGATATATGCAGGCAACTA
>CAZARP010000021.1:12330-15136 GCA_964487575.1 uncultured Christensenella sp.
GTTGAAAGAACGATTACTCTCAACGTGGTAAAACCCGAAACCAACGCTTACGTAACGGTTAACGGCGAAATAAGGACGAGTATTACCTTAATGCCGGGGGAATTTGCCGCGATTGAATTGGTCGGAGCGAAAGTAAACGAGTTAGAGGTCGTGTCGGGTGAAGGCATAATTGAAATCGAAGATACGACGGTTAAAGCGATAATGGGCGGATTGGCTGTCGTTCGTGTTAAATGGACGGAAGGCGAGTTTGATTTTTATGATGATATAAATATTTTATCCGTTCCCGAAGAAGAAGACAAAACTACTCTTACCGTTAATTTTGACGTGAGTAAAGGCGTATTCGACAGTGAAGATCTTACTGCTATTTTCGGGGCGAACGAAACAAATACTCAAATCGTTTCCGCAACGTTAAACGGAACGGAGCTGACGGTGGCGAACGGTGTGATTTCGGGTATTAAGGTCGGTACGTCGGGTGTAGTATCAGGCGAATTGTGTATCGTGACGACGACGCGCTGCGTAAAATTCAATATAAAAGCCTATTCGAGAATTTTCAAAACGGCGGACGACTTGTTCTATTTATCGAGTGACGGAACCTATTACAGTTATTTCGACATGTATGACGCGAACAGATGGGAAACCGCTTCGACGTCAAAACCGAAAATTACAGGCGCGTATCTTTTGGCGAACGATATAGATCTTACGAACGATACGAGAGTTATGGGGCATAGAGCCTTGTCTTATTATCGTTCGAATTACAAAAATTACGATGCGACAATAAGCGGTTTTGTCGGCTTATTCGAAGGCGGCGGACATACGATTACGGGTATGACGGTAGGGAAAGGCGGTATTTTCGGCGCAATCGGCGAGGGGAGAATTCAAAATCTTTCTTTGAAAGACGTGAAATTTTCGCAAAACGAAAAAGCGAACAATTCCTTTGTTTTTGCTGAATACATTTGCGGTTATAGCACAACTCGTCGTGCAACGCTTAAAAATATTTTCGTTTCGATAAGTCAAGGTCAGCAAACCTATTCTGCGACTACACCGGACGGTAAAAACACTTGGGTAGACAGCGGTATGCTTGCTTATAGGACTTCCGAATACGTAGTCTATGAAAATATGGTTGTGGATTTTTCGCAACTTGCTGAAATTAACGTTGTGGGACGCGGTGTTTTTGCGTTCGGTAGCGGCGCCGATTTCAATAATTCGAAAAACGTATTCGTGATTTCTTCCGCTCCGTTGATTATGAGCTACGGCGGAACGAACGATGCGGGCAGATATGCCGTTGTAGTTGACGCTTACAATAAAAATGACGTGGATTGGACGGGCACGCAATGGGCTTGGATTTACGGTGCGTCGATTAAGGGTTATAATTACGGTATGCTCACCGTTGACACCTCTCGCAATGCGTATATGAAGCAGGACGCGGTTTATCGTTTTGACAATACGGCTGAAATGAAGAGTTATATCGAGAATAACAACGTAGATTTAACAGGCTTCGCTTCGGCTTATTGGGATACGTCTTCCGGCGTGCCCGTTTGGAAGTAAAATCATTTAGCCAAAACTTAGGTTTGCGTAAAATATAACGCAAACCTAAAAGGCTATCGTTAAAAAAGCATTAAGGGGAGTTTAGTAGCAAAACTCGCCAAAAAATAAAAAGGAGAAAAAATGATGCAAAAAACAAAAAAAGTAACAACGCAACTTAAAGAAAGTTCGTACGTTTCGCCTACGTTGACCGTCATAACTTTGGACTCGAAAGACGTTCTTCTGGACAGTCCACCTACGGCGGATGTAGAAACTACGAAATTTATCGAATGGAATGAATTTTGGAATTAAAGGAGGAAAAGAAAATGGAACAAAGTAAAATTAAAAAAGTACTTTTAACAGCTTTGTTGATGTTAGTCCTCGTAATGGCTTGTGGGTTTGCTACGCTCACGTATACAAGTGCTTCTACGACTGACGCAAAAGCCGATGCGGAAGCTACAGCCGTTTTTACGGACAAGACAATTATTGCAGCGGGTGCGTCCGTTCGTGTGGAATACAGCGAAGACGACCAAGAAGAACAAATATATAACGGTATCCGTTTTGCTACCTACCTTCAAAACGTGACAAAGGAAGAAATCGCGTCGAGCTACGCGCTTATAATTCCTCATGATTTATTGGACGGAACCAGTGACCTTACCGAACTTACGGCAGGCGTATTAAAGGAATGGACAACGACCAAATGGCATACTTATACGGATGAACAATTGGGTGAAGTGCTTTGCTCCTACGTTGTTTTGTATAACGTCGATTTGGCGAGTTATACTCGTGATATCACGGTTGAAACGGTTGTAGAACTCAAAGACGGCACAATTCTTTCGACCGATTACAGAACGGAGGGTTATAAAGGTACTCGTTCGTTGGATTGGGTTGCCGAACAAGCGATTGCCGCTAACCAATTTGCCGACGACGCGAATAGGCGCGCTATTTTGGAAGCATATAACGTAGAAAATAAAGAAGAAGGTACTTTTGCCGATTTTGAAGACGTAACTTTGAGCGCGACGAATACGACTGCGCAAATAAACGATAAGCCTTCTTTCTGGACGAACTATTATAAGGGATACAATACTTTGTCGTTCGGTGTAACCGTTAACGGTTCCGTTAGCGACGTTACGTCTTTAAAGTATGTATTAAGCGACGGTTCTTCTTTAAATCTTCCTCTCGGCGGTTTGGTCGCAGGGAAAAGTAAGCAGGTTCCCGTAGATTATGATTTTACTACGGATTATAGTAATTTTGCCGGCGGACATTTCGAAGCAACCGTTACGGG
>CAZARP010000021.1:15236-16508 GCA_964487575.1 uncultured Christensenella sp.
GTGTTGCAAACGGCTACCAAAAAATATACGATGACTTGGCTCCCTTGTACGGACGTCTTCCGCGAAGTTGACGATTTGTACGTAGAAAGAGGCGGTAACTGGTATTCATATTTCGATTACTATTCGGTAGCAACTTCCGCGAACAATTATGCGGTCGCCATTACCGGCTATTACGCCGTTGCAAACGATATTATCGTACCGGAAACCGAAACGAGAGCAATGCGTCAACAAAACGCAAGTCGTGTATACGGTTATACGAGTGTAAATAAATTCACAAGTTCTCAAAGGGTTGGTTTTGTCGGCACGTTTGACGGACGCGGAAATACGATTGACGGCGTTACGGTCGGTAAATACGGTATTTTTGCGCACATAGGCGCTAAGGCTGTCGTGCAAAATTTGGCGTTGACAAATATTAGATTTAAAGCTGAAAATTATCGTATGATATTTGCAAACTTTATGGTTGCCGATTTATACGGAGCTTCAATTCAATTTGTAAACGTATATATGTCTTTGCACGAAGAAGTCGCTAATATGGCGGAAGATATTCAAGACTACTATAACCTAAGAGATTGCGCGGTTCTTTCTGCTTATATGAAAAACATTAGCTTTACCAACGTGGTAATGGATTTCTCCGCATACGACCAAAAGATCGCTTACGCCGGTGCATTATGCGCTAACTATAGTACAGATGTTAACACTTGGGGCGGTAGTTATAGAAACGTATATGTAATCAGTAAAACTCCGTTACTTGCAACGAAAGAGATAATAGTCGACGCACCGAATAGAATAGAGGAGTACGGCGCTGCAACTCCGGTTGAAGTTTGGGGTGCGGATAGCGCAGATAAAGACGGGGACGGCAATAAAGAGGAAATGGTGACTTTTGACGTAAGCACTTTTTATGAAATTTTACATCGTAGTGATGGCTATGGTACTATTTACCGTTACGATACGATGACCGATTTTGTCGCAGCCGTAGAAAGCGGTTTGTATGTTCCTAATAACGATTACTTCGAAGTCGTAGATAATTTGCTTGTTTGGAAGAATGCGAAATAAGAAGTAAAATTTTCCGAGTAGGAGAAGAGTAAAAGACTCTTCTCCTACCACCGGGAAAAGAAAAACGTAGCAAGTTTTATGAGAAATTTTATTGACAAAAAAGAGATTGACGCAAATTTCGGTGAACCGAGGTTGATTGTGAACGGTAAAAAAATTCCGTCCGTTTGGTTTGCGTTAAGCGATATTCCCGGTGCGCGGCCGAATACCGAGTACGCGCAA
>CAZARP010000021.1:16608-18699 GCA_964487575.1 uncultured Christensenella sp.
GCCGAGCGAGCGACACGAAACGTCGAGTTTAGGGTTGCGGAGCGCAAGGGCGGCGGACGCGATTACCTGTTTGCAGCGTTCCACGACGGATGCGATTGCCGCGCTTTGTAAAGCGGTAAAATCCGCGGATGAGAATTTATTGGCAGGCTCCTTCTACGGTTCGTTCTTCGGGGCGGGAGACGCCTTGGGCGGCGCTATGTTTGAACAAGAACGTTTATTTAGGGATAAAAACGTGGATTTTATCGCTGCGACTGCGCCGTACGGCAAGAATAAGCGATGCGGAAATTTTCATAACTATCGGCATTTGGCGGAAAGCATGCGATTAAACGGTATGTTATATTTAAATGAAATGGACCAAGGCTATAAAGCGCATTCTGTTTATCGAAACGAAAAGTCGGTTTACGAGTGTGAAAGCGAAGAAGAATATCGCGCGGTGTTAAAGCGGAATATAATGGAAAATATTTTACGCGGAAACGGTGCGTGGTATTACGACCACCGATTGATGACGGACAGTATCTACGAAAAAGTAGGCTATTGGGATAAGGAAGAAAGGTTGCAAACGATAAGTAATTTGCAACGCGTATGTAAAAGCTTAATCGAGAAGAAATACGTAAAAACGACGGACGTTTTAATCGTGTTTGACGGAAAGAGCAGATATTATTTTGCCGATAGTTTTTTTAAGAATTCTTACGACGCTTTCGATTGCTTGGACGCGATTATGAAGTCGGGGGCAGGCGTGGATTTTATCGCTTTGGACGATATAGAAAAGTGTGATATTTCACGATACAAATGCGTTGTCTTTATGGAATGTTTGGCGATGTCAAATAAGATTTACGACTACTTGCAAAACGTCGTTAAGGACGGTAATAGAAAAATTGTGTTTGTCGGCACGTGCGGATTGATTGTTGACGGCGCGGTAAGCGAAGAACGTGCTTCAAAGCTGAAAAACGGTTGTGAACGTTTAGAAAAACCGAGCGTCGACAGCAAATATTATCGCACGTTATTCAAAGAGGCAGGGGCTTGGATTTATACCGAGGACGACGAAGTCGTCGTTGCGGATAATGAAATGGTGATGGTTCATACGAAAGGCGTACCCGTAACGAGTTTGAGCTTGCCAAACGGAGAAATTAAGATCGAAAACGGGAAATGCAACACGGTTGTATATAACGTTGTAACAGGCGAAAGAGTATTATAGCGAACTTAATATTAAAGGGTTGTTATGAAAACAATAAAAAACGGTTTTGGCTTTGATTATATACTCGTTGTTCCGGACGATTTTAGGGGAAATAAAAAGTACCCGGTTATCGTGCATTATCACGGACACGGGTGGGTGAAAAGAATGGCTACGGATATGCTCGAGAATTACGGCGTTTTGAATAATTTGGAAAGGTTTTCGAACGAAAAAGATTTCGTCGCCGTTTTACCGATCTGTAACGAGGAGTCCTGGTTCGATTGCTTTTCGGAGTTAAAAACTTTTACGCGTCAAATGAAAAACGCGGCACACGTCGACGAAAACAGGTTTTATTTATCGGGTATCAGTATGGGCGGATGCGCGGCATGGCAGATGCTTTGTACGTTGAACGAATTGTTTGCTGCCGGAATTGTTTGTTGCGGTATATCTATGTATTGGGATGCGCGTAGGCGACTAAAAGCTCCTGTTTGGGCTTTTCACGGATTGAAAGACGAAATTATTTATCATGAAGAAACGAAAAAAATCGCAAAAGTAATTAATGAGCGCGGCGGTGAAGTGAAAACGACTTTTTATGAAAACGTTGCACATAGGTGTTGGGATTTTGCGTATTCGGACGAAAAAACGTACGATTGGTTGTTGAGTAAAGTAAAGGATTGAATTATGAAGTATTTTTTAGGAATAGACGGAGGCGGCACAAAAACGGAATACGTTTTAGCGGATGAAAACGGTAACGTTTGTTCGCATTACATAGGGCAAGGTTCTAATCCTAACGATTTAGGGGTGGAACGTGTCGCTAAAAACATAGAAACGGATATAGATTACGTTATCAGTCAAGAATATGCGCATAACGATATATATATTTTTGCGGGGATTTCAGGCGCCGGCGTCGGTTCTTTAGG
>CAZARP010000022.1:0-8472 GCA_964487575.1 uncultured Christensenella sp.
ATTGCGATTTTTTAAGATAATCGTTTATAAATCCGTTGAGTTCGCCGTTCATCACCGCTTGCACGTCGCCGGTTTCGAACCCCGTCCGATGATCTTTTACCAACGTATACGGGCAGAACACGTAACTGCGTATCTGACTGCCCCATTCTATTTTCTTTATTTCGCCTTTTATGCTCTGGTCTCTTTCGGCGCGCTCTTCTTCTCTTTTTTCCAACAACTTGCTTATTAGCATACGCATAGCCATTTCTTTATTCTGCGTTTGGCTGCGCTCGTTTTGGCAAGACACCACTATGCCCGTCGGCAAATGCGTAATCCTTATCGCCGAGTCGGTCTTATTGATATGCTGTCCGCCGGCGCCCGACGAACGGTAGGTATCTATGCGCAAGTCTTCGGGGTTAACCTTTATTTCTCCGTCGTCCTCTATTTCCGGCATAACCTCTACCGAAGAAAAGGAAGTGTGACGACGTTTATTGGCGTCGAACGGCGAAATCCTCACCAAACGATGCACGCCCTTTTCGCTTTTTAAGTAACCGTAAGCCAAATCCCCTTCCACCTTAAAAGAAACGGATTTTATGCCGGCTTCGTCGCCCTCCAACCTATCGAGTTCGGTCAATGCGTAACCGTTTTTTTCGCAGTAGCAAATGTACATACGGTACAGCATTTCCGTCCAATCGCACGCCTCGGTGCCGCCCGCGCCCGCGTGGAGCGTCATTATGGCGTTGAGTTTATCGTACTTGCCCGACAGAAGCGCTTTAAGCCGCATTTCTTCTATGGACTTTTCGACGTCTTTTAAGTCTTGCTCGATTTCTTCCGCAACGCTTTCGTCGTTTTCTTCCTCGGCAAGCATAACCAAATCGGCGACGTCGTTAAGCGTCTTTTCCGCCGAGTTAAACGCGGATATTTTAGAAGTAACCGAAGAAATTTCTTTGCTTATTTGTTGCGATTTTTGCAAATCCAAAAAAACTTCGGGTTGTTCGGACAATGCGATTTTCTCGGCGAGTTCTCGTCTTAAACCGTCGACGTCAAAGAGAGTGTCCCGTCTCCGCAAGGATACCTTTCAATTCTTTAATTTTAAGTTTATAATCTTCGCTTTTAATCATTTACGTTACCCTCTTACTTTCCTTGTCCGCAACAGTTTTTATACTTTTTTCCGCTTCCGCAAGGACACGGGTCGTTTCTGCCGATTTCTTTTTTAGCGTGTTTCGGCATCGGCTGACTGCCGTCTCTGTTGGTGGAAAGATTTTCCGTTTGGTCTTTCTTCTCCGTTTGCGGTTGTACGCGCTTCACCTCCGCTTTAAGCAAAAGCGTTACGGTGTCTTCTTGTATCGCAGCCGTCAAATCTTCGAACATTTCGAACCCTTCTCTCTTGTACTCCGCCACCGGGTCGACGTTGCCGTATCCCCTTAAAGAAATACCTTTCTTTAACTGGTCCATAGAGTCTATGTGGTCT
The DNA here is from genome assembly GCA_964487575.1 of uncultured Christensenella sp. GTDB lineage: Bacteria > Bacillota > Clostridia > Christensenellales > Borkfalkiaceae > UBA1259. The sequence goes on from CAZARP010000022.1 coordinate 1,451, forward strand.
ATCCATTTGGTGTCGATGTTCCTTAAGAACACCGCCTTTTCCACCTCTAAGAAGTCAAACCCTTCTTCTTTATACCGCGCTACTTTATCCTCGTAAATTTCTACGGTTTGTTTAACCAAATTATCGAGGAGATATTCGTAATCCCAGTTTTCCGAACGTTCTTTGGACACGAAATTACTGCCCTTAGGCAAAAGCTTCGTTTCTATCGCCGCGTTAAGCGCTTCTAAATCCCACGTTTCGGGTTTGTTTTGATTGTTTACGACCGAACCGACCACGTCGGCTACGAAATCGGGTATCAAATTGAGGATGTCCTGGTGAACGTCCTTTTGTTTAATGACCTTCATTCTTTCGGCGTACATTACTTCACGCTGCTTGTTCATAACGTCGTCGTATTCCAAAACGTGTTTTCTTATGCCGAAGTTTCTGCCCTCTATCGCGCGTTGAGCGTTCTCGATACTACGGGAAAGCACTTTAAATTGCATCGGCTGGTCTTCGTCGACCTTGAAAAATTCGTAAATCTTGGTCATCTTCTCGCCGCCGAAACGTTTAGCCAAATCGTCTTCGAGCGAGATAAAGAAAATCGAAGAACCGGGGTCGCCCTGACGTCCGCTTCTGCCGCGCAACTGATTGTCGATACGTCTGGACTCGTGCCTTTCCGTACCTAAAATATGCAAGCCGCCGACTTCAGCGACCTTAACTTTTTCTTCATCCGTTTGCTCTTTGAGCGTTGCGTAAATCTCACGGTAATGCTCTCTGATTTTTTGCACGTCTTCGGGCAATTCCGATATAAACGAGGTGGCGAGTTCTATATTTTCTTCGGACACTCCCTCCTCGCGAAGTTTCCTTTTCGCCAAAAATTCGGGATTACCGCCGAGCAGTATATCGGTACCGCGCCCCGCCATATTGGTCGCGATGGTAACCGCGCCGTACCTACCGGCTTGCGCGACTATATCCGCCTCGCGCGCGTGGTTCTTCGCATTGAGCACGTTGTGCTTTATCCCGCGGCGGATTAACAATTTACTTATTTCTTCCGACTTTTCTACGGTAACGGTACCGACCAGCACCGGCTGACCTTTTTTATGTCTTTCTTCTATTTCGTTGACTATCGCCCTGTTTTTACCGGCGACGGTTTTATAAATGACGTCGGGTTGGTCGTCTCTTATCACCGGTTTATTGGTGGGTATTTCCAAAACGTCTAAACCGTAAATGGCGCGGAATTCTTCTTCTTCCGATTTTGCCGTACCCGTCATACCCGACAATTTTTTATACAGTCTGAAATAGTTTTGGAAGGTTATCGTCGCGTACGTCTTGTTCTCGTTGCGGATTTTAACGCCTTCCTTTGCTTCTATCGCCTGATGCAAGCCGTCGGAATACCTTCTGCCGATCATCAAACGGCCGGTAAATTCGTCGACTATAATAACTTCGCCGTCGTTGACGACGTAATCGTTATCGCGCTTAAAAATATAGTTCGCTTTGAGCGCTTGTTGAATATGATGCGAAAGTTCCGCGTTTTCTATGTCCGCAAAATTCTCCAGTCCGAAGAAACTTTCCGCCTTTCTCGCGCCCGTTTCGGTTATTTGAACACTCTTTTCTTTTATGTCTATGGTAAAATCTTTGTCCAAAACCAAAGTCCTTACGAATTTATTCGCCGTAACGTACTTATCGCTGGACTCTTTGCCTTTACCGGAAATTATAAGAGGAGTTCTCGCTTCGTCTATCAAAATAGAGTCTACTTCGTCGACGATTGCAAAAGACAGCGGACGCTGTACCATGGCTTCCAAACGCGTTTTAAGATTATCTCTTAAATAATCGAAGCCCATTTCGTTGTTGGTGCCGTAAGTTATATCGCAGGCATAGGCTTTGCGTTTGTCTTCGTCTTCCATGCCCGAAACCGCGACGCCTACGGTAAGCCCTAAAAACCTATACACTTTGCCCATCCATTCGGCGTCACGCGAAGCAAGATAATCGTTTACGGTAACGATGTGCACACCTTCGCCCGCAAGCGCGTTAAGATAAGCCGGCAACGTCGCGACGAGCGTTTTACCTTCGCCGGTTTTCATTTCGGCGACCCTGCCCTGATGTAAACATATACCGCCGATAATCTGCACTTTATAGTGACGCATATTCAGCACGCGCCACGCGGCTTCCCTCGTTACGGCAAACGCGTCGAACAAAATATCGTCTAACGTTTCGCCGTTTTTAAGCCTGCCTTTAAGCACGTCCGTCTGAGCGCGCAATTCGTCGTCGGACATAGCCTCGTATCGCGGCTGAAGCGACAATACTTTGTCTGCCATTTTATCGAGTTTTTTCAAACTTCTTCTGCCTTCGCCGCCTAAAATATACCTAAATAATCCCATCGCATACTCCCTGTTTTTAATAACCGTCTTTGGGCGGAACGCTTGCCACCGTAATCAAATACACGGCCGACGCGCCCGCTTTTTTTAATTTATTTGCTATCGCTTCCGCCGTCGCGCCGGTAGTAGTCACGTCGTCGACCAAAAGAAGCGTTTTGCCCTTTATTTGTTCTTTATCTTTAACCTTAAAAGCGTCGCTTAAATTTTTAAGTCTGTCGCTTCTTTTCAATTTCGTCTGCTTCGGCGTGTCTTTAACCTTGACTAACGCGTCTATAACCCGACAATCTATGCGTTTTGACAATTCCTCGCACAACAACCGAGATTGATTGTATCCGCGCGCCTTTTCCGCACGAGCGGTCATCGGAACGTAACACAGCGCGTCCGCGCCGAAATACGCCTTATAATACACGTTGACGAGTTCGTCCGCAAACAGCCTCGCCAGATAAGCCGCGTTGCCGTATTTGAATTTTCTGACGAGATAATCCACGGGGTACGAATATACGAAAACGCTTCTGCCCTTGTCCACCGACGTGATTTTGTTTTTACACGTGGTGCAATATTCGCTTGCGACTTTAAGCGCTCTACCGCAATGCGCGCACGCCGCGCCGTCGTTGCGAGGCAGTTCGGACTTACATCTGTCGCAAAAATACCCTTCGAAGATTTCCCGTCCGCAGACGTTGCAACGCCACTTCGCGTTGAAAAAATATCTGCGAAAAAAATTCTTTATCCTTTCGAAACGGCTCACAGATACTTCTTCAAATCGTCGACTTTATCGGTATTCTCCCACGGGAGACCCGGTTTGCCGAAATGCCCGTAAGCAGCCGTCGCCCTATATATCGGGCGTTTGAGACCGAGTTTGTCGATTATGGCGGCAGGACGCATATCGAATTCCTTTTTGACGATTTCCGCTATCTTATCGTCGGCAAGTTTGCCCGTACCGAAGGTATTTACCGTTACCGAAACGGGATGCGCCACACCGATTGCGTACGCTATCTGAATTTGACATTCTTCCGCAAGCCCGGACGCCACCACGTTTTTACAAATATACCTTGCCATATACGTTGCAGACCTATCGACCTTGGTCGGGTCTTTGCCGGAAAAAGAACCGCCGCCGTGCGGACAACGTCCGCCGTAGGTGTCCACTATTATTTTTCTTCCGGTAAGACCGGAGTCCCCGTTGGGACCGCCGATTTCGAACCTACCGGTCGGGTTGATGTAATATTTGGTGTCGGCGTCGAGATATTTTGCCGGTAACACCTCGTCTATAACGTATTTTTTCAAATCTCTTCTTAAATCTTCGGTGGAAACCGCCGAAGTATGCTGAGAAGACAGCACGACCGCCTCTATACGCGCCGGTTTGCCGTTTTTATATTCTACGGTTACCTGACCTTTGCCGTCCGGCAACAAGTAAGGAAGAATTCTTTGCTTTCTTACCTCTTCCAACCTTTGGCACATTTTATGCGACAAAGTTATCGGCAACGGCATAAGCTCCTCGGTTTCTTTGCAAGCGTAACCGAACATAAGACCTTGGTCGCCTGCGCCGATTTTATCGTACGCGTCGCCCGAAGCGGCGTCTACGGAATTATCCACGCCCAGCGCTATATCCGCGCTCTGTTTGTTCAACTTAAGTAATATTTCCGCCTTGTCGGAAGAAAAGCCCACTCCGTCGGCGGTATAACCTATATCGTCTATCGCGCGTTTTACGACCGACTTTACGTCAATCGAAGCGTTAGAGGTTATTTCGCCCATAACCAACACGAAATCCGTGGTAACGCAACATTCGCACGCAACGCGAGAGTCGGGGTCTTGTTTGATAAGTTCGTCTAAAATACTGTCCGCAATGATGTCGCACACCTTATCCGGATGTCCGCACGCAACGCTTTCGCTTGTAAATAAATTCTTCATACGCATACCTCCGCCGCACGGCGAATTTTTTCGAGTACATTATATATCATTTTATTATATACCACAAATCTTCCGCCTTTGTCAATCTTTAAACGGTTTATCGAGCAAACTTTTTGTCGATTTACCTACAAAAACGCGACGAGTAAACGCATTGCCGAAAAAATCGACGCGCCACATGCGACGTTTTATTTGACTGAGTTAAAAAAACGGTGATATAATAATGTTTAATATTCGTCGACAAAAACGACTTTTCAAGGTTGTTTAAATTCGACTGTGATATATATAATCGTAAATTTGTAAACTATCATCGCTACAAGGAGAGATTTTTTTATGAAAAAGAAAAAAGAAAAATCTGCTAAGCCGTCCTTTTTCGGTACGGTAAAGACGATGGCGGGTTCGATAAGGGAATACAAAAAGCCCTCTCTTTTATCGCCGTTCTTCGTTCTGTTGGAAGTTATATTGGAATGCTTTATACCTTACGTCACCGCTTTGTTGCTCAATAGTTTGGACGCCATTTCGAAAAGCGGAGACGGCGACATTATGTCCGTAATATTAAAATACGGGTTTATACTTTTAGGAATAGCCTTCCTGTCTTTGGTCTGCGGTATGCTGTCGGGCGTATTTTGCGCAAAGGCTTCTTGCGGCTTCGCGAAAAACTTGAGAAAAGACTTGTACTATAAAATTCAGGACTTCTCTTTTTCCAACATAGACAAGTTTTCCACGTCCGGCTTAGTCACCAGACTCACTACCGACGTATCTAACGTCGAAATGAGTTATATGATGATTATCCGTACGGCAATCCGCGCGCCGTTTATGCTAATATTCTCTTTGATAATGGCATTTACAATCAATTCGTCGATGGCGCTCATTTTCCTCTGCACCACACCCGTTCTTGCAATAGGTATCTTCTTTATAATGAGGAAAGCCATACCGTTTTTCAATCGCATCTTCCACAAATACGATGCGATGAACGAGTCGGTAGAAGAGAACGTGCGCGGTATGCGCGTGGTTAAATCTTACGTCAGAGAGGACTACGAGAAAAAGAAATTCGAAAAAGCTTCGGACGACGTGAGAAGCGATTTTACCAAAGCGGAAAAAATCGTCGCGTTCAACGCGCCTTTAATGAACTTCTGCGTATACAGCGGTATAATAGCCATATACGTAGTCGGTTCCATACTTATCGTAAGCAGCGGCGGCAATTTGTTGAGGTGGACGGAACTGCAAAGCTTTATGACCTATTCCTTCCAAATCCTCATGAGCCTTATGATGGTGTCTATGATACTGGTCACAGTGTTGATGTCTTACGCGTCGGCGCAACGTATCGGCGAAGTTTTAGCCGAAACCAGTTCCATCGTCTCCCCCGAGAACGCCGTCACCGAAGTAAAAGACGGCAGCATAGAATTCAAAAACGTTGCGTTTAAATACTTTAAGGACGCCGAAAAGAACACTTTAAGCAACATAAACTTAAAGATAGAGAGCGGCGAAACGATAGGCATTATAGGCGCGACGGGTTCGGGCAAATCTACGCTGGTATCGCTGATACCGAGGCTGTACGACGTATCCGAGGGTTGCGTCGAAGTCGCGGGGACGAACGTTAAAGCGTACGACCTCGACACGTTGCGCAATTCGGTCGCCATGGTTTTACAAAAAAACGTGCTTTTTTCCGGCACGATAAACGAAAACCTGCGCTGGGGTAACGCCGACGCCACCGACGAAGAAATCCTCGAGGCGGCAAAGCTCGCGCAAGCGGACGAATTTATACAGACCTTCCCCGACAAATACGAAACCTTTATAGAACAAGGCGGCGTAAACGTGTCCGGCGGTCAAAAACAACGGCTTTGTATCGCAAGAGCCTTGCTTAAAAAGCCGAAGATAATCATTTTCGACGACTCGACGTCGGCGGTCGACACAAAAACCGACGCACTTATAAGGAAGGGGCTTAAAGAATATATACCCTCTACGACAAAAATTATAATCGCGCAACGTATCGCTTCGGTACAAGACGCCGATAAGATTTTGATAGTAGGCGGCGGCACGATAGTCGCGTCCGGTACGCACGACGAACTGGTTAAAAACAACGCCATTTATCAAGAACTTTATTATTCTCAAAATAAGGAGGCAGAAAAGAATGCCTAAATTCAACGCACCGAAAAGAGGTAAAAACGGCCCGCCTCAAGAAAAAGCCAAAAAGGGCACGCTTAAACGTCTGCTTAAAATGCTTTTTACCGAAAACAAAGGACTTATGATAGCCGTCGCGATATGCCTTACCGTAAGCGCGATGGTAAGCGTCGCCTCGTCGGTATTTTTGAATAATCTGTTAACCGCTATAAACGAAGGCTTAGCCACGAGTTTGGACGCCGTATGGAGCAAACTTTTAACAATCTTCATCACCATGGGTTGCGTATATATGTCGGGCGTATTGTGCTCGTTTATATACAACAGACTTATGGCGATAGTGACTCAACGCTTTTTGCATCAAGTCAGAACGAGCATTTTCGACAAAATGCAATCGTTGCCGATAAGTTACTTCGATACGCATAAAACCGGCGACATAATGAGCGTGTACACCAACGACACCGACGCCCTGCGTCAGTTGGTATCGCAAAGCATACCTCAACTCTACTCTTCGTTAATAAGCATAGTTACCCTACTCGTCATTATGTTTACGTCGAGCGTTTGGCTGTCGCTCGTTATATTTCTCGGCGTTATCGCGATGACGCTCGTTACCAAGAAAATCGGCGGAAATTCCGCAAAATTCTTCGT
>CAZARP010000022.1:8572-9682 GCA_964487575.1 uncultured Christensenella sp.
TTCTTGCCGATAAGCAAACAATTTACGAGCAACATTTCTCAATCGTCGCAGCAACTGAATTCGATAGTTATGGGTCTTGCCGGCGCCTCGCGTATATTCACCTTAATGGACGAACAGCCCGAAGCCGACGACGGATACGTAACCTTGGTTAACTGCAATATCGACGAAAACGGCAACATAACCGAAACGACCGAACGTACCGGCAAATGGGCGTGGAAGCACCCTCACAAAGCCGACGGCACGATCACCTATACCGAACTTAAAGGCGATATACAGATGTTCGACGTGGACTTCGGATACGTTCCCGAAAAAATCGTTCTGCACGACGTTTCTTTATACGCTCACCCCGGTCAGAAAGTGGCGTTCGTCGGTGCGACCGGCGCAGGAAAAACCACTATAACCAACCTCATCAACAGATTTTACGATATAGCCGACGGCAAAATACGTTACGACGGCATAAACGTCAATAAAATAAAGAAAGCCGATCTAAGGCGCTCTCTCGGCATCGTGTTGCAAGACACCAACCTTTTCACGGGGACGGTTATGGAAAACATCAGATACGGCAGACTGGACGCAACCGACGAAGAATGTATCGAGGCGGCGAAACTGGCGTACGCCGACGACTTTATAACGCGTTTGCCTAACGGCTACAACACAATGCTGACAAGCGACGGCGCCAACCTCTCGCAAGGTCAACGCCAACTTATTTCCATAGCGCGCGCAGCCGTTAAAGACGCGCCCGTTATGATAATGGACGAAGCGACATCGTCTATCGACACGAGAACCGAAGCGCTTGTTCAAAAAGGCACCGACAGACTTATGGAAGGCAGGACCGTCTTCGTCATCGCGCACAGGTTGTCGACCGTCCAAAATTCCGACGTAATAATGGTTTTGGAACACGGAAAGATTATCGAACGCGGTTCGCACGACGACCTTATCGCGGCAAAAGGCAAATACTATCAACTTTACACGGGGGCATTCGAACTTGAGTAAGTGTTCGCTTTGTCCGAGGAACTGCAACGTAGACAGAAGTTCCGCTCTCGGCGTTTGCGGTGCGAGCGACGAAATCAAAATCGCAAAGTATTATCTTCACAAATACGAGGAACCGCC
>CAZARP010000022.1:9782-11588 GCA_964487575.1 uncultured Christensenella sp.
CGAGCGACGAAATCAAAATCGCAAAGTATTATCTTCACAAATACGAGGAACCGCCGATATCCGGCGCAAACGGGTCGGGTACGATATTCTTCTGCGGTTGCTCGCTCAAGTGCGTTTTTTGCCAGAATTACGACTTGTCGCGCAATCTCAGAGGCAAAACGATTTCGGTCGCCGAACTCGCCGACGTCTTTAAGGAACTGGAAGCGCGAGGCGCGCACAATATAAATCTCGTAACGCCCTCCCACTTCGCGGACAAAATCGCTCGGGCAATCGAGTTGTACCGCCCGAACGTCCCCGTGGTTTACAACACGCACGGATACGAAAAACCTTCTACGCTGGATATTACCGACGAATTCATCGACGTATATCTCCCCGACGTGAAATACTTCTCCCCCGCGGTATCCGCGCGTTATACCGGCGTTAAGGACTATTTCGACGTGGCGAGCAAAGCCGTTGAAAGAATGATAAAAAACAAACCGCTGAAATTCGGAGAGGATGGATTAATAAAACAAGGCGTGATAGTCCGTCACTTGGTTTTACCGCAGAACGTCGGCGACAGCAAAAAAGTTCTGGAATGGTTTTCGCAATATAAAGACGACGCGTATATCTCTATAATGAGCCAGTACACGCCTTTCGGCGACGTCGCGGCATACCCCGAATTGCAACGCAAACTGACTAGGCGCGAATACGACAACGTCATAGACTACGCGATAAGCCTCGGATTGGAAAAAACTTTTTATCAAAAAGAAGAAAGCGCGGACACCTCGTATATCCCCGATTGGGATTATTAAAAAAAATTATCGAAAAAGCCCCTTTGTTTCCAAAGAGGCTTTTTTCTTTTTCGTCATCTTACTTCGGTTTTCGAAATAACTTTATACTTTTGTTTTTTACTTTTTTCGCTTACCCTGTCGCGCGGTTTAAACAACTTATCTTTGTTGACGTATACGACTGCCGCCGCCACTGCAAGCGCTATCCCCACAGTTATGGCAATTATGACGCCCGTCGAAAAGGTAATAAGTTTTACTTTCTTCCACATCTCGTTGATGCGTTCCAGCTCTTCGCCGCTGAAGTTCTTCATAACCGCGCAACGCGTAAGAACGTCTTCCGTCGGATACTGTGCGAAAAACATATATTTGGCTTCTTCGTCGACGCGTATGTCGTAATATCCCTCTTCGTGGCCGCTTTCGTCATTCGGGTCGAAGAAAAATTTAAGGCTTACGATGTCGTCGGAAGCGTCGTCGTTATAACTTTCTTTTACGTGGTCGAACACCGTGTCACCCACGATGCAACTCGTATACCCCGTGTAATCCATATTCAAAACGGCAATCTCGGGGTCGCAAATGAAATTCAAAAATGCCGAAGCTTTTTCTTCGTCGGCGTTGGCGGTCATAACGTATCCGTCGAACCAGACGTTGGAACCTTCCGACGGAACGGCATATCCGAGCACCGTTTGATTTTCCAAAGACTCGCCCGTTTCCTCGTCGTACAAGCCCTGACCTATAGAATACACCGCGTCGCCGCTCCATGCGACGTTGACGTCTATTTTGCCGGTTAAAATATCGCTTTTGCCGGCGTCGACTTCGAACCCGTAAAGATTTTTCTTTAAGGCAAGAATGCTGTCCTCTACCTTATCGACGGTTTGTTTGTCCGTGCGATTGAAAATCTCGGTAATGACTTCGTTATATTCGCTTTGCGACAAAACGCCGTTATCGTAATCCGACTTTGCCGCGAGAAGCTCGTCTTTATACACTTCGGCAAGCGCCATAAAATAGGTATCGCGTATGCTGTCTTTGACGGTAACCCTGC
>CAZARP010000022.1:11688-18467 GCA_964487575.1 uncultured Christensenella sp.
TCGGCAAGCGCCATAAAATAGGTATCGCGTATGCTGTCTTTGACGGTAACCCTGCCGTCGAACGATTGCCAAATCGAACTCCAACTGTCAAGCAGCGCCGCGTTTTCGCCAAGCGCTTCCACGTTATAAATAATACCCACCGTTCCCCACATATAGCCTATGGCGTAAGTATTAAGTCCGTCGGCGTCCATTATGTTGAGGGGCGCTTCCTTAAACTTTTGCTTAATGAAGTCGGAACCGTATTTCGCAAAGTTTTCCGGCGTGGAAAACTTTTTAAGCAACCCCTCCTCCATCATCTTCATTATCATATATTCGGACGGGCAAATCAAATCCACGGCGTTTTTATCTTTTAGAAGTTCGTTGTACATCTCTTCGTTAGTGGCGAAGGTAAGATAATTGACGTGTACACCCGTTTGTTCTTCGAACGTTTCGAGCACGTCCGTATCTATATAATCTTCCACGCTGAACACCGTTAAGTCTTGTTTGGACGACGTAACCGCTTGGTCGTTTTCTCCGCCGCACGCAAACAGCGGGAGAATTAACGATAAAGTCGCCACGAGCGCCGATAAACGCACCGAAAATTTACGCATTTTTGCGGTCTCCTTTCGCCTTTCTTGCGGCATTGAAATTTATGATTATAACCACTGCCAAGGTTATAAAGAAGATTATCGTCGTAAGCGCGCGGTAAATAGGCACCTTTTCGCTGGCTTTTTCCGTAGTCAACGCTATCGATTTATACACCGCCGTGCTTATGGTATCGAAACCTAACGGCGAAAGGGTCGCGGTGACTATATAATCGTCGAGCGACAAGGTAACGGCAAGCATAAACCCTGTAAAAATCCCCGGTAAAATCTCGGGCAATACAACCTTAAACAGCGCTTGAGTGGGCGTTGCGCCCAAATCCAAAGCCGCCTCGTAAAGGCTGCCGTCCATTTGCTTCAATTTAGGCGTCACGGACAACACGACAAAGGGTGCCGACAAAATGACGTGCCCTATATATAAAGCCACCATAGACCTGTGCGGAAGTCCGAACAACAACAGCACCATCACCAACGCGCACGCCGTTACTATTTCAGAATTAACCACCGGTATCTGCGACGCGCTCTTTATCGTTTTACCGAGTTTGCCTTTATTGTAAAACATACCTATGGCGCCGAGAGTGCCGAGTACGGTCGATATAACCGAAGAAACCAACGCAAGCACCACCGTGTTGACGACGACGTCTTTTATTTCGCCTAATTTAAGATACCACCGCAGAGAAAAATTACCGAAAACGCCGATAGTTTTGCTACTGCTGAAACTAAACGCTATAAGCACGAAAATAGGTATATAAATAAACGCGAGAACTAAAAAGACGTATCCTCTCGAGAAGAATTTTTTTATCATAAATTAGTCCCCCTTACGTTGTCCTCGCCCTTAAATCCGCCGGTGAACAGCATCGTTAAGAACATAATCAAAAGCAATACGAGCGATATGGTCGCCCCCGCGTTTACGTCGCTGAGCGTTCCGCCCTCGCCCAAGAAGCACCACGCGATGAGTTTGCCTATTACGGTAAACCCAGAACTTCCGCTAAAAGTATCGGTCACGACGTAACAACTCATTACCGGCAAAAACACCATCATCGCGCCGCTTATCACGCCGGGCATCGAAAGCGGAAAGGTCACGCGACAAAAAACCTTAAATCTGTTCGCGCCGAGGTCTGCCGCCGCTTCGGTTAAACTTTTGTCCATTTTAATAAGCGTAGAATAAAGCGGCATTATCATAAACGGCAAAAAGTCGTATACCAAACCGATTATATTCGCGCCGCTACCCATAGGGATTTGCAGCATCGTTAAAATTTCTTTCATCGCCATCGCGCGCAAAACGAAGTTAATCCACGTCGGGGTGATAAAAAACAACAACAATATCGCCGCCGTTTTTCCGTTCATTTTAGAAAGTATATAAGCGACGGGATAAGCAATCAAAAGACATATGAGCGTTACCGCAAGACCGACTAAAATACTTATAAGCAACGTGCTGATTTTAGTGGCGTTGGTAAAAAATTCCGCAAAATTGTTAAGAGAAAAAACTCCGTTTGCGTCGGTAAACGCGTAGTACACCACGATAAACAACGGCAAAATAACGCAAAACAGCAAAAACACGCCGTAAGGGATACATAAGTGCTTTCTTGAAAAAGTAAAGCCCTTTTTCACGCGGACGGAATTATCCCTGATTTCCGCCCTTTCCGTGACTTTAACCTCTTTCATCGTTCTTTTCCGCCTTTACGGGTTTTAACGAAAGCTTAATCTTTTCTTTAGGTATAATTACCGAAACTCTGTCGTTTTCGTTCCAAGTGTCTTCGGTATCGAAAACGAAGTCCTCTTCGTTTTCGTCGGTTCTGACTATTAACTGATAGTGGTCGCCTTTATAGATTATGGAAACGATATTGCCGACCGCGCCGCCTATCTCTTGATCGTCGGAAATCTCTATATCCTTTAACCCGACCTCGACGTCGACGTCAACGTCGGTTAAATCTATTCTGTCGCCCTCCGCGGTTATCAAATATCCGTCTTCGTCGAGGAAAGACCCCTCGTACAATTGGGTAACGTCGCAATCGAATTCCCCGTCGCCGAAAACGACCGTGTTGTGCTTAGTGATATACCCGTCGTAGCGGTTGGTCGAAAATTCCTTCGCCATTATATGAATATCGTCGGGTTTGATAAACAAACTAACTTTTTCGCCGACTTTCTTTTCTAAAGTGTCTTGAACGGTAATTTCCGTCTTGCCGACCTGCATAACCATTTCGTAATGCACGCCCTTAAAAATAGAACTGATGATTTTACCTTTAACTTGTCCTTTGTCTTCGTCGGTAAGAAAGACGTCTTCGGGACGAACCACCACGTCGACCTTCTCGTTTTTGGCAAAATCGTCCACGCAATCGAAGGTATGTCCTATAAAGCGCACCTTACGGTCGCCGAGGTAGGTGCCGCTCATTATGTTGCTGTCGCCTATAAAGTCGGCAACAAACGAGTTTTTAGGTTCGTTGTAAATATCCGTCGGCGTTCCTATCTGTTGAATTACGCCGTCCTTCATTATCACTATGGTATCGCTTAAAGTAAGCGCTTCCTCTTGGTCGTGAGTAACGTAAATGAAAGTTATGCCGAGTTTTTTGTGCATCGCCTTCAACTCTAACTGCATATCTTTGCGCATTTTAAGGTCGAGCGCGCCCAAGGGTTCGTCCAAAAGCAGAATTTCCGGCTCGTTTACTATCGCGCGGGCAATCGCCACCCTTTGTTGCTGTCCGCCGGAAAGCGTGGAAACGTTACGCTTTTCAAACCCCTCCAAATCGACCATTTTAAGGGCTTTTTCAACCTTTTCCGCAATCTCGCGTTTGGTTAATTTTTCTATCTTCGTAAATCTTTTTCCGTTATTGTCTTCGTAAACGGTTTTCATTTTTTTAAGTTTTAGACCGAAAGCGACGTTGTCGTATATATTCAAATGCGGAAAAAGCGCGTACCTCTGGAAAACCGTGTTTATGGGACGCTTATTCGGCGGAAGATTGCTTATGTCTTCGCCGTTTAAAAGAATTTGACCGGACGACGGCTTGTCGAAGCCGGCAATCATACGCAAAGTGGTGGTTTTGCCGCACCCCGAAGGTCCCAAAAAAGTCATAAATTCGCCTTTGCGCACGTAAAGATTTATCCCGTCGACGGCGGTTACGCCGTCTTCGAACGTACGCGACAGGTCTTTAAGTTCGATTATTTTTTCTTTTTTTACTGCGTTGTCAGACATTTCTTTTGCTTCTCCTTATTAGTGTTAAAAAGACGGCGGCGAAGATACCCAGATAAATTCCGCGACGTTTTGCGTTTTATTCACTATCTGATGCACCTTACTGGCGGAATAATAAAAACTTTCGCCCTTTTTCACCTTTACTCGGCGTTTACCGAGTATCAATACGACTTCTCCCTTTATCACGTAGCCGAATTCCTCGCCCTCGTGAGGAAAGTCCTCGTCGGTAGAACACCCGGGATTGAGAACTATACGTAAAGGTTCCATCGCGTTTTTCTGCGAATTCGGTACCAACCAATTTAAGGTGTATTCTTCCGTTTCTTTTTCGATAAAATCGTTTTTACCGAACGATATTTTTTCCTCTTGCTCGTCCGAAGCGAAGAATTCCTTTAAATCCGTGCCGAGCGCCGATAAAATATCTATAAGCGTGGCTATAGACGGACTGGTCAGGTCGTTTTCCAACTGCGAGATGTACCCCTTAGTCAGTTCGCACCTGTCCGCAAGTTCCTCTTGCGTCAATTCGCACGAAAGCCGCAAATCTTTAATTTTTTCGCCGAGAACCATTTTCACTCTCCCAGTCGCGAAGTTTAGTGTTTTTTAACAAAAAGTTTAATAAAACTAAACGCGGCGACGGTTATATTATATTTACACGGAGTATATATGTCAACCGATTTATACGGCTTTTACGATTTTTTTATAAAAAAACCTTCGCTTTCGGCGAAGGCAACTTTTGCGTCCGTTAAAATTCACCAATCTTCTTTGATATTGGTTTTTACGTCGTCGTAATATTCGAAATACTTTTCCCTCTCCGACCTGTCGCGTTCGGAATTTATTTCCTCGGGGAAAAGGGCGTCTTCTTCTTTAAATTCGGACTCCCTCATATAGTCGTATTGCGTTTTCGGCACCGTTTGCATTTTGCCCCTCCGTCGCACCTACCGCATAATCCGCCGCCTACCGGTGCGTGAATAATCTTTATGCTTATCATTATAACGACAACCGGCAAAAAAATCAAGTATCCGAAACGATTTATCGCCGTCCCGACGACGTTTATGGAAAAAGCCGCGACGTACGCCGATATAAATTGAAAGGCAAGCATCGCCGCGAACGTCTTTTTGCTTTTCAATTCCCCGCGTATAACGCCCAAAGCGGCGGCGCAAGGCGGCGATAAAAGTATGAATGCGGCAAAAGCGTAAACCGCTTGCGTGCCGTCAAAAAGGCAACCGACGTCGGAAGACAACAGAATTAAACTCTCGGATATCGCTTCTTTTGCGAGTATACCGCTAAGTACCGACACGGTCGCTTCCCAAGAGCCGAACCCCAGCGGAATAAAAAGGTACTTTAACGAATTACCGATATAATATAAAAAACTCTCTTCGACTACGGAAGTATAACCGCACAATCCGAAGTTTCGCAAAAACCACAGTGTCACGGATACGGTAAGGATAATCGTCCCCGCCTTAAACAAAAAATCTTTGATTTTTTGCAATTCAGTACTGAAAACGTCTTTAAAAGAGGGACGTCTTAACGTCGGGATTTCGGCAATAAACGACTTCTCCCCGACGCCGAACTTCCCCGTTTTTTTTAAAACTTTGCCTAAAACAGCCACGCAGAAAAATGCTAAAACATACGTTATCGCCGGCAACAACGCGTTCCTTCCGAACAAGACTTCGGATAGCCGAACGTATACCGCCAGTTTGGCGCCGCACGGTATAAAAGGAGAAAGAAAAAGCGTAAGTCTTCTTTCTCCGTCGTCCTCTATCGTTCTGGTCGCCGTCGCCGCCGTGGCGGTGCATCCGCACGACAAAAACATCGGTATAAACGAACTTCCGCCCAAACCTATACGACAAAAAATATCGTCCAACAAAAACGCCGCGCGAGCGGAATAACCGCTTTGCTCTATCAACGTCAGTAAGAAAAACAACACGAGAAGCTGCGGCAAAAAAGACAACACCGAACCAACGCCGCCGATAATTCCGTTACATATTAAAGAAGTTATCGCGACGTGCGCGCCGCGTCCGATTAAAAATTCACTCAATAATTCGGCAAGGCTTTCGCACGCGCCGCACAGCAGTTCGCCGACGGCGCCGCCTATTTTAACCGTACAAAAAAACACGACGAAAACAACGCACAAAAAAACAGGGATACCCCAAACTCTGTGCAAAAGCACTCTGTCGGCTTTTTCGGTGAATATCTCCGCCCTCGTCGGCTTCTTTACTATTATTCCGCCGATTATTTTGCCGATAAACGAATAATAATCTTCACCGACAGCGTTAACGGGCTTCGGCACCGACGACTTGCCGGATAAAACCGACGACATAAGTCGGTCTATCCCGTAATTTTTCAACGCGGAAACGCAAACGACCGGAACGCCGAAAACGCGCCTTAATGCTTCGGCGTTAAACGATATGCCGTTAGATGAAAGTTCGTCGAAAAAATTAACGGCAATCAACATAGGTATGCCGAGTTTAGCCAGCCGGCAGGTCAGGTATAAATTGCGTTCTAAATTGGTGCCGTCCAATACGTCGATTATGCAATCGGGCGGAGAATTTTTTAGATAGTCGAGTACAGCCGCCTCGTCTTTCGACGCCGCGGACAACGCGTATAACCCCGGCAAGTCGACCACGTTAACAGATTTATCTTTTTTATATTTGCCGAACTTTGCCTCGGTCGTCACACCCGACCAATTCCCCACCTTGTTATACGTTCCGGTTAATACATTAAAAAGCGTGGTTTTACCGCAGTTGGGGTTACCTATAAGCGCAACGTTCACTATTTATACCACCGTTATTTTTTCAGCCGCCGAAACCCTTATCGCCATACAAAACCCTCGCAACCGAATTTCTATAGGATTACCCGTCGGAGCGCGCCGCAACACGGTTACCGACGTCCCCTCCGAAACGCCTAAATGCAATAATCGGGTTTTTAACGCGCGGTCGACGTCAATACCGGAAATTTTTCTCGTTTCGCCGTCTGCGACTTCGGAAAGCTTCATAAAAATATTCTATTGTCCG
>CAZARP010000023.1:0-13488 GCA_964487575.1 uncultured Christensenella sp.
CGGGGTAAAATACGTTGACTAAAAGCGTTTGTCGGTGATATAATATACGACGAAAAAACAATACGGAGATGTCATATGTATCAGAAAAACGTGTATGAAAACTTACCGAACGGTAAAGCGGAAAACATTAACTCTTTTTGCGAGGGGTATAAGGCGTTTCTTTCCACGGCAAAAACCGAGAGGCTTGCCGTCGCCGAAACGGAAAGGCTTTGCAGGTTGAACGGTTATAAAAAATTAGACGAAGTTGCCTCTTTGCAAGCGGGCGCTAAAGTTTACTTTATCAACAGAAACAAGAACGTAATCCTTTATAAACTGGGCAGTCGTCCGATAACCGACGGACTCAGAATTCTCGGTGCGCATATAGACTCGCCGAGGCTCGATTTGAAGCAAAATCCGTTATATCAGGCGGAGGGCTTCGCTCTTATGGATACGCATTATTACGGCGGCATTAAAAAATATCAATACGTTACGATACCGCTCGCAATGCACGGCGTAATTTGCAAAAAAGACGGGAGCACCGTCAACGTGGATATAGGCGAAAAGGACGACGACCCCGTTCTCGGCATAAGCGACTTGCTTATTCACCTTTCGCAAAAGCAGTTGACGAACACCGCAGACAAGGTGATAGAGGGCGAGAACCTTGACGTTACCGTCGGTTCAATTCCGCTTTCCGGGGAAAAGGACGACGCGGTTAAGAAAAACGTTCTTAAAATATTCAAAGAAAAATACGACGTTGAAGAAGACGATTTTATTTCCGCCGAATTGGAAATCGTTCCTGCCGGCAAGGCGAGGGATTACGGTTTGGACAGAAGTATGATTGCTTCTTACGGCCACGACGACAGGGTGTGCGCGTATACTTCGTTGCTCGCTATGCTTGACGAGGGCGATTGCGAATATACTTCTTGTTGCGTGCTCGTCGATAAAGAAGAAATCGGCAGCGTAGGAGCTACGGGCGCGGCTTCGGTCTTTTTTGAGAACACGGTGAGGGCGTTGTTGGAAAAAATCGGTTGTAACGATATTTTCGCCGTTAACAAGGTTCTTGCCAATTCCAAGGCGCTCAGCAGCGACGTCAACGCAGCAACCGACCCGTTATTCGGCGACGTGGTTTCCAAAAACAATTCTTCTCGCTTCAATTACGGCATCGTGCTTGAAAAGTATACGGGCGCGAGGGGTAAGTCGGGCGCGAGCGACGCCGACCCCGAATACATAGCCTTGCTCAGAAAGACTTTCGACGACGCCGGAGTGTATTATCAAACGGGCGAACTCGGCAAAGTCGATGCGGGCGGCGGCGGAACGATAGCGTATTTGCTTGCCAAATACAATATGTCCGTCATCGACGCGGGCGTTGCGGTGCTCAATATGCACTCGCCGATGGAAGTCGTTTCTAAGGCGGACGTTTACGAAACCTATCTCGCGTACAGGGCATTCCTTAAAATGTGCTGATAGATTTAAAATATAATTCCTTAGCCTCGCAAAATTCGTTTTGCGAGGCTTTTTTTAACAATGAAAGCGTGCGAATTGCTTGGTGTGAATAAAATATATATTTATTCATAAAATATTTCAAAAATTCAGTATATATGTATATAAAATGATTGACAGACGAGTACTATTATGATAAAATAAATCAAATAATTTCGCATATTATTCAATCGATTTGCGTAATAGGGGCAACTACGACGTATCGGTTGTAAAAAAACGTAAATACTATTGGGCGGAGAGACACAAAATGTTAAAGAGTTTCGACAACTTAAAAAGAAAATCGTTATACGCGGCTTTGATTAAAAGTCTGGCGGTCGGTATATGTTGCGCTCTTTTAGCGGTCGGCGCAGAGATGCTTGTCGTAAAACTTGCCGCCTTAAAAATCGCTTGGTACTATTACGCGATAGTAGGTGCGGTGTTTGCCGCAGGCGGCTTTGGCGTTACTTTTTGGTTGGTACGTCCGACCGATAAACGCGTTGCAAAGAAGTTGGACGACGAATACGTGCTTAAAGAAAAAGTCCAAACGATGGTTGAATTTTACGAAAAAGACGGGGAAATGCTTCGTCTGCAAAGAGAGGACGCCGACGTCGCGTTAAAAACGCTTCCGTCGAAGAAAATTTCTTTCCGTAAAATATGGCAATATTTGGTGTTGGGCGCGGTGAGTGTGGCGGTTATCGTAACCGCGATAGTCGTTCCGTCGGGATATAAACCGCCCTTCGACAGCGACGCTTACGAGTTTTCTTCGATTGACGAGGCGGCTCTTTTGCAACTGATAGACGACGTTAAAGACTTTGCGATTTCCGACGCGGTGAAAGAGAAAGCCGTTACCGAACTCGAAGCCTTGCTTGCCGAGGCGAAGAAAACCGATAAATGGTCGTCGATTAGGGCGATCGCCAAAACGACGGCTTCCGATATCGACGACGCGGTAATCGCGACCAACACGTATCGCGAAGTAGCGTTAAGGCTAAATACGAATAAAGCGTTAAACGACGTTAAACTTTCTCTTTTGAACGCGCTTGCCTGGTATAAAACGGGTGATAAGATATCCACCGCCGACACGGTTAACGAATTAACCGCGCAGTCGCAAGGTAAGTTGAGGGAAGAGCTTAGCGTCTTTACCGAAGAATTCGTGAAGGAATTCGAAACCTATACGACGGGCAGAGAGGTTTACGACAAGTTGGCTGAATTTTTAGAGCCGTTTAACGAAAGCATGGCGCCGACGAGCGACGAAGACGTTTTGAAAAACGACCAGTATTACCTCGCTTTGAGCGAATTTTCCACTCAACTCGGCGTCGTTTACGACGAATACGAAAGTCGTTCGGTAGACGGCTTAAGGGAAATAATTTCTTCGGCGGCGGAGGATTACGTTACGGCTTCGGTTTCCGAGTTGTATTATCAGGTGAACAACCGCATCGCGGACGAATATATATGCAACGTTCTGTCGGGGATTTTTAAGATCGGTTTATCGCCTAAAGAATTGACTTTGCCCGGAATGACCGACGAAGAAATAGCCGGCGGTAACGACCCCGACCACAGCGGTTCTATCGGCGACGAAACCAGTAAGGTCGGCAGCGACGACGAAATCTTCGACCCCGAAGCAATGGCGCACGTTAAGTACGGCACGGTTATAGACGATTATTACGCGGCTATATACGCTATGATTACCGACGAAAATTCGGGACTGTCGGAAGAAATGAAAAACTATTTAATAAAGTATTTCCAAATTTTATACGGAACTAACGCGTAAAATTAGGATAAATAAAAAAACATAAAAAAAAAGGAAATTATCAAACGGAGGCTTATAATGGTTAACGAAGAAAAGGTAAAACAGTTCAGTCAGGCTGTATCTAAGATTAAAGAAGAACTGCGCAAAGACGTAGTCGGGCAAGAAGACGTAATAAACAACGTCATTATAGC
The DNA here is from genome assembly GCA_964487575.1 of uncultured Christensenella sp. Lineage (GTDB taxonomy): Bacteria > Bacillota > Clostridia > Christensenellales > Borkfalkiaceae > UBA1259. The sequence goes on from CAZARP010000023.1 coordinate 3,397, forward strand.
GATTATCGCAGGCGGCAACGTTCTTTTAGAGGGCGTTCCCGGCGTCGGCAAAACGCGTTTGGTTCGTTCTTTGGGCAGAACGCTCGCGTTGCCGTTTTCGAGGATACAATTTACGCCCGACCTTATGCCTTCCGACGTTACCGGTACCAACATCATAGAGAAGGACGAGAACGGGAAACTCAATTCCGTATTCCAAAAAGGTCCGATATTCGCAAATCTCGTGCTTGCGGACGAAATAAACAGGGCGACGCCTAAAACGCAGGCGGCGATGTTGGAAGCCATGCAAGAGCACAAAATCACCGTGGCGAAAAAGACTTACGCGCTTGCCGAACCGTTCTTCGTTTTGGCTACCGAAAACCCGATAGAACAAGACGGTACTTATCCGTTGCCCGAGGCGCAGATGGACCGCTTTATGTTGAAACTTTTAATGAAGTTCCCGTCTAAAGAAGAACTCGCGGACATCGTTACGATGACGCAAATCACGATGGACGAAAACGCTTCCGCCGTCATAGACGGCGCGACCGTTTTGGAAATGCGCGAAATCGCTAAGGAAATGCCCGTTATAGACGACGTATTGAATTACGCCGTCAATCTCGTTACGCATACGCACCCCGAATTGGAAGGTACTTCCGATACGGCGGTTAAATATTTGAAATACGGCGCATCGCCGCGTGCCGTGCAAGCGCTTATAACCTGCGCAAAGGTGCGCGCGTTGATGAACGGCAACTATAACGTTTCCTACGACGATATAGACGCGTTGGCGCATCCGGTATTAAGGCATAGGATAAAGGTTAATTATACGGCTATAAACGAAAAATTGACCGTAGACGACGTTATTTCGTTGTTATTGGAAGAAAACAAAAAAATCAGTAAAAGATAGTTAACGATTTATTATGGGTAAATTAGTCATTACGGACGAGTTTTTGCAAGAAGTCGAATTGTTGCAAATTCTCGTAAAAAACAACGTCGCGGGAATGTTCGGCGGAAATCATCAGAGTAAGTCTTTCGGGTCGTCGTGCGATTTTGCCGATTTCAGGGAATACGTCCCCGGCGACGACGTTACCAAGATTGACTGGAATGCTTTCGCGCGCTTTGAAAAGTTGTATACCAAACTTTATTTGGACGAACGCCGTTTGCACACGCGTATATATTTGGACGCCAGTCGTTCGATGGATTACGGTAAAGGCGAAAAGGCGGAGCAGGCTTTGCGCGTCGTTGCGGTTTTGGCATATCTTTCGATTTGCGCTATGGACAAGGTTTCTATCTATACCGTTCGCGATACCCGAGTGGAAGAAGTCATATCAAACGTTTCCGGCAAAGAGGCGTATTTTAACGTTATAGGCAAACTTAACGAGATAGAATTCGACGGCGATAGTAACATAAGCAGCGCTATTTTGCCCCAAAACGTCGGATACGGCGACGGGACTTCGGTTATAGTGTCGGATTTTTTGACCGACAACGATTACGAAGCGGCTATCGATTATATGGTAGCCAAACGCAGAGATTTACTTTGCGTCCAAGTTTTGACAACCGAAGAATTGAACCCGAAAATTCGCGGTAAGATGCACCTTTTCGACTCGGAGAACTTCAATCGTACTTACCGAAAGAACATAAACCGTAAAATAATGCAAGCGTATAAAATGGCTTTGGACTACGTTACGAGCAGAATACGCGATTATTGCGTCGCTCGCGGCGCGGATTATCTTCTGGTTTCGGACAAAGAGCCGATAAGCGAAGTTTTCTTTGAAAAATTAACTAATATGGGGGTAGTAAAGTGAGTTTTCTTTATCCCTTGGGGTTATTGGGACTGATAGGCGTGCCTATCCTGATAATCATATATATAATTAAAAATAAATATACCGAACAAACCGTTGCGTCAACGTATATTTGGACGCTCAGCGAAAGGTTCCTTAAGAATAAAAATCCGATTAACCGCTTGTATAATATCTTGAGTTTGATTTTGCAAATACTTGCGGTCGTTTGTATTTCCGTCGCCATCGCGCATCCCGTTTTCGCAATCCCCGGTCAGGCAAACGATTATTTGTTTATCTTGGACGCCTCGGGCAGTATGCTTTACGAAAGTTCGGGCGTAACCCGCTTCGAGAGGGGTAAAGACGAGATAGAAGATATTATTCTTCAATCGGGTAACGGCAGTACGTATACGCTTATTCGCGTCGGCGAAACTACCGATGTGGTATATAAAAACCTCGACGATAGCGAGAGGGCGATAAAATTATTGAAAGAAGCCGAATGTTCTGAAGTGGCGTCGAACGTTTCTTCGGCGTTGGAGAGCGCACAAAAATATTTCGGCGAGGCTTCCGCCGCAAAGGTTTATCTGGTGACGGATAGGTCTTACGAAACGGTTACCAACGCGGAATTGCTCAACGTTTCCGCAAACGAAACAAACCGAGCCGTTTTAACGGCGGACGCGGCGTTCACCTCAAACGGGTTGACGGTCAGCGGTATGGTCATATCTTACGGCGAGGACGCAGAAATAACCGTGTCTGTCTACGTTAACGACGAAGAAGTCAGCGCCGGCAGCGTCTCCGTGAACGTTAAAGGGGTAAAAAATCCGTTGTCTTTGAGCGGCTCGGAAGACGAAACGCAAAAAGAGGCGTTGAGTCTCGCGACCGAATATACCGTCGTGTGCGAAGGTGTTACGCAGTATGCTTCGTTAAAAGTGACGTTGAACGGCGGCGACGCGTTCGCGGACGACGATACGTTGGTGCTTTACAACATAAAACAAGACTCGTCTTTCACTACGCTGATTGTCGGTGAAAGCAACTTCTTCGTCAGTTCTTTTATGGGCGCTATGGGTTATTCCGCGGACGAAGTAAATTCGGATGAATACGAAAAGAAAGCGACGACTTACGATTACGGTTTGTATATATTTAACGAATACACGCCGAAGGCTATGCCTCGCTCGGGCGCGGTGTGGTTTATATCGCCGTCGAATATTTCCGACTCGGGGTTCGTATACAACGGCGAAGCCGAGGACTCTAAATACGTTTCGTCGTATAAAACGTCGTCGTCGACAGTAGTGAAGAAGTTGTTGTCCGGCGTCGATACGGATACCGGCTTGTATTTGTCCAAATATTCCAAGTACAGGCTCGAAAGCAACTTTACTTCTTTATTGTCTTGCGAGGGAAATCCGGTATTGTTTGCAGGCTCTAACGCTTACGGCAATAGGGAAGTCGTTTTCGGTTTCAGCCTTAACGACTCCGACGTGGTGTTGACGTATAACTGGATGCAACTTTTAGACAATCTGCTCGGGTATACCTTCCCGACGATAATCGACAAAGCCGACTATTTTTGCGGCGATACCGCGGAAATCAACGTTCTTTCGAATTGTAACAGCATTTGCGTAAAGTCCCCGTCGGGTAAGGAAGAATACTTAAGTACGGCGACTTCTACGGTCGGGTATAAACTAAGCGAAACCGGCTTGTACAGCGTTACCGTCAAAGTCGGTTCGGGCGACGCGACGTCGTCTAAAAGGGTGGTGTATATCTATGCGCAGTCGCCCTATTCCGAAGGCGTGCCCGACGCGACGGACGACGTTTTTACGATAATGGGCGAAAACGTTGACAGCAGAGACGGTATATACGAAAATCTTTTCGTTATCTTTATAATTTTAGCGACGTTCTTCGTCGCAGACTGGATGGTGTATTGTTATGAGCAGTATCAACTTCGATAATCCGTATTTATTATTGCTGGCGATACCCGTTGCGGCGTTGATTATCGTTCCGTTCGTGCTGGCAGTGCGTAAAGAAAATTCAAACTGGCACAATATCGCTTCGAGCGCGATACACGTTTTGATGGCGATAATTATCGCCTTTACCGCCGCCGGAACGACGATAGAAACCGTCATCACCGAAACCGACGTCTACGTCTTGGCGGACGTGTCGTATTCGTCGCATAAAAACTTCGACGCGATAGATACTTATATAGAAGAACTTCACGACAATCTTCCGAAAGGGAGCAGAATGGGCGTGGTTTGTTTTGCCGGCGACCAGCAATTATACGTTAAACTCGGCGGAAAAATCAGAAGCGTCGACGGCGCCGATTTGGATTTGGTGAACGACGGACAAACGGATATAGAAGGCGCTTTGGATTACGTCGAAGGGCTTTTCCGCGACGATGTCATTAAACGCGTCGTAGTTATCACCGACGGCAAGCAGACCCGTTTAGACAATTCCAACGTGTTAAAAAACAAGGTCGAAGATTTACGTGCGAACGGCGTTTACGTCGACGCCGTTTATTTGGACAACAACATATCGTCGAACGCCAAAGAAGTGCAAATCGACTCGGCGGACGTGACGCAGAACACCTATCTTAACAAGAGCGAAACGGCGGAGATAACCGTTCAAAGCACGTATGAAACGCAAGCGGCGTTTACGTTGACGTGTAACGGAAGCATAGTTGCTTCCAAAACGCAGCAATTACAAGTCGGCTATAACACGGTTAAGTTTACCTTGTCGACGGCTCAGCGCGGCGTTTACGATTATACGGTTAGCGTTTCCGCGGACGGCGACGAAAGTGCGTACAACAATACGTTAAGTTTTTCTCAATCGGTGTCCGACGCGGTCAACGTGTTGCTTATAGCGGACAGCGCGTCGGAAAATTATCTGTCCGACCGTATGGATTTCGAAAGGGCGTACAGCGGCGCTACGTTAGACGTCGTTACGACGGAAGAGCCTAAAGCGTTGCCGCGCAGCGTGGAAGAACTTTGCGCGTACGACGAAATAATTTTATCCGACGTCGACCTTACGTCGTTCAGCAATTACGGAACCTTTATAAGCAGTCTCGATATAGTCGTGTCGTCGCTCGGTAAAAGTTTGACTACCTACGGCAACGTCCGTATACAGGATAAAAGCGAATTGACCGCGCTCGGAGATTTGCTCCCGATAAACTACGGTAACGCCGGCGGCGACGAAAAGTTGTATACGATCGTGGTAGACGCCTCTTACAGTATGGACTCGACTTCGCGTTTCATACTCGCAAAACAAGCGGCGAAACAACTGGTGTCGAGCCTCGGCGTAAACGATGCGGTTATGGTCGCGTTGTTTAACGGTAACTACGAACTCGTGGTTATGCCGACGATTATTTCGGACAAGGTTGCCGACGGCGAAGAATATTCGCCGAGAGAACAGGTTTTGGCGGCGATAGACGGAATGCGCACCGACCACAGTACGGTGCTGAGTTTCGGTTTGCAGGAAGCCGTAAGCAGAATGGAAAAACTTCCGCAAAAGCAAAAACAGATTATGCTTATAAGCGACGGTATGACCGTCAGCGGCAGTGAAGAGGAAAGCAAAATAACCGCTCAACTCGAAAGGATGAACACTCTCGGCATCGTGACTTCGGTAATGGACGTAGGTCGTAACAACGATACAAGCAGTTTGTCCGAAAAAGCCGAGGAATTATTGAAAAAGATAGCCTTATCCACAGGCGGCAAATATTTCTTCGCTTCCAACGAAGAAGAGTTGGAAGAAGTTATGTTCGGGCAAGGTCTTTTGGAGGACGTCAACAAAACGTTTATAGACGGCGGACATATCAATTTGGTCAAGAGCTACGACGCGGTTTTGGACGGCGTAGATTTGACCGACTCCGAACACGACTACGTAACCGGTTACTATTATAATACCGCTAAATCCAGCACGACCGTGGTTATGACCGCGATGTACGAAAGAGAGGGCTTAGGCACTATAGAAAACGTTCCTCTTTACGCGTATTGGAATTACGGCAACGGCAGAGTGTCGTCGTTGTCTTGCGGATTGGAACACACCGCTTCATGGCTGTTCGAAGCGCGTGAACGCTTTACCGAAAACGTATATACGACGTGTATCCCGAGCGAAAAGGTCAGTTGTCCGTTTATTACCGAAACTCTTAGCGAAGACGGGTACTTATCCGTCACCATAACCCCGGCGAAGATAGACACGCGCGTTACGGCAAAGATAACGGTGACCGCGCCCGACGGAAGTTCGACGGAAGCCGATATGGCGTTTACGTCGTCGGCGTATACTTATCGCTTCGCAACGTACGACGTCGGCAAATACGACGTTAAGATAGAATACGTTCGTGCCGGCGGAGATAAATATTCTTCCGACTTCTCGTACACGGTCAGTTACTTGTCGGAATACGACTCGTTCGCCGCATTCGACGTGGCGACGGTGTATAAGATGATAGGCGCCGACGGAGAAGTAATGCAAGAGGGCGACGATATAGTCGTCAAATACGATGAAAGTCTGATAAGCACTTATATATTGGATTTAACAATTCCGTTGCTTATAACGTGCGTGGCGCTGTTCGTTGCCGACGTAGTAATACGTAAGTTGAAGTGGGAAGACATAAGAAGCTTGTTCGGCAAGAGGAAAAAATAAAAAAGGAGGTCTATCGTGAAATCGACAATAAAACGTATATTTTTGTTTTTTCTGTGCGTGACGCTGGCGTTTGCGGCAACTGCGTGCGGCTCCGTCGTTCAGGGCGACGGGTCGGGCAGTATCGGCGGCAATTCCGGCGGTAATGCGAGCGGCGGCATAGGCGATAATACCGGCGACAATTATGGCGACGATTTGGCTTTTACCGTGACGGTCGTTCCGGAAGTATCGGTGTCGGCGGCATATTTAACGACGATAAAGGTAATATGGACCGACCTTGCGAGTAATAACGGCGCGTCGTATACCGCCTACTGTAACAGCGACGGTAAGGCTAAAATATCCGACCTCGACGGGGATTATATAGTTACGCTGACCGGGCTTCCCGACGGGTTTACCTATAACCCCAACGACGAGTCGCATATCGCCACCAACGACGAGCGCGACGTTAGTATAGATTTATATAAATTGACTTCGTTGCCCGACGGCAAAAAGGGCACCAACTTTTACGGCGACGTTTGCGAACTTCCGGATATAGGCGCGTACCGCGCCGTTCTTACGGAAGAAAACTTCGACGACGGCATAAGGTTTAGATACGAGCCGAAGTATCAGGGCAAATATTCCGTAGAGTCGATAATCGACGTTACCGCCAACGTAATCAATCCGCTTTTGGATATGCATAACGGGACGGCACAGTGGGTTAACGAGCAAACGTGGGAGACTTACGACGGCGGCGGCGCGGAAAGTACTTATACCCGCAATTTTAAATGGGAATTCCAAATCGTAGACATAGGTAACTCGTTTGCGTTCAGGATATACGCCGACGTTTTGGATAAAAACGTATTCCCCGTAAATATAGACTTCATATTGGATAGGGACGGCGAGTACGCGGGCGATACGGACGACACCGACACGGTTATCGTCAATCCTACCGAAAATTTCGAAGCGAACGCCGACAAAGCGTTCGAGGGGACGTCCGGCAAAACTTTCAAATATTTTGCCCATTACGAGCAGGAAAAGTATCAAAGGAACGACGGCGTGTTAAGCGGCAGTTACGTTAAGTTAGACGAAACCGACGGGTATTATTACATCGTCGACGGCGAATATAAAAACCGTCTTTACGCCAAGATTACCCAAGACAGCGAAATTATAGTAACGGACGGGGGCGATACTGCCGGCGGCTTTAATTATCCGCTTATACGTCTTAACAAACTTAAAATATATAACGAAGATTTAGGCAAAGACGTTTACTATAACTATCAGTCGTTCATAAGAACCGCTTATGCGGCTCATACCAACCGTGACGGGGTCTATCCCGTTACCGAAGAACTGAAACTTTTCTTACAGCGTTATTCGGTATCGCAAAGGTTGTTCAACGACGGCAACGGCATAGCGGAAAAGATAAACGTCAACGGCGTGGATATGACTTTTTATCAGTCGAGCGCGTCCAATCAGTGGTTGTTTAACTGCGGCTATTACGAGTGAAAGGGGGTGAAACGGAAATGAAAAGACATTTTACGAAAATTATAGCCGTTTTGCTCTCGTCGGTAACGGCGCTTACTTGTTTGCCTCTGCTTGCGGCGTGCGGCTGTCGGCACGAGGTCAATAAGTGGAAGACGGTTAAAGAAGCGACTTGTACCTCCTCGGGCTTGCGCCGCGGCGTGTGTTCGCAGTGCGGCGAGGTGATAGAAGAAGCCACCGATCCCGTAGAAGGCAATCACGTATACGGCGATTGGGTCGTTACCAAAATGCCGACGAGTTCGCTCGACGGCGCAGGCGAAGCGGTCTTAACGTGTAAAGAAAATTCCGAGCACGTTATAACGGAAGTTCTTCCGCGTTTGACGTCTACGGGCGCCGGTTACGACGTGTACGAAGTAACCAAAGAAGCCACCGTGTTGGAAGCGGGCGAAGTTACGATTGTAAAGAGTACCGACCACGGCAACGTAGTATTCACGGCGCCGATAGCCAAAAAGGAATTCGTTACCGGCTTAAACGGTTCGGTATCCGACGCGGTATTGCTCGGTTCAAGCAACAGAGACCTCGTTCGCGGCGGCACCGGCAGTCTTAACGAGGGGTGGAACGACGACGACGGCTCGTTTACTTACGAGTACGGCGAAGATTACGTCCACACTTTCGACGGCGAACGTCACGTTTTCGTTTCGTTGACGTCGGAGGGTAAGGTTTACGGCGTTACCAGCGAAAGCAGAGTATACGACGATTATCCCAATCCGATAGTCAACCCGGCTATCGGCAAAAAGAATTTAGAAGGTTACGAGTACGCGGTAAGGCGTGGCGGGCGTACCTTCTACGGGGCGGAAGGCTTGCTGTATTATTCTTACGAATGGGCGAAGCGTAACGACAATAACGACTTTTACGAAGCAATTACCGAAAGAGAGATAGACGGCGTTTTAAGAACGGTTTACGTTTACGGCTTCGGTTACTACAACGCGCCGCAGTATTTTTGTAAGTTCAAAGCCGAATTCACGCTCGACGACGACGGCGTGTTGGATTATATAAGGTTAGACAGCGACACGTACGTTCAGAACGTGCAACAATCCAACGGCGGTATTTACAGTCAGTTCACCGTCGGCCGCGACGGCGACAAAACGATATGCACGCTTATCCCGGGCTGCGGCAGTCCCATGTACGAGGAATACGTAGAGTATCACCAAACGACCAAAGCGCAATCTCCCGACGAACCCGAACATCTGTTCACCGAGAAAGCGTTTATGATAGAAAGTTTCGACATAATCGACAGCGACAGCAGAGTAATCGACGAGGAAACCACGGCTTCCGCAACGGCGGCAAGCGAACCGTTGACGCTGTTTATACGTAACGTTCAACCGTCTACCGCTTCCGTAGATATGGATAAACCCACGTTGTACCTAAAAAGCGACTCGGGCAGACTGATAGCGTTAAGCTACGCGTCGGACGGCGTGTGGTACACCTTGCAAGAAAGGGGTAACGCCGGTTACGTATTCAAAATATACTTTAAGATGTCGGGCACGATAACGCTTGTGGCAAGGACGAAGAACGGTTACGAAAAGACTTTTGCGGTCGACGTTTCGCCGGCGTCGCCCAGCGTGCTGTACCCCACAGTGTACGAATACGGCGATAAAGGCTATTCTTGGCGCACCGGTAACGAGCAGAAAGAAATAGGCGGTTCGTTCTACTACTACGTGCAGACGGAAGTCTACGTCGGTCAACCGCTTCAATTATCGGCACAGGTCTTAAAGGACGAGTCGGCGTACGTAGACCCCGGTTATAAAGCGACGGTGGCTGTCGGCGGTTCGACCGCAACGCTCACCGCTAACGAAGGCTCGGACACGGTAACCTTCGTCGCCACGGAGGCAGGCTCGTATAGGGTAATGTTAACGTCGACCAAGAACAAAAACCGTCGTTCGCTTGTCGAAGTAAACGTAATTGAACCCCCGTCGGTTAGCGAAATTTTAACCGGCGCGTACAGCGGCAAACTCAAAAAAGGCGAAGCGACCGTCAACTTCGGCGAAGTCGACGCCGACGGCAAAGTTACCGCAACGCTGACCACGCGCAAAGGCGAAGAAGTTTTATCCGTCTATTACGATACAGAAAAGGGCAAACTTGTCACCGAACACGTGGGCGGCGCAACGCTCGGCGTCACGCTGGAAATAAACGAAGCCTATAAATTGGTGTTCGTCAACCCGACCGGCTTCGGCAGCGGTAAAGAAAGGGTAGTCGTCTA
>CAZARP010000023.1:13588-17942 GCA_964487575.1 uncultured Christensenella sp.
CATAGAGTGGCGATGTGCCGTAAAAGAGATTCTTCATTCCGCTGCGCTCCATTCAGAATGACAAGAGTGGATAATGAAGAGAGATGTTTCGCTACGCTCAACATGACAATATGATAAAAAGAGATGTTTCGCTACGCTCAACATGACAAAGGGGTTGCGTTCGGCAGCGGTAAAGAAAGGGTAGTCGTCTATCGAGTGGTCGAAGACGCGGAATAAGCTAAATCTTAACAAAATCTAATATAAAACCGCTCCGCAAGCGTTTGCGGAGCGGTTTTTTTTCGTCGAAAAAACGGCAAAAAATGAATAAAACATATAACAATACACATAAAATTGAATAATTCAATCAAACATTGAAAAATTATTGAAAAAATTTCAAATTTTTGCAAAAAATTGTTGACAAACGTCATTATATGAGTATAATAAAACAAAATAAGACGAAACGCATAATATAATGCAAATAAAAAATTCGTCAAACGGGCGGCGGTTGTCGCAAAACCGCGCAATTACCGTCTAAAATAAAAAAAGGAGATAGCTTATGAACAAGACAATGAAGAAGTTTTTAACCATTCTTTGTGCTTCTTGTATGGCTACAGGCGCCGCAATGTTCGTTGCGTGCGACCAAGGCGACGTAAAAGACCCTGCATTGTACGCTATGTATCAAGAAGCTAAAACCGACCTTACGTACGAACAATGGTTGAAGCAGATGCTTAACGCGGCAGGCAGCCAAGGCGAGACCGGTAAAGGTATCAAATCCGTCGCAATGAACGACGACGGCACCGCTTTTATAGTTACTTATACGGACGACACTACCGAATTGGTAGCAATTCCGCAAGCTTCCGTCAAAGAACATATCCACACCTACGGCGACGTAACGGTTGTTATGGAACCCGAGGGCGCGACTGAAGGCTTCGGTTACAAAACTTGTACCGACGACGACTGCGGCGATAAATCCATAGTTATACTTAAAAATTACGTGGAGGGTATTTCTACTATCGACTCCGACGGCATTTATTACGTTAAGTTCACCGTAAAGAGCGGCGAACTCGGCAACGAGGCAAGCGATATAGAAATCGATATAGCAAGTTCTTCCGCTAAAAAATATACGATTAAGTCTTTAGACGAAAAATGCGCTTTAAGCCTCGATGAAGAAAGCGATGCGGCTGCAAGCGTATCCGTCGACGTTTCCAAGGGCGGCGAAGACAGAATAATCGCGTCTATCGATACCGAGGACTTGACCGCCGGCACTTACGTCTGCGCGATAGAGGTTTCTTCCGAAGCGTTGGCTATCGGCACGAAGGAAAATCCGTATTCTTACTCTTATTACGACTTATTTAATAAAGTTACCACTATCGATGCCGAAGGCGAAGTTTACTTCGTATTGACGGGTTTGAATAGAGTTTATACCGATTTTAGCTTCAACTTTGCGGAAGGTACCAAAATTACGCAAGTTGCAAACTACCAGGGTTACTATGTCACTGCAAGTTACAGCGCGTCCGGCATCATCGCACGCGGCGGCGCCGACGCCAGTGACGAAGGTTATGCAGACGATTGGGAAGAACCCGTTTACACCGACTTTGTCGGCGAATTAGCGGCGTATAACGCGGAATTAAAATCCGGTGCCACTAAGGTTAGTCTTTCCAAAGACTATGTAACCAAATACGTTATCTTTAAAGCCAGCGCAGAGAGCGGCAAGGTTGTGTTCAGCGTTTCCGAGGCGAAAGGCACGTACACCAACCCCATAGCGTTGCAATTTGACAAAACTTACAGCGGCACAGGCTACGACGGGTTGTATTATACGTACACGACCGGCGCGACTAACGAAAAAATTGTCGTGTATAACAAAGCCGTTTTGAGTACGAATACAGACGGCAAAACCGTTAAAGAAATGGGCTATTTGAATTGTTATGACGATGCTCATGGCGGTTTCTGGTTGGACAGTGCTTGTGGTATATACACGTTGACCGCGAACACGACTTACAGTATACACGCGGCGAACGGAACGAAGGACGGCATTTTCGAGTTCAAAATCAGCTTGTGTGACGAGAACGCAGACTACAGCGGTATGGCCGAAAGCACTGCGATAGCAATTACCGGCGACAGTTATGCGCCTACTACGGACGTTACCGGCGTTAGGTATTACACCTATAAGGCTTCTGTTACCGGCAGACCTGCGGTAACTTGCACGGGTACCGGATCTTACATAATAGAAACGAGTACTATCTGGGCAGAAAAGGACGAAACGATTACCGTCACCGTTTATGCGACGGATATCTATACCTTAAGCGTTTCCGTTAAAGAATTGACTGCGGCAGACAGCACGGTAACCGTAAAAGACAGCACGGGTGCCGGCGTTAGTGGCGCGACCGTAAAAGTTATGAACGGTGAAAGCGAAATCGTTTCCGCAACCACCGACGCCGACGGCAAAGCAACCTTAAGCTTCGTCCCTGCAGACGGATATAGCATTATCGTCACTAAAGACGGTTATACTCAGGCAACGTCTGTGAAAACGAAGTGGTACGACTGGTCTGCAGATTACGACGACGGCGAAGATTACAGCATAACGATGTATTCGCAAATTACTAAAAAATTCGTTGTTAAAGCCGGCGAAACCGTGTTGAGTGGTATAACCGTTAAGATAGGCGGCGTAAGTGCAACCACCGACGAAAACGGCGAAGCGACTTTGACCTTTATGTCCGGTAAAAAGATAAGCGTATCGTTAGAAGGTCTTGCAGGCGGATACAGCTTCGAAGGGAAAACGTTGAGCGACGACGATTATGCCGCGGAAGCGATCCAACTTTCTGTTGCTTCTTCGATCGCGGTAACGTTAGATACTCAGGTTGACGTTGCATTGGCTTACGGTGCTACCGAATATTATACGTTTACGTCTACTGACGGCGGCACGTATACGGTAACCTTAAACGATGAGACCGGATGTGGTTTGCTTAAATTCGGTTCGAGCACGCTTAGCCGCGCGTATGAAACTTATACCGCAACCTTTACGTTGGAAGCCGGTGCGTCTATAACGATTACGGCTTCGACCAGTAGTTGGTATGCTACCCTCGGTACTAACAGTTATAGTTTCATAATAACCGAAGAGACCCAGCAGGGGGGGGAAGAAAGTGGTAGTACTACTATCTCCAACGTACTCGCGCTTGGCGAAAACACCTTCGATATCGACTCAATGTATACGAAACTTGAAATGACCTTCACCGCGACTGTGGGCACTTATACGATTTATTTCGATAGTAGTGACGTTCAGATGTTTGTTCCCGGCTACAGAGTACCCCGAATAGAAGACGCCGGTAAGTATACATTTGAATTGGAAGATAGTATAACGTTTACATTCCAGTCGTTGGATGGCAAATCGGGTTTTGAATGCACGATAGTATCCGGCGACGGTTCCGATATAAGTTTCCCCGTCACGTCGCTCACAATCGGTGAAGACCAACTCGTTGCGGTCAAATATGACGAAGATGATGAAGCATACATAACTTATCTTGGGTTTGATAATGATATGTACGTGACCGCCGACTATACGATTACTTGTACCGACGCAAACTTTAAGTTAGGTATTTATAAGTGTGATGACGAAAGCCTCTCTTATACAACCGAGTGGGTTACACTGACGGACGGTTCCTATACGTTTACCGCGCAATACGGTTATGTAACGTTAGTATTCGCCAACGCATCCGGCGATGCTGAATGTAGTTACAGCGTTACCATAACCGCCGCTTCTACCGAAGCCGAATAAAAGATAAGCAAAAACAATATAAGAGACAAAAAAAACAAAAGCTTAATTTAAGCAATAAACAATAGCTTAATTTAAGCGACAAACACAAACAAAAGCTTAATTTAAGTAATAAACAATAGCTTAATTTAAGCGACAAACACAAACAAAAGCTTAATTTAAGTAATAAACAAAAGCTTAATATAAGCAACAAACAAAAAAACTAAAAGCCTCCGCTTTTACGCGGAGGCTTTTACTTTTACTGTCATTTTGCTTTACTGTCATTCTGAGCGCAGCGAAGAAACCCCTCGCACTGTCCTCGCACTACTGTCATTTTGCTTTGGCTGTCATTTTGAGCACGCAGTGCGAAAAATCCCCTCGCGCTGTGGACACATAAAGTATTGCCACGCTATAAAATAGATGTTTCGCTACGCTCAACATGACAATGTGCTGTCGTTCCGCGACTTACTGTCATTTTGAGCGAAGCGAAAAATCCCCTCGCACTATGGACACGTAAAGTGTTACCGCACTATAAAATAGACGTTTCGCTACCGCTCAACATGACAAGAAACGTCATTCTGAGCGCAGCGAAGAAACCCCTCGCACTGTCCTCGCACTACTGTCATT
>CAZARP010000024.1:0-17104 GCA_964487575.1 uncultured Christensenella sp.
CAAACGGAAGAAGCCGCGACGTCGGGCGACGCCAAAGGCACTCCGCACAGTTCCAAAAAGCCGGCAAGCGCGCCGTCCTCGCCGCGTTCCCCGTGCATACAGTTCACCGCGGCGGAAAGCGTGCAAATTTTTTTTATCTTTCTGCCCTTTTTGACCGAATACAAAACGTTGTCACCGGGCAAAAGACATACCTTTGTCAACGCCTTAACGTCTAAATCTTTGTATCCGTCGGGGTCGAACAGTCTTTCGCCCGTAAAGAATACGCCGCTTTCGTCCACGTATATCGGCACGGGACGAAACTTTTCCCTGTCGACGGTATTAAGCGTCATCACACCGGTTATTACCGAAACGTCGTGTTCTACCGACGCGCCGCCGAAAAAAATCGCTATATGCTTCATAAAAAAACACCTCCGCAAAAAATTTTTTCGCTTTGGTGTTGCATTTGTTTATATTATCGATCAGTTGTAATTATCCGGCAAATCGTTTTCGAATAAGACCACGTCGCCGCGCGTAACCGTCTCGTTAAGCGCTTTGTTGCCACGCGTAACGCTCTTTTCGAACGATACGTTTTCCCTCGGCATGCCTCCGTCGATAAGCCCCTTAATCAGCATTTCGGCGTTGTGTTTGCCTATAACGATAACCCTGTCGGCGTGCTGAGCCAACAGCTTCCCGAAGTTATAATTCGCGGCGTTTTCTTCCTTGCCGAGTTCCACCAACCCGGGGGTCAGTACGATTTTACGTCCGTCGAACGTATCTAAAACTTCCATCGCCGCGCGGACGCCGTCTTCGTTAGAATTATAACTGTCGTCTATAACGACTATGCCCTTGTTGTTCGGCATAAGTTCCAGACGATGTTCTACCGATTTAATTCTGTTTATTCCCTCGGCTATTTCCGTTGCCGAAAGTCCTATTTTATACGCCACGGAAGCCGCAAGACAAATATTGCCGACGTTATGTCTGCCCAAAAGAACGGTATTGCAACGTACGGGCGTTTCGTCGCCGACGCACAACGAAAACTCCGTACCGTGTTCGTTGGTGACGACGTCTTTTGCCGTAACGAAGGCGTCTCCGTTTATCCCTGCGAGATATTTTTCGCCCTCGAATTTATCGTACAACTCCGCAGAAACCGAAGAGTCCGAAGAGAAAAATCCGGCTCCGCCATCGGATAGATTTTCGAACAACTCGTATTTGGTTTCGGCGATGGCTTCTTTCGAACCGAACGTTTCCATATGCTGATTGTTTATTCCGGTCAGCACGCCGTACTTCGGTTTTACCATTTTCGCGAGCGTTTTTATATCGCCGCGTTCGCGCGCGCCCATTTCCGCAATAAACACGTCGTGCGTGCTGTCGAGCGATTTCAACGATATAGATATACCGAGCGGCGTATTGTAAGACTCCGGCGTGGCGAGAACTCTGAATTTTTGCGAGAGAATTGTTTTTAATATCTCTTTCACGCTGGTTTTTGCGTAACTGCCGGTTATGCCTATCTTAATCACGTTCGCCGCGTCGAGCTTCGCCGTCGCCGACTTAACGTGGTAACGCCGTAACAACGTCTCTAAAGGTTCGTTAACACAGTAGGCGATAAACAGCAAATACGGCGTCAGTATCGGCATTCCGCAGATTAACGAATATCGAAGCATACCCAGCATTTCGTCGCCTATGACGTAAGCTACGTAATCCAACAAAACCAAAAGCCCGTAAGAAGCCGCCGTTAACAACAACGCGTAAGTTACCGAAAGCCTAACCAAACGTTTGGTCTTTTTCAGCGGCACCTTGGCGTTTACGGTGCTTTCCGACTTGATATACAGCAAGGTAAACAACGTATACGACGTCATACCTATATAAGAAGTTATTTCGTCGTCGCCTATAATAGGAGAAAAGGTCGTGTTAAGAACGCAAAAGAACAAAAAACCTAAAAGGCACAGCAACATAAGCCGCGATAAATACGGCGTGTTTTTGTTCGCCAGCCATTTAAAATATCGCTTATACCTGTATCCGCTCTGTTGCAACGCCAAAAGAAATTTTTGCGACGCGAAAAACAAAAGGACGCCGTTCGCCGCCGCCAAAACGATTTTGACGATAAGCGAAGTCCCCGAAAACAGTTCTGAAAAAGAATTGACCCCTACCGGAAACATCGTTTTACGAGAGTAAAAACTCTCTTACCTCCATATTAAACTTAACTGGTTTATCTATAAAACAAAAATGCCCTGCCCGCGGCAAAACGACCGCCGCGGCACCACGAATGTTTTTTACTAATTTTTTCGCCATGTATAAAGGCGTTTCTCTGTCTTTATCCCCGAAAACGACAAGCACGGGGTTTTCTATCTCGCACAGATAGTCGTCGAGCGTTTCCGATACTATTTTAACGAAACTTTGTTTCATTACGTCGTTTAACGCAAGGTAATCAGCCGAATAAAACTTAGACAGTTTTTCTCTCGGAACAAATCGCTTTAAAAAACGAAAAGCCGCGCCTCTCGCCCGTTTTTTTAACGAGTTTTTCGGTTTAAGTCCGGCGGCGCCCGTCAACACCAACTTGTCGAAAAGATTTTTATCCGTCGCGGCAGCTTTTATGGCTATCCGCGCGCCGAACGAATGTGCGATTACGTGCGGACGAACCAGCCCGTTTTCACGCATATATCGCTTTACGTCGTCGATATAATCGTCTAAATCATAAGGATACGGCATATCGGCGTTACTGCCGAACCCCTTTAAATCGGGCGCGTAAACGTTGAAAAACCGCTTAAAATATTCCGTCTGATAAACGAAACTCTTTCCGTTCGATAGATACCCGTGTAAGAACAAAAGGTCGGCTTTAGGCGATACTCTTTCCGTTATAACTCCTTTACCATAACCGTGGCGTTTTCGCCGTCGGGATAATACTTTTTTCTTACGGAAATTTCCGTAAAACCCAGACTTTCGTACAATGCCGTCGCGGCGACGTTGCTTTGACGGGCCTCCAGAAAGACTTTACCCGTTCCGCCGCGTTTCGCTCTCGCTATAATCTCTTTAAGCAAAGCGCTCGCATATCCTTGCCTGCGACAACGCGACGCAGTCAACACGATTTCTATGTCGGTAAAATCCGTTCCGACGCTGTACAGCGCTACGCAAACCGTTTCGCCGTCTTCTTTATACCCGAGCGCGGCGAGTCCGCCGTTAAATCCGCTCTCTATCATCGACGCCGTCCAGAGGTCGGTAAAGCCTTCGTCCTTTTCCAACCGCTCTATTTCCGCCGCCGTCGGGCTGCACAGACGTGCCGTCACGGTCTGCCCTCCTCCGCTTGGCTTTTGCGAACGTAAAGCGGTTCTAAAGCGTTAAGGTCGTCGGTGACGTATTCCTTTTTCGCCTCTATCGCGGCGACAAGTCCGCTCTCAACCGATACCGTCTGCACATCTAACCCGTTTATCGGATTTTTTGCGACCGCACGGTAACCGTTAAACGCCTCACTAAATTCTTCTATCGAAAAATAACCGGGAGATATTACGATTTTGCCGTCGTCGTAACCGGCGGCGTAAACGCCGTTATGCCCTGCGTCGATTACCGCCGCGACTTTACCTTTTACATTATATGCGAGCGTATCGAAGGAAGTTATAGCCAAACAAGGCTTACCTACCGCAAAGCACAACGCTTGCGCCGTGGAAACGCCTATCCTTATACCGGTAAACGAACCCGCGCCGACAACTGCCGCGATAAAATCGACGTCGGATAATTTTAAGTCGGCGTCGTTTAACAAAGTCTCTGTTTTAACGAGCAACTCGGTCGAATGTCTTACGCCGCAAACGGGGTCGTAATAGGTATAGATTTTGTCGTTTTTGCAAGCTATTACCGTCAGATTTTCGTTAGAAGCGTCTATCGCAAGATAATTCATAAACAAATCAACCTCCGTGTGTCGCCCGTTTTTTTGATGACCACTCTTTTACAATCGTTAGGCAAAACGTCTTCGATATTTTCCGCCCATTCGATAAAGCAAATATTGTCGCCGCCGAAATAATCGGTAAGCCCCAGCAACACGGCGTCTTCCCCCGACGACAAACGGTAACAGTCGTAGTGATAAATATAATCGCCGTATACGTTAAGATAGGCGTACGTGGGGCTGGTGACTCCGTCCAAGCCGAAAAATTCCGCAACGCCTTTCACGAATGCGGTTTTACCGGCGCCCAAATCGCCGGAAAGCAAAACAACGTCGCCCTTTTTAAGCGTCGCGGCGTATTCGCGAGCGATTTTCAGCGTATCTTCAAAACAAGTGCTTTCAATTTCCATAATCATATTATAATATCGCCGAAGAAAAAAGTAAATTATATTTTCTTTATAAATCGAGAAACCCGTTTATAAAGCATAACTGTTATAAGCGATACCGACGTAGCCTTAACCGCGTTGAACGCCCACACGTAATACCAAACCGAAACGAAAAATTCTTTTGCCTCGCTTCCCAAATATAGCGGAAAGTTTATGAACCTGTTCGCCAAAAGCGCTACGCCGTTTTGAATAAGACACCCGACGATCAGCGTATACACGACGACCTTAAAACCTTTTTTGTATCTGTACGTAATCGCCGGTACCGATATAAAACTTACCGTAACCAAAAAATTCGCCAGTTCGCCGACGCCGCCGGTACTGCTTTTTATTATACAAAGCGTTTCTTTGACGGCGCAAACCGCCACGCCGCAGAACGGTCCGTATATAAACCCCGCGAGCAAAGCAAACACCGAAGAAAAATCCAGCTTCAAAAACGGTACGCCCGGAAAAATCGAAAATTCGAAAAACGAAACTATAAACGACAGCGCCGCAAAAACAGCCGTGCCCGCGATTATTTTGGTTTTTGAAAATCCCTTTTTTTCTTCCATAAAAAAGCCCCTCCGTTCAAGAGGGGCGAAATCATGCGACGAAAGTCGTTGTCGTTCTTTTATCATCCGGACTATACCGTCGGTTACGGAATTGCACCGTATCGGCCTTTCGGCTCGCAGACTTTACTGCCGGTGGGGAATTGCGCCCCGCCCCAAAGAACGATTATATCATATCACCGAAGTCTCGGTTTGTAAAGCGCTTCACCTAACTAACTCGACGTTTTTAAGATGAAAATCTTCCACCAACTTTTCCCCTATTTTATCCGCATACGGCGTCAATATTTCGTCGACACCCGACTTTAACACTTCGGAAACGCCGGCAACGCTTCTAACGCTTGCCAATATTTTAACCCGTTTATGCCCTTTATACTTGGATATAGCGCCGAGTTTTTCTTTCAGCGTCGTCATATCGGTCGCGCCGAAAAGCAACGTGACGTAATCCAAATTGGTTTTTTCGACCGCCTTAAACACCGACTTTATTTGCTCATCGGTAAGATCGGACACGGAAACGCCTATACCCGTACAATGTTTGACGTCGCCGATTTTTTTCGCCTGTTTTTTAAAAGCGGCGTAATCGCCGGAAATCAGCATCGAAGGCAAAACCACCGTTACTTCGTCGGCGTCGGCTTGAATTGCCGAATGTAAATCGCTCATCTTTGTTTTAAAAAGGCTCTCGCCGAACGGAAAATCTATTATAACCCCGACTTTATATCCGTCCGCGCCTTGCTTAAATTGCCGTTTTATGGAAGATATATACGCCGGCGACACGGTTATTTGCCCTAAATTCAACGTGCGCGCGTTCGAAAGCATCACACGGAAGTCCTTATCGGTCGCATTTACACCGGAAACGACCTTACCGAGCCTTTCCATAATTTTTTTCACACGATAAAACACGCAGTCTTCCTTTACCTGCTCGGCGGTTTCGCCGGTTATTTCGGCAAGACGATAAAATTCGCCGAAATCGACGCCCTCGCCGTTCTTGTCGCCGGCACGCGCTCCGATAAGCGGCGTTTCGGTTTCCCCGACCACGTCGGGAACTATCAAGTCATATTTTACGTTTTGACCCGACTCTTTGTTTTTTTTAAGACGTTTACACATTGCTATATCGCTCCGTTTTCACCGTTATACTACATATTATTACATTTTGAAAGCATTTTGCCGAAATTTCTCGTGCTAACATAAACAAGAGGTAATTATAAAATATGGCAAAATCTTTTTTTCTGGGGTTGTTCTGCGTCGCTTGTATTTTCTTTTTATGTCTGTTTTCGGTAACGGGCATAAAAGCGATTTTTTTATACTTCAAAAAACCGACGGCTTCTCCGCCGCCACCCGCGCCGCCCGTCGTCAAACGAAAAAAACGCAGCGCGCCTAAAATGCGCACGATAGAAATAGACCCCGACGCGGTAGACAGAATTTACGTTAAAAAGCCGCTTTGACTTTATGCTTTGGTAACGTTTTTACCGTCGTCCCACAAACTTTCCAAATGATAAAACAATCTCGACTCGTCGTTGAACACGTGCACGATTACGTCGCCGTAATCCAAAACCGCCCAACGCCCTTCTCTCACGCCTTCGCTCCTTACGGCGGCGACGCCGACCTTTTCCGCACGTTCTTCTACGTGTTCGATAAGCGCGCGAGTATGCGTCATATTCCTTCCGCCGGCGACTATAAAGTAATCGGCTATATCGGTTTTACCGCGCACGTCGATTATTACGACGTCTTCCGCCTTGTGGTCGTTCAACGCGGAACAAATTTCTTTACAAAATTCTTCTGCTTTCATTTTTTCTCTCCTTAGTATGCGTTTTTTATATAATAGCTATAAGCGTTTTCGGTTTCGACGTAAATATCTCCGCCCTTATTTTGCAAGTGAAGATATTCTTCCTTTAAGCACTCCTTAAAGCACCTTTCGAAATCGCCTTCGTAAAGCGCCCTCAGTTTATCCACGCCCTCGTAACTTCTGCCTTCTTCGATCATATCGGCAACGAAAATCAACTTGCCGAGCAAAGTCATCTCGGCCTTGCCCGAAGTATGATAGCGTATCGCGTCTATTACCTCCGCGTCTTTTACGCCCAAAAATTTCTCCGCGACGTACGCGCCCAAAAACGCGTGCACGACGGGGCGCGGAACGTTTGACGGCAGAACAAACCCCTCTGTCGCTTCGGGGCCGGCGTACTTGGCGCAGTCGTGCAAAATCGCCGCGGTGTAGACCTGCCTTTCGTCGAGTTTTAATTCTTTGACCTTTTTCAGCGCGCACACGACCACGTTAGCCGTATGCACGAGCCTTTTGTGCGGCAACACCGATTGCACGAAGTCGGCGTACACGTCGCCCTTATAAAGCCCGACAGACCGAATATAGTCTGCGACGCGTTTATCGGTCATTTCCGTTATATCCAACCCGAGCGCCGAATATACGCGTATCTTTGTAGACGAATTATCAGCCCCCGATTGAGAAAGTTCTATAAAATCTTTGCCGAACTTTTCTATAAATCTTCGATGCAAGTCGCCCGAATTAGTCACGCCGTCGCGCTTAAAAGCCGCAAGAGTGCAATAAGACAAAATAACGTCGGGATTGCGCCAGGTAAAAAAGTCGTTAATCATATCTCCGCCGACGAGAAAAAACAATTCCGCGTCGGGATATATCTCTTTAAACCGCGTAACGGTAAGATAGGTATAACTTTTACCGCCCTCGACGATTTCGAAGTCGGAAACTTCAACCCCGTCGTCGTCGGCAAACGCTACGTTAAGCATTCTCAGTCTGTCTTCCGACGAAGCGTGCGGAGCGTTCTTATGCGGCGGAGCGTAAGTCGGCACGATTATAAGTTTATCTAATTTAAGTTCTTTTGCGGCAAGCCGCGCAAGTCTTATATGTTCGTTATGCACGGGGTCGAACGTACCGCCGAAAATTCCTATCCTTTCCATACGTGTATTATCTCACAAAACCGACGCAAAATCAAGATTTTACACGCATTTTTACGAGCGCAACCGTATACTTGCCGAAGAAACGGGAATAACTTTATAAAAAAGGTAATTTTATGTTGAAAAGAATGTTACTCGTCGCCGACGGATTGGCGCTGTCTTTCGCGATATTTTTAGCGTTTTTTACCGTGTCTCGATTTTTTATCGTCGATAAATTCGCTCTGCTTTTCGCAATCGCCCTTGCCGCGGCTTACGCCTTTTTTCACATCAAACGCTCGCTCGAAAAGCACGCCGAAAAAACGCTGTCGTCCGCAGACGCAAAGGCGATGCGAAACGTTATGATAAACTTACAACTGTCCTCGAAATCGAAAGTCGACGAACTGATAACCGAGGCGCTTAGTCGCAACGGCGTTAACGTAACGCAAAAAAACGGAATACTCTACGACGCCGATAATCGAAAATATTACGTCGGGTGCTTTTGTTGTGACACGCTCGAAAAAAAAGATATAGTGCAAGTTTACAATCTCTTGCAAAAAGACGAAGCCGCTTGTTTTTTAGCCGAAACAGTTACGGACGAAGTTAGGAAGTTCGCCGACTGCCTCGGCGAAAAAATCACGTTGAAAACCGATAAAGACGCCTATTCTTTTTTTAAGAACGCCGACGCGCTTCCCGAAGACAAGTATTCCCGACTGTTCGAGAAAACAAAACCGAAACGGGTTTTTTTGAATAAAAAAAGAGCCAAAAACTACTTGGCTTTCAGCGTCTTTTTCTTTATTTTCAGTTTTTTCGTGCCGATAAAAATCTATTACGTCTGTTGCGGAAGCGCGATGCTGACGTTAGCGTTTGCTTCTTTGCTGTTCGGTAAAGATTAAAAAACTATGTGTTCGACGTTCGGCAAAACGCTTCTTCTGTAAAACACCAGTTTTCTCCCGGTGGCGCAAACGAATTCCGCATCCAAACGTTCCGCTATTTCTATCCCGGCGGATTTGGGTTCCAACGCCGAATTATCCAGCACGGTAATTTTTACCAATTCTCTTTTTTCGATAGCCTTGTCGATGCTCTCTATAAGCGCGTCGTTTACCCCTAACTTACCGACTTGGGTTATAGGTTCGATTTTTTGCGCAAGCGAACGCAACGCGGCGCGCTGTTTACTCGTTAACATTTTACTTCTTTCTCCACTTTGTCTCTAAATAATTTAAGCCATTCGTCGGCGATGACCTTCGCCCCTGCCGCAACGGGATGCACGCCGTCCGAAAGCAAATTTTCACTGCCTATGCGCGCGGCTTCTTCGTCCATCTTTGCCTGCAACGGCAAATAGAACGCGCCGTATTCTTTTGCAAGTTTCGCAACCCTTTCCGCGTATCCGTATATCCTAACGAAATTATCGTGATATTGTTCGGTAACGATGCCGTTTAATATGAACGGTTCCATCATAATTATCTTGCAATCTGGCAATTTCTCTTTCGTTTCTTCCAAAATCAAACGGTATACCTTTTCAAACCTGTCTATATCGACGCCGTCGTTGGAAAGCTCGTGCCAAACGTCGTTAACGCCGACTAAAATCGACAGAACGTCGGGTTTTTCTTCCCACACGTCGCGACGCAGCCTTGCATACAACTGTACCGTCCTATCCCCCGAAACGCCGCGGTTTACTATTTGACGCGTAGGATCCTCGGATATAAGGTCGCCGGCTATACGATAGACGTAACCGTTACCGTATACTCTGACTAAATCGGCGCCGTCGCGCTGTCTGTTTGCGTCGGTAATCGAGTCACCGAAAAATACAATCTTCATCTCTTTTTACCTCTTTTATTTTATTCTACGAACTCGAACTCTTCTCCGCCGATAATAATCGTGGACTTTTCGTTCGCGCCCATCTTTTTAAGTTCGGATATAACGCCTCTGTCGCGAAGCACCTTTTGCAAATACGCAAGCGAATTCATATCGTCCATTACGACGTTGCGTTTTAAGACCTCTACGAGCGTACCGACCACGACGAAAGTTTCGCCCTCTCTCAATATCTCGAAAGACAATCTTTCGGGTTTAACGTAGTTGAATTCCTCGAACTCCAACGGTTCCACCGGCGGGAGTTTGTCAAGTTGTTCTTTAACCGCCTTTTTAAGATCGTTCAGACCGTCCCCCGTTACCGCCGAAATAGGTACTATTTTATGTTTTCTGCCTATCTTTTGTTTAAACTCTTTAAGTTTTTCTTCCGCACCGTAAACGTCGACCTTGTTCGCCGCGATTATTTGCTTTAACCCGGTAAGATTTTCTCCGTACTTTTTAAGTTCGTTGTTGATTTTAAGATAATCGTCGTACGGGTCTCTTCCCTCTATGCCCGAAACGTCGACTACGTGTACCAACATACGCGTTCTTTCTATATGGCGAAGAAAAGATATACCTAACCCCGCGCCCTCGCTGGCGCCCTCTATAAGACCGGGTATGTCCGCTATGGTGAATTGCTCGTCGTAATAATCGCACACGCCGAGATTGGGTTCTAAAGTCGTAAAATGATAGTTGGCTATCTTCGGTCGCGCTGAAGTTATTTTGGAAAGCAACGTGCTTTTACCGACGTTTGGAAAGCCGACCAAACCGACGTCCGCAATGGTTTTAAGTTCGAGCACCACCTGCTTGGTTTCCGTCTTCTCGCCCGTTTGCGAAAAATGCGGAGCGTGACGTCTGGCGTTCGTAAACCGAGCGTTGCCCTTACCGCCGTCGCCGCCGGTTAGCACCGTCTTGCGCTGCCCGTCGGTGAACATATCGGCTATAATCCCCCCCGTTGCTCTGTCCTTTATAATCGTGCCGAGCGGAACTTTAAGCACCAAATCCTGCCCCGCCTTGCCGAAGCATTTTTTAGGTCCGCCCGCCGTTCCGTTTTCCGCAACGAATTTCGTTTTGTAATAATAATCGGAAAGACTGCTTAAATGCCTGTCCGCCACGAAAACGACGTCACCGCCCTTGCCGCCGTCGCCGCCGTCGGGACCGCCGCCCACTATGCCCTTATAGTGCAAAAACGAAGTTATTCCGTTACCTCCGTCACCTGCTTTTATCGTAATTATCGCTCTATCCGTAAACATCTTATTTATTAAAATTCCTTTCACATTCACACCGTACGGGGCATTCCGCACAGTTGGGTTTTTTTGCCGAGCAGAAACTTCTGCCGAGATATATCAAATAATGATGCGCGCGCGACCAATCGCACTCGCTTAGTATATTCATAAGCCCTTCTTCGGTTTTAACGACGTCTTTTGCGTTCGTCAGCCCCAAACGGTTGGCTACCCTGAACACGTGCGTATCGACCGCTATCGCGTTACCGCCGAACGCGACGGAATACACGACGTTGGCTGTCTTTCTGCCCACGCCGGCAAGCGTCGACAACCCCTCTTTCGTACGAGGGACTTCGCCGCCGTACTTGGTTATTATGTCACGAGAGGCGGAAATTATATGTTGCGCCTTGGTTTTATACAAACCGCAAGAAAAAATATATTTTTCTAAAATTTCGGCAGGCATCGCGGCAACCTTTTCGGGCGTGTCGTACTCCTTAAAAAGTTCTTCCGTAACCTTGTTGACGCGCTCGTCGGTACACTGTGCGGATAAAATCACCGCGACGAGCAGTTGGTACGGCGTCCGAAAATTAAGCGCCGGCTTGTCCGTAAATATCGCCGACAACTTTTCGATAATTATTTTTGCCGTAGTTTTATCCATATCGCTTTTAATATTAACACAGCCGGAGCCAACTTGCAAGCGTTTTGAATTAAATGCTTTTTACAAATCTTTTCCCGGCAACCGTCTTTACCGAAAAAATCCCGGCGAAACTGCCGCCGCCACCCGTGGCCAGCGCGCGGCGCACCGCAAAAAGTTGGGTTATAGACACTTTTACCGACAGTCCGCACCCGACCCCGGCTTCCTTCGGCGTATTGACTATTTCGGCGTTTACGCCGTATCTTTTTAACAATTCGCTAAACCTTATGGTATGCTCGCGCGACCTGAACGCCACCACCGCGTATTCCATTATCCGATTTCTCCTTTGCATAAAAGAAAGTTGTTTCTTATACAATATAATATTACCGCGCGACGTAAATTTGTGCCGTGCGCCGAAAAGGGAGATTTGTATGATTTATTTGGACAACGCCGCGACGGGCGGCTTTAAACCGTATGCCGTCACTTCGGCTGCAGCGACGGTAATAAAATATCTTTCCGCCAACCCGGGCAGAAGCAGTCACCGTTTGTCCGTCGTCGGCGCCGAAATAATATATAAATGCAGAAAAAGTTTGGCGAGTTTGTTCAACGCCTCGCCGAACAGAGTGATTTTTACCAAAAATTGCACGGAAGCGTTAAACTATGCAATCTTCGGGCACTTAAAAAAAGGCGACCACGTAATGACGACGGTATTGGAACACAATTCCGTACTTCGTCCGCTTTTTAAATTACAAGACGACGGCGTTATAACGCTTGACGTTGTACGTCCCGAAAACGGCGTCGGCATTGACGTTGCCGTTGCGAACAAAATCACCGACAAAACCGCTATGATAGCGGTTACCGCCGTATCTAACGTAACCGGTGAAGCTACTCCGTACCGCAAAATAGGCTACTTGGCAAAAAAACACGGCGTCGCGTTTTTGCTCGACGCAGCGCAAGGCGGAGGGCACGTCGATATAGACGTAAAACGCGACAACGTAACTTTTCTCGCCCTTGCCGCGCATAAAGGACTTTACGGCATAATGGGTAGCGGCGCGCTTATCTTAAGCGACGAAGCCGAACTTAGACCCTGTTTATACGGCGGTACCGGCATCGACACCTTTAACCGAACGATGCCCGACGATTACCCCGAAAGGCTGGAAGCCGGAACGCTTAATCTACCTGCGATAGCGGCGCTCGCCGAAGGCGCCGAATACATAAAAACCAATTTCGACAATTTCGGCGATTACCTTTTTAACTGTACGCGCTATCTAATCGACCGACTGTCGGATATAAAAAACGTCGCTCTGTATTCCGAGCCGAACCGAGCGGGATTGGTTTCGTTTTCCGTCGGAGAAAAAGACAGTGCGGAAGTCGCCGATATACTTAACGCCGAATACGACGTCGCCGTTCGCGGAGGATACCACTGCGCGCCGCTTGCGCATCGGTTTTTAAAAACCGACGGCGCAGGACTGGTACGCGCCAGTCTCGCGGCGCAAAACACGCAAAAAGAACTGGCGCTTTTTTGCGACGCCGTAAGCCGCATCGCCAAAGAAAAAAACTAATCAGATTTTTTTAAGTTCTTCGATTATTTTATAAAGATATTTCTTTTTTTTATCGTCCAAAAACGGTGCGATGGTCGCGGCAAACCCGTCTATGTCGGCATTGGTCAGCGTGCCGTTTTGCTTGCCCTTCAACGCTTCTTTATAAATGGCGGACATAAGTTCGTTAGGGCTTTTTCCGTCATACTTGCTTGCAAGCGATTTGACGACATCCGCAATGCCGCCTACCGACTCGTCGGGTGAATTTTTTACGTAATCGTTAAAATCTTGCATAGTGTACTCCTTAAAAAAATTTATCAATTTCATTTTATGAAATTCATATATTATATTGTTAGCGGAGCATTTATGGAATTATTACAGATTTTGTTATCTTTATTGTCAAACGATAAACTAAGCGCGTTTACGCCCTTACTGGAACTTCTACGACAAAACTCTTTCGATATAGGAAAGACAATAAAATCGCTCACCCCCGAAATGCTTGCGCCTTTATTTAAGGAACTCGTAAAAAGCGCAAAACAAAGCTCCGAACCTTTTACGGTTCGGAGCACGGACGGCTTAAAGCCGATTGACGGCATAGCCGATAAATTCATCGTGTCGTCGCTTAACGAATACTTTGAAAGCGTTTAATCTCCGACTTCGATTTCGATTTCCGCCTTCGTTTCCAGCGGCAGTTCGAGAACTTCTATCGCCCTCTCTATCGCAAAACCGTCGTCCACCTCGTTTTCGGGTAAAATATTAAACTCGTACACGGCTTCGCGCATTATGCCGATTTCGTGAATACTGGTTTTGTTATCCGGCCAATATAACTGAGCGGTGGTCAATTTTATCGCGCCGCCGTTATTCAGCGGTACGGTGGTTTGCATTATTCCCTTTCCGTACGTTCTGGCGACGCCGTTATTGTTTTTGACGAGCACGAGGTTCGCCAAAGAAAAATTGGAACGATAATCGTAATACATTCTGAATTGATGCATGGCACCGATAAGACATTCCGAAGACGACGCGGTGTTTTGATTGGCGATAACCGTTATTTTTTCCAACGCCTCGTTATAATTATCTTTACTAAGCTCGTAATGGGTCGTCCTTCCCTTTTCATAGCAATACGTCACCACGTTGGGCCCGTTTGCGTCTTTTTTGACCAAATAGGAAGCGATTTCCAACATAATATCCATATATCCGCCGCCGTTGTTGCGCAGATCGAGTATCAGTTTAGGCTTCTTTCCGTCGACTTCCGCACCGAACTTTTCCATCGCGGCGCCGAATTGTATCGCGGCGTCGCCCTCGAAGGAGTCTAAACGCACGTACCCTACGTCCGCAGGCAAATCCGACATTCCGCCGCCGTCCTCGGAAAGTTTTTCGACTTCCGTCACGTTTCCCTTTGCGTCGGTAACGAAGGTCACCGTCCTCTCGCTGTCGCAATAACTTACGTAAGAGGCTATATAACTTGTCTTAGTGAGTTGAAATTCTTTGTCGAAGAACACGCCCGTACGCGACGCGCGCACGGTAACGGTTTCTCCCGTTTCGGCTTGGGAAAGCATCTCTATTACGTCGTCCGCCGTTTCGAAATTAACGAAGTTATCGTCGGTCAAGCGTTTGCCCGCTGTTATTCTGTCGCCGCTCGCAAGCCCTGCGTAATACGCCGGAGAATTGCCGACGACGCCGTACAGCTTGTTCGTACCGCCGCTGAAAGTAACGCCGAAGCCGCCGTAATTACCCTTGCCATCTTGTATCATGGTTTCGTATTCTTCTTTGCTGTAATACTTGGCGTATTTGTCCGCGGCGAGTAACGATTTAACTATCTCGTTCGCTATATCGTCGTCGGTCATTTCTTTGGACAAAACCCATGACCTCTTTTTAATCTCCGCCAAAAGTTCGGCAAGCGTCGGCTCGTTTTTGGTAGCGCGCGCTATAAAATATCCGCCCGTAAACGCGAATAAAAAGGTAAACGCCAATAAAACGGCTACAATCGTCCTTATTTTTTTCGACGACGTATCTTTTTTTTCTTGCTCTTTTTCTACGAATTCGCTCATTTTTTACCTGTAATTTTATAAAGTATGGAAATAAACCTAAACGTCAACGCGTCGGAAAACCTTCTTAAATCCAGCCCGGTCAGTTTTTCTATCTTGTCGAGCCGATACGTCAGGGTGTTACGGTGCAGATAAAGCTTCCTCGCGGTTTCGCTTTGGTTGAGGCTGTTTTCCAGAAACTCCTCGGCGGTAATCCGCATTTCGCTGTCGGAAAAAATTTCCTGCGTGCCGTCGCTCTCTAAAATATCCAAATACGCGTCGAGTTTCTCTTTCGGAATATCCTCCAAAACCTTTACCAGCAAATATTCCTTAAACGAATGAACGCCGCCCGAAGAACCGAATGCGTCCGCAAACCTTTCCGCCGCGACGGCTTGCGAAAAACTGGAAAAAATCTTGGCTATTTCTTTCACGGTGCCGCCGACGAAAACCCTTATACGCTTGCCGGCTTCTTCTGCCGCCGATTGCACCAAAAAATTGGCGTATTCGTTCAAAGAATGATATTCGTTGGCAGCGTCGTCGATGAACTTTATCAAAACGCACGTGCCTGCGTCTATTTTTACTACGACGTCTTTACCGTAAGCGTTGTAATTTTCCAACAAATGAATTACGTCGTCTATCTCGTCGGGCGCCGCAGCTATCAACATAGCGCAAGCCGGACTGTTTTTTACCCCGAATTTTTTTGCGAGCCGCTCGACCTGAAGCGTATCTATCTCGCCGAAAAGCGCCGCTTTAAAAAAGTCCGTTTTACTGTACACGGTCGCTCTCGAAGAAGCGTTGCCGGCAAGTTCCCTTATAAATTCGGCGTAAATGCGTTCGTTTTTGCTCGCGCCGCCAATCTTACCGATATAAGTTTTACCGCAATAGTTAACGGTAAACAACGTACGCTTTTGAACGACGTCCGAAAACACGCCGTCTATCGCGGTAGGTAGCGCCTCGGGCGTTTTTTGTTCGCCTGCGACGGGCGTGCCGTCCTCACCGAAAACCGACAAAACGAGTCCCGTCTTTTCGATTATCCCGTTAACGAACGTTTTTATCGAGTTGTCCATAATTATCCCCCTACAATATTGTCGCTGCCAGCGACAGATAACCCGTCGCCACAGCCGCAAAATACAAAAGAACCGTTATCGCCACGTTACGACGCAGATTGCCTTTGTTTTTATATAAAATCAAAAGACCGATGCCTGCGTTGGACGACAGTCCGGCAAGCAACCCGGCGAAATTTATAAAACCGCCGACGTAACCTTGCGCCAAAATAATGGACGACGCGCAATTAGGTATCAGTCCCACAAGCGCGCACAACGCAGGTTGCAAGTAAGTTCCGCCTTTCATAAACTCGTACACGTTTGCGTCGCCCACCCAATACAAAATACCGTTTATTATAACGTTAAAGAAAAGTATATAAAAAAATGTCTCCGCCGCGTGCGAATACGGGTGCGCGACAAATCTGTCGAAACGGCTTTGCTGATGCTCGCCGCATTCCAGACAATCTCCGTCGGCAGGGCAAAAATGCTCCCTATCCAGTCTTTTAAAAAATATATTGCACAGCACGCCGAAAAACACGGCGGCTATGAACTTCCACAAAATCAAATTCACCACGGACGCCGCGCCTGCCCCGGACGACATAAGAACGACAAGCCCCTCGTCGCTGGTGGCGATAAACGCCGCCATAAGCGTACCTATTTTAATTAAGCCGCTGTCGTACAATTTTGCGCACATAACCGAGAAACCGCACTCGGGAACAATCCCCGTCGCAGCAGCCGCAATCGGCGCGCCGACGCCGGATAATGCTTTTTCGATTTTTTCTTTGCTTTGCGCGCTTTCAATCAGTTCCATTAAAACGTATATCAAAAAAATAAACGGAAAAACGAAAAGACTGTCGGACAAAGCGTCAATCAATAATTCTACCACCCTTTTATTTTACCACAAAAAACTTATAATGCAATATATTTTTCTCCGATTTTCGTCGAACGACCTATAAAGAGACCAAACTTTTACGATTAAAAGGAAAGCACGGCTTATCTGCCGTGCTTTCAAAACCGTTTTTTAAGTTTTATTCGCCTTTTTCTTCGTTAACTTCTTCCGC
>CAZARP010000025.1:0-7170 GCA_964487575.1 uncultured Christensenella sp.
TCACCGCAAGCGGTTAAGCCGAAACAGCATGCAACCGTCATCATAACGGCAAGCAACATTGTGAAAAGTTTCTTCATTATAAAATAACCTCCATACCCTTTCGGGTTTTTTCCCTTTTTTATTCGTTCCCCGAGTCTATTTGCGGAAAACGATTTCACCGCTCGACATATCGTCGATTACCGCGCAAGACAAAAGGTCGACGCCCTCTGCCCTTAACTTATCTCCGCCGCCCTGAAAGCCCTTTTCGACGGCGATGCCTACGCCGACAAGCGTAGCGCCGGCTTGCGACACGATTTCACGAAGCGCGGCAACCGCGTTGCCGACGGCGAGAAAATCGTCCACTATAAGCACTCTGTCGTCCTTCGTAATATACTCCGTCGGAACGGTAAGAACGTTGACGCAAGATCGCGTAAACGACATGCATTCCGCCGAATATGCGGCGCCGTCGGAGTTCAGCGATTTGCTCTTTTTAGCAAAGACCATATCGCAACCGATTTGTTCCGCAGCGGAGAGCGCAAACGCGATACCCGAAGCTTCTACCGTCAACACTTTGGTGACTTTTTTATCAAAAAAGTGCGCACGAAACTCTTTACCGACCGCGACGACCAAAGGCACGTCCATCATTTGGTTCAAAAAAGACCCAACTTTCAGCACGTCCCCCGGGAGCACTTTACCCTTTTCCTTTATCGCCCGTTCGAGAAGTTCCATACACACCTTAAAAAAACAAAAAAACGGATTGAAAATCAAACCGTTGCCAATACAGAAGACGCCAAAGGTGAAAACACACAAGAAGGCACCCCCTTGAAAAACATCTTTATCCAATAGTCGCATCTGTGGCGATGCGGTAGAAACGTCCGCGCCGTTTATGCGGACCTATATCGGCAAAATATTCTATTTATATTCAAATTATACCAAACGTCGAAAAATTAGTCAAACGTTTTATCGCGGTTGCCGCGCTTTTGGCGAATTTAAATTTGCGCCGTCAAAAAGTTTATTTCTCGCTCTTTTTCAGCGCGTTCCATTCCACGTTATCACCCGTATAACCTTCTATGTAGTTTATCAACGAAGCCTCGTCTTCGAACGAACCGACGAGATTTTCACATTCGACGTTGACGAACCCCAGCTCGACGCAACGTTTAAGAAATTCGTTCATTCCGTCGTAATATCCGTTTATATTGTATATAGCGATGGCTTTGTTTTCTCTGCCGAGCTGTTTTAAGGTCAATATTTCGAACAATTCGTCGAACGTTCCTATTCCGCCCGGAACGACGACGTACGCGTCGCACCCGTCTTCCATTATCTTCTTTCTTTCGCCCATATCCGCGGTACGTGTCAATTCGTCCGCGCCGTAAAACACCGCCTCGTAACCGTTTTCTTCGAAAAACTCGGGAATAACCCCGTGGATTTTCGCGCCGCCGTCTTTAAAACCGCGCGCCGCCGCGCCCATCATTCCCTCGCCGCCGGCGCCGAAAATAAGGTCGTGACCGCGACTTGCAAGCGCACGACACAAATCGTAGCACTTATTTTTATATACTTCGTCAATCTTGTTGCTGGCAGCGCCGAAAACGCATATTACCACGCCGTTCACCTTCCTTTTTTCATATTATATATCAATATTATAAATTTTTATCGGTTTTGTCAAACAATTATCGCACCGAGTAATTTTACCGCTTATTTATTATTTGCAAATAGTTAAGCATTATGTTAAAATATGTTTTGAATTTTATATAGGGTTTTACAAATGGCGACTGTTCTATTGGTTTTTATTTTTGTGATTTTTATAGGTTTGGGCGTGCCCGACTCGGCATTCGGCGCGGCACTCCCCGCGATGTGGGCGGACCTTAACCTGCCGTTCAGTTTGGCAAGTTGTGTTTCTATACTGACATCCGTCGGAACGGTTACCGCAAGTTTCTTTTCGGCAAGACTGATTAACAAACTCGGCACCGGCGCGGTCACCGCGCTTTCCACCGCCGTTACCGCGTGTGCGCTTATCGGTTTTTCGGTAACGTCTTCTTTCTGGTTTACCTGCTTATGCGCGGTTCCGCTGGGGCTTGGCGCAGGCGCCATCGACGCCGCACTGAACAATTACGTCGTTCTGCATTATAAATCGGTATTTTTTAATATTTTGCACTGCTTTTACGGGATAGGCGTCGCGCTGTCGCCTTTCGTCTTTTCTTTTGCCTTAGCGCAAAACAACGACTGGCGGCTCGGCTATCGTTTTATTTTCTATATACAAATCGTGCTCACGGCGATTTCCGTCGCCGCACTGCCGTTATGGCGCAAAGTTAAAAACGCGGAGGAAATAAAAGAGGACGAAAAACCCGTTACGGTTTCGTACCGAACGATGGCAAAATCCCCCGCCGTACGCGCCGTATGGTTGGTTTTTTTCTCTACCTGCGCGTTAGAATTCACTTGCGACAGTTGGGGAGCGGCGTTTTTAGTAGGCGCAGGGGTTTCGGAGTCGGTTGCGGCGCAATATTTAACGCTTTATTACGTGGGTATAACCCTCGGAAGATTTACTTCCGGCATACTTTCCGCAAAGTTGTCTTGCAAAAATATTCTATCCATCGGTTACTCGCTGATAGCCGCCGCGCTTTTAGCGTTGCTTTTACCGTTGCCCGTCTACGTAAAAGGTTTCGCTCTGCTGTTTATAGGTTTAGGGAACGGTCCCACTTTCCCCAACTTAACCTACGCGACGCCGAGGCTCTTCGGAAAGAACATTTCTCAATCTCTCGTCAGCTCGCAAATGGTCGCAAGCAATCTCGGCATACTGACATTGCCGTCGCTGTTCGGCGTGCTTGCGCAGAATTTTTCCGTATCGCTTTTTCCGTGGTATACGGCGGTGCTGTTTTTAGTGATGACTGTCGCCACTTTGGTTTTCTTCAAACTGCCGAAAGACGTTTTTTTGAACGAAAAGCCGAAAACCGACCTCGAAAACTTGCATTGACGCCGATTTTTTGTTAAACTTAAAACTATGAAAAAGATTGCTAAATTCGAAAAAGTTTCGTTAAAAGAATTTTTAAAAACCGGTACCGCGGAAGAATATTCTTCCGTCGTGTTGCCCCGTCGCGCCACCGTCGGCAGCGCAGGGTACGATTTTTTTGCGCCCGCCCCGTTTACCTTGGCGCCCGGAGAAAGCAAAAAAATAGCCACCGGCGTAAGAGTGAAAATTTCCGAAGGGTTTATGCTGTCCGTCTACCCGAGAAGCAGTTTGGGCTTTAAATACAGATTGCAACTGGACAACACCGTCGGCATAATAGACTCCGACTATTATTACGCCGATAACGAGGGGCATATATTCATTAAAATGACTAACTGCGGCAAAGAAATCCTTTCGGTGGAAAAGGGCAAAGCGTTCGCTCAGGGCATTTTTATCGAATACGGCATCACCGTCGACGACGAGTGCGAAAACAAACGCACGGGCGGAATAGGCAGCACGGACAACTAATCAAATCGGAACAAAAAAATAAAATTAAGGCTTGTTTTTAAATTTATTATCGAAAAATCGCTTGACAGTCGCATTTTTTAATGATATTATAAAAACACTTGACACGGTTGTCGCCAATATTTACGAGGAGCGGTAAGTTTACCGAAACGTTATTATGAAGTTTGTTTCTTTATTATTCGGTATGCGAATGTTAAATTCCCGAGCAGATTTGCGCGGGCTTATCGCCGAGTCCTCTTCGGTAAGATAACCCCTACAGCTTATTTTCGCTCGGGACTTTTTATTAAGTTCCGAGCATTTTTTTTGAAAACGAAAAGGAGACTAAAATGATAGAGTTAATCGGTCTGGGAAAGACTTATCGGTCGAAGGACGGTGACTTCACCGCCTTAAAGAACGTCGATCTTCGCATCGAAGACGGCGACGTTTTCGGCATTATAGGACTTTCCGGCGCAGGGAAAAGCACTCTGGTCAGATGTATCAACTTACTCGAAGAACCCACCGAGGGCAGCGTTTTAATCGACGACGAAGACTTAACTACCGTTTCCAAGGAAAGGTTGCGCGAAATCCGTCGCAAAGTGTCGATGATTTTTCAACAGTTTAATCTGTTGCAACAAAGAAACGTATTGCAAAACGTCGAACTTGCCGGCGAAATAAGCGGAGAAACGAGCGCAACCGAAAGGAAAGAAAAAGCGATAGAACTTTTAAACACCGTCGGGCTGGGCGACAAACTTTATTCATATCCTGCAGAACTTTCGGGCGGACAGCAACAACGCGTTGCGATAGCGCGCGCGCTTATGACAAATCCGCAAGTTTTGCTTTGCGACGAAGCCACGTCGGCGCTGGACCCCGAAACCACGCGGTCGATATTGGAATTGTTAAAAGAGTTGAACGAAAAACTTAAACTGACGGTAGTCATCATATCCCACCAGATGTCGGTAATAGAAGCCGTGTGCAACAAGGTCGCGGTGATAGACCATGCGGAAATCGTAGAAACCGGCTTGCTTCAGGACGTGTTCTTGTCGCCGAAAGATAAAATAACCAAAAAGCTTATATATTCCGGCAGAATAAACACCGGGCTTAAGGGCGAAAAACTGGTAAAACTTATGTTCGACGGGTCGACCGAAGAACCGATAATAACCAACATAATTCAGGAATGCAATATATTGCTCTCGGTTTTTTACGCCGAAACGAAAGTAATCAACGGCAAATCTTACGGGCAAATTATTTTCAGGCTCCCCTATTACAACGAAGACATTGCGAACCTTTGCGAATACTTGGACAAAAAAGGGGTTACTTACGAGGAGGTGAACAGCGATGACCTTTGCTGAAATCGCATCGATGACCGGCGAAACCTTGGTTATGACCGTGTTGTCAACGCTTTTTGCTTATGTTTTGGGTTTGCCCTGCGGCGTGCTTTTGAACGTAACGAGCAAGAACGGATTAAAGCCGTGCAAATGGCTCAACTTTACGGTCGGGCTTATCGTCAACGTTCTGCGCTCTATCCCCTGCCTCATCATCATCGTTTTGTGCATACCGTGGACGCGCGCGTGGTTCGGCAGAGGCGTC
This sequence comes from uncultured Christensenella sp., assembly GCA_964487575.1. Lineage (GTDB taxonomy): Bacteria > Bacillota > Clostridia > Christensenellales > Borkfalkiaceae > UBA1259. Next base: position 5,012 of record CAZARP010000025.1, read on the forward strand.
GGCGAGTGGTATACGATTTTGATACCGATGACCGTTTGCGCGTTCGGGTTCGTCGCCAGAATGGTCGAACAGTCTTTGGCAGAAGTCCCTGCCGGCGAATTGGAAGCCGTTCGGTCGCTCGGCGCGTCGAACTTTCAACTCGTAACGAAAGTTTTGTTACCAGAAGCCAAAGTTTCGTTGATAACCGGCGTTTCGGTGGTTGCCGTAAGCATTTTGGGGTACACGTCTTTCGCCTACAACATAGGCGCCGGCGGACTTATTTCGGGCATATACACCTTCTACACCAGACATACCGGCGATTATTTAAGTTCCGGTTGGTTCTGGTTGCTTATAGTTATAGTGGTACTTATAGTCCAGCTTATTCAGGAAGCAGGGCTTAAAATAGCAAAATCAATAGATAAAAGGAGATTATTAAAATGAGAAAATTATTCACCGCGTTGCTTGCCGTCGTAATGACGGTTGCCTGCTGCTTCGGCTTAACCGCCTGCGGCAACGACGACAAAACCGTTTCCGTTTGCGCTTCCGACGTCCCCCACGCAGAAGTTTTGAACGGAATAGTTAAAGACGAACTTGCGAAAAAAGGCTACACCTTAAAAGTAACGATTTTGGACTGGACGCAACAGAACGACGCCGTCGCTAACGGCGACTACGACGCAAATTACTTCCAACACGTTCCGTATTTGGAAACTTATACCGGCAGTATCAAACTTTTCGCCTCTTGTAAAGTTCATTACGAACCGCTCGGAATATACTACGGCAAAGCAGCAAACGGCACCGCGGTTACGGCAAGCACTTCGTTCGCTATTTGCGACGATACGTCAAACGCGATAAGAGCCTTCCAGTTATTGGAAACCAAAGGCGTTATCGACAAGGCTGCCGAAGGCGACAACTTCCCCGTAAAAGACGGCGGCGAAGAACTCAATTTGAGCGAAGCGGCAAAAATCTGGACAAGCAAGGACGGAAAAGTTACCGTTACTTTGGTTGCGGAAAATCTTCTCGTTTCGTCGATGCCCGACTACGATTTCGTTTGCCTTCCCTGCAATACCGCATACACCGGAAAAATCTCTTCCGACAAGAGAGCCGACGTCGAAAACGACCCCGCGCAGGTAGCCGGCAAAGCCAACGTTATTGCGGCAAGATTGAACGACTATAAAAACGACGCCGCTTATAAAGCCAAAATAGACGCGTTGACCGAAGTTATGTTGTCTAAAGAAGTTTCCGATTTCTTTGCGAGCAAATATCTCGGCGCAATGACTTGCGACGCTTCTACTCAAATAGACTTAAGAAGCGAAGTTAAATAATTAAAACTCACCTGAAAAGTTTTACGCCCCGACCGAATACGGTCGAGGCGTTTTTTTATTTGTCTATCGTATATTTATACAGTTCCGATTTAGCGACGTTCCTTTCTTTCGCCACCCTTTTTAAGGCGTCCTTTTTAGGCATGCCTTCCTCGATATATTTATCGATTAGTTGCTCGTCGGTAAGGTCGGCGTTTTCGGTTTCGGGACAAGCGCCCTCTACCAATAGGACGTACTCGCCCTTGGGTTCTCCGCCCATACCCTCTTTCAAGGTAAACCGAGAAACGTTCTCGTGAATTTTGGTTATTTCCTTCACCGCCGCCGCCTTTCTGTCGCCCAAAACCTCGTAAAGGCTTTTTATATCGTCTATCACGTCGTGCGGAGCCGAATAAAATATAAGCGTGGCTTCGGTTTTTTCGAACTTTTCCAACAACTCGCGCCTATCGCGAGTTTTTTCGGGTAAAAAGCCTATAAAAACAAACCTGTCCGACGGCAACCCGGCAAGCACCAGCGCCGACGTAAAAGCCGACGGCCCCGGTATAACGGTATAGTCTAAACCCTCTTTGATAAGTTCATTGATGAGAACGTTGCCCGGGTCGGACACTACCGGCATACCCGCGTCGGTTATCACCGCGATATTTTTGCCCTGTCTTAACTGTTCTATAATCTTAACCGAAGCCGCCCTTTCGTTAAATTTATGATACGCGACGAGCGGTTTTTTTATTTCGTACCTGTTAAGCAACGCGAGCGAATGGCGCGTGTCCTCGCACGCTATGACGTCGACCGTCTTAAGCGTTTCTATCGCCCGATACGTCACGTCGCCCAAATTGCCTATCGGCGTTCCTACAAAATATAACATCA
>CAZARP010000025.1:7270-17062 GCA_964487575.1 uncultured Christensenella sp.
TTTCGAATTTGCATTTTTTTATATGTTCCGACGCCGACGCAAAGCCGTCTTGCGTTCTGCCGTACGGAGGATTGCAAAGTATAAGCGAAAACTTACCTGTGTATTCGTCGCTTATATCTTGCACTTTAGCGTTGACGGCGGTAAACACGTCGCCGAGACCGTTGTAATCTATCGTTTTAACGGATAAATCGAATAATTCTTTTTGCATTTCGAACAACGTTACGCTTTTTACCGAATTTTTGTTCAGCGCGTAAAGGTTCAACCCGACAATTCCGCTGCCCGAACAGAAATCCGCGACGACGTCGCCTTTTTTTACGGTTGCGAAGCGCGACAGTAAAACGGCGTCGGAAGTAAAACAATACAATTTGTCGTCTTGAAAAATTTTAATATCGTCTATCCCCAAATCTTCTTTACGTATCAAAAAAATCTCCTTAAAAAGTAAAGGCGCGAAAAAAATCGCGCCTTTTTTGCTTTGCTATTCTTATTCTTCCGAAATAGCCTCGACAGGACAGCCTGCAGCGCAAGCCCCGCAACTCATACAAGTTTCGGCGTCGATATTATACTGCGTATCGCCCTGGCTGATAGCGCCTAAAGGACAAGTGTCGGCGCAAGCACCGCACATAATGCACGCATCGCTAATCTTATATGCCATCAGAGTATACCTCCCGTTCGTTAATATAAATATGATACCACATATTTTTCGGTTTGTAAACAGTTAATCCAAAATTTTCCGGATATCTTCGGATTTTTCGTCGACGTCCTCGTCAGGTTTTTGAGCGTTACGCTTAAAATCCAACCTATCCACGGGGAAATCTTTGTAAACCTCGCTCCCGTCCGCCTTTTCTATTTTGACCTTACTGATAAGCTTTAACATATCGTTAGACACGACTATGCCCTTGCCGTCGGGGGTGCCGACCGTTCCGCCGACCTTCGGCATTTTTTTATAGACTTCGGCGTAATAATCGTTTTCGTATTCCAAACAGCACATAAGTCTGCCGCAAAGTCCGCTTATTTTAGACGGGTTAAGGTGCAGCCCTTGGTTTTTAGCCATTTTAATGGACACCTTGCCGAAGTCGGACATACAAGAAGCGCAACAACACGTTCTGCCGCAAGGCGCTATGCCGCCGAGAATTTTGGTTTCGTCCCTTATGCCGACTTGACGAAGTTCTATCCTCAGTCTGAAGTGCGACGCGAGCACTTTCACCAATTCTCTGAAATCCACGCGACTTTCCGACGTAAAATAAAAAACAAGTTTTTTACCGTCGAAGGAATATTCGCACCCGATGAGCTTCATTTCGAGTTTCTGCTCGCGAATTTGTTCGTTCGCGTATTCCATCGCTTGCGGAATTTTACTTTCGTTCTCTTTCATTCGGGCAAGGTCTTTTGCCGTCGCCTTTCTTATTACCGACTTAAGCGGATGAGTAAGCGAGGCGTCGTCTACCTCTTTAACGGGAATAACGACCGTTCCGTATTCCACCCCTTTGCTCGTTTCTACCACGACGCCGGAATTTTCCGGATAGTCGTCGCCCTCTAACGGCGCAAAATAATACACCTTAGCGGTGTTTTTAAATTTTACGCCTATAATTTTTGCCATACGTATTTAGCCTCCAATATCTGCATCAACAACCAATCCGCGAACATTGTCGTCGTCGCGTTAAACTTTTTTCGTTCCGCGGCTTTAACGACGCTCTCTAAAGCGCCGATAGCGCTGCCGCTATTAAACCCTGCCGCTATAATCTCCTCTCGGGTTTTGCCTCCTCGCGGTTTTTTATCCGAAAGCGTTTTCAACGCGTCGGACAACTTTACTTGCAAAACGTCTAAAAATACGCCGAAATCGGTTTTTAGAGAGGTGATTTTAGACGAATACTCCAAAACCTCTTTGCTGGACTTCATCGAAAACAACACTTGCGAGGCAAGGTCGGATATTTTAGAAAATTCTTCGTCGCCGTATAAAGTCAAAACGCCGACTACCGTACCGTCCGCCGCCGCAATCGCCTCGCGAAGCCGCTTTTCGTCGGGCGCTTCGTCCCTTAAAACGTTAAACAGAACTTCGTCGGACAACCTCGGCACGTCCAACCTTTTCACTCGCGATTTTACCGTCGGCAAAAGCGGAAATTCGCTTGCCGCGCCGAGTAAAATTATAACGTTTTTAGGCGGCTCCTCGAGCGTCTTTAACAACTTGTTCTGCGCCGACGCGTTCATGGTGTCGGCGTCGTTTATTATAAATATTTTATAATCGCTCTCCAACGGTTTGACGAACGCTTCCGATATAAGCGAATTTATATCTTCGGTTTTTACGTCGCCGGCTGTTTTGGGATAGGCTATGACGTCGGGGTTTGCCTCGGCGTCGATAAGCCTCTCCGCACGGCAAACGCCGCAAGGTTCGGCGTTTTTACATAAAATCATTTTCGCCGTAGCGACAAGATACGCCTTAAGCGCCGCCCTGTCCGGCGTTATAAAAAGATAAGCGTGCGAAAGCGCGCCTCTCTTTTTTTCTTCTCTCAAAACGTCGTACGCGCCGGTGTTTTTAAACAGCGAAAAATAATCTATCATATTATGCCCTTACAAGTCAGCGCGTTTATTATCTTCGCGTGCGTTTCTTCTCTTTCGCCGCTTGCGTCGATAACCGCTATTCTGTCCGGGTTCGCCCTTGCCACCGCAAGATACCCCGCATAAACTTTTTTATGGAATTCCAAACCGCAGTTTTCCAACCTGTCGTTTTTATCCGCGCCGCCCTTTCTTAAAAACGCCTTTTCGGGCGGCAAGCTTAAAAACAAAGTGCAATCTGGCATACAATTTTTTATCACGAAGCCGTTTACCGCGTTGACGAACTTTTCGCCCAAACCGCGCGCGTAAGCCTGATACGCCGTCGACGAGTCGATAAATCTGTCGCAAATAACCAACTCTCCGCGGTTTAACCGAGGAATGATTTCTTCCTTAACCAACTGCGCGCGCGCCGCCGCGTAAAGCAACGCCTCGCACTCTGCGGTCATTTCGGCATTGTCTCCGTCTAAAATTATACCGCGAATTTTTTCCGATATAGCGGTACCGCCGGGTTCGCGAGTAAGATAATATTTTATTCCGTTCTTTTTAAGATACCCTTCGAGCAGTTGCAACTGGCGCGACTTCCCCACGCCCTCGCAACCTTCGAGTGTGATGAACTTACCTTTCATACGTTAATCCAATATAGTGCTGAACCGCCTTACGAGATGGTTCATAAAAGAAATGACTTCGAACTGCAAATCGGGTTGTTGCTCTAAGAAATTAAAAGCCAAAACCGTTATACCCGTGGCGTCGGTCTTGCCGTCCGCTCTGAAAAAGTGAGAGGGGTCCTCTCCCTTTTTTTCGGCTTCGGAAAACTTATCCAACCTAAGCCCGTACTTAACGTCCTTTCGCCCTGCCGCCGCTTCTTGCTCGTATAAATCGCGATACGCACTCTCTTCGTCGGTGCCTTTGGCGTTCTCCGCCGACTGCTCGTAACGCGTGTACGTAAAGAAGATATCCGAACGTTCGATCAAAAGACGGTTAAAATCGGTCGCTTGTTCGCAAAGGTTTTTAATCCTATCCCTTTCTTTTTGCTTGCCTTCCTCTTTTTGCGCGTCCGTTTTAAAACGGTTGTCGCCTTTCATTCTTTCCGAAAAACGAGCGTCTATTTTACCCTCGTCCAAGTTTGCGTACGACCTCGCCGCCGACTTCTTTTCCTCGCCGCTTAAACCGCCGAACTCGTCTTTTAAGAACTTTGCAAGGTATTCCGCCGCGTCGTCGTTCAACTTATCCAAGTCGTACATTCTTGTAGAGTCCACTAACTTTTCCGCCGCGCCGTTTTTGACGTCGGTATCGTCGGTGGAAGAAATTATAACGTCGCCCTCGTATATGGAAAGCCTTACCGACAAAACATTGGTAGACGCTAAAAGACTTTCGCTGCTAACGGTCAACACGTCGTAACTGAATACTTCGTCGTCCGCCAAGCCGTTGTAAAATTCGTTTTGGTTTTGCCCGTTTATGTTTTCGTCGAGATAATATTTAAACGCTTGCCCGACCGTCGGCTTTACCGAAGTCACCGAAAACAACAGCGCCCAACATACGATCGCCGCCGCCATAGCCAACAACACCGTTATCCATTCGTAAGCGAAAAGGTGCGAAAGCCTCTTTTTCGTTATTTTATTATCCATATCTTCGTACTCGTTATTTTTTGATGGGTTTCATCGTCGGGAACAATATAACGTCCCTTATGGAAGCGCTGTCGGTTAAAAGCATAACCAGCCTGTCCACGCCGAAGCCCAAACCGCCCGTCGGCGGCAAACCGTACTCGAGCGCGGTGACGAAATCTTCGTCCACCTTTGCGTCGTTACCGCCCTTCGCGCGTTTTTCTTCCACTTGTTTTACGAACCTTTCTCTTTGGTCTATCGGGTCGTTAAGCTCGGAGAACGCGTTGCCCATTTCCCTCGCGTAGATGAAATATTCGAACCTCTCGGTGAACGCGGGGTTGTCCTTTTTGCGTTTGGCGAGCGGAGAATTCTCCACCGGGTAATCGTAAATAATGGTCGGCTGAACGAGTTTGTCTTCAACGAACGCGTCGAAGAAGGCTATCAAAACGTGCCCCTTCGTCGCGCTTTCTCCCTCGTCGACGATTACGCCCTTTTCTTTCGCCGCGGCGCGCGCCGCCTCGTCGGTCGCCCATTCGTTGTAATCGACGCCGGCGTATTTTTTAACCGCTTCTACCATGGTCAGTCTTTCCCACGGTTTACCCATATCTATTTCTACACCCTGATAGGTTATTTTATCGGTGCCGCAAACTTCCAGCGTGATTTTGCGATACATATCCTCTATCAGCGCCATCATATCGAAGTAATCGCTGTACGCCTGATACATTTCTACGGTAGTGAATTCGGGATTGTGCGAACGGTCCATACCCTCGTTACGGAAAATTCTGCCGACTTCGTACACTCTGTCAAAGCCGCCGACGATCAAACGCTTTAAATAAAGTTCGGTTTCTATCCTTAAAAACATATCTATATCGAGCGCGTTGTGATGCGTCTTAAAAGGTCTTGCCGCCGCGCCTATCTCTAAGGGTTGCAAAACGGGAGTGTCGACCTCCAAATAGCCCACTCCGTCGAGATAACGCCTTATTGCCGACAAAATTTTAGAACGCGCGACAAAGGTCTTTTTTACTTCGGGATTAGCGATAAGGTCGACTTCCCTTTGACGATACCGCGTGTCCTCGTCTTTTAAGCCGTGGAACTTTTCGGGAAGCGGCAAAAGCGACTTGGACAGAAGTTCTACGCTCTGCGCGTGTACGGACACTTCCCCGGTGCGCGTTTTGAATACAAAACCGGTGATACCTATTATGTCGCCGATGTCGTATTCCTTAAACTCCTGATAGACGTCGCCCAAATCGTTTACCGAAAGGTACGACTGTATGGTGCCCTTACCGTCCAAAACGACGGCAAAAGACGCCTTGCCCATTATTCTTTTGCTTATCAGTCTGCCTGCGATGCCGACCGTTTTACCCTCGAATTCTTCGTAATTGTCCTTTACGTCGGTGCTGAAAGCCGTTCTGTCGTATTTAACCTTTTCGTAAGGATTTTTGCCCGCGGCTTTAAGCGCGTCGAGCTTTGCGCGACGCATTTTAAGAATTTCGTTAAGGTCTGCTTCTACGCTTACGTTTGCGTTGTTCTGATTGTTTTCGTTCATTTCTATCCTTTGTCTCAGTTTACTTTTTTTACGGTTACGGACATAATGCCGGACGGAACCGTTACGTTTACTCTGTCGTTTGCCTTGTGCCCCAAAAGCGCGTTGCCGATGGGCGACTCGTTGGATATTCTGCCCTGTTCGACGTCGGCTTCGGTCGTACCTACGATTTCATAAGAAAACTCTTCGCCCGTTTCGTTGTCGACGAACACGACCTTACTGCCGAGCGAAACCGTGCCCTTTTTCGCCGCGGTGTCTTTAATGATGACCGCGTACTTTAACTTTGTTTCTATTTCGAGGATTTCGCCCTCTATCATCGCCTGTTCGTTCTTCGCGGCGTCGTATTCGGCGTTTTCCGAAAGGTCGCCGAATTCTCTGGCGGTTTTAATTCTTTCGGTAATTTCCGCACGTTTGGTTAATTTTAAATATTCCAGTCTTTTTTCAAGTTCTTCTTTACCTTCTTTGGTAAGTATAACTTCTTCTGCCATAAAATGCCTCCGATTTTAACTGCGCCCGAGCAGTTCGTATATTTTGACATATACATTATAATGTGTCTTAAACCTTTTGTCAACTTTAATAGCCCAAAACCTTATTCGAATACGCGCATCCGCCGCCCCTTGCTGAAAATTTATAAAAATTTCTGCAATTTTTTTTCATTTTCTATTGACAAATAAATTTTTTGTGATACAATGTTAGACGATAAGAGAAATTTCTTCCGGGATAATATATGAAAAAAGAAGGTTGCATTCGCTTGCAACCTTCTTTTTTTTGCGATTATTCTTTTTCGGCAAAATCTTCGCAACACGTGCAAGCTTCGCCGCAACCGCAGGTAACCTTAATGCTGTCAAGACAGCAGTTGCACCCGTCCGTGTTGTGACGACACTTGGTTACGTCGCACTTAATACAAGAATTTCTGTTCATGCTTTTCTCCTTTTTTCTTCTATTATGGACTTTTTCTCGCGCGATTATTCGTTCCTGAATTTATTTCCGTCGCATTTTATTGACATACGAGGAAAATAAATGTAAAATATATAAAAATTAGGATATAAGGAGCGGACAAATGAAGGTCGTACTTTTAAAAGACGTTAAAGGGTCGGGCAAAGCCGGCGATATTATAGAAGCCAAAGACGGCTTCGCAAAGAACTTTTTAATTAAAAACGGGCTTGCGAAACTCGCGGACGCGCAAGCTATAAACGAACACGACTCGAAAAAAGCCGCGGCGGACTTCCACCGCAAGGAACAACTTAAAGCGAACAAGGAATTAAAAGAACGTTTAAACGGACTGAAAATTTCCATCCAGGTCAAAAGCGGCGAAACGGGTAAATTTTTCGGCAGCGTCACCAATAAAGAAGTCGCCGATAAATTGCTCGATTTGGGATACGAGGTCGATAAGAAAAAAATCGAACTGCCCGGCGGAATAAAGGTTGCCGGCGAATATACGGCAACGATAAAAATCTCCCCCGAAGAAACGGCGAAAATAACCGTCGACGTTAAAAACTAAAACCGATACTAAAAACGCCCCGATGACCTCGGGGCATTATTTTACGTCAAACTCTGCGGAAGCGCTTGGTTGCGCGGCTTTTTCAGCAATCTGCAAAACGCAAGCTTCGCCGCCGACGGCACCAACGGTATAAAAAGCCGCCTATATAACTGCGCGCGCGTACAAAACTTATAGCTTTTCACGTCGGCTTGCATATAATCGATGATGCGTTCGACGACGCAAGGGTTGTCGTAACGATATTTTTTTATATAATACAACATTTCGCAAGAATACGCCGCGCGAATAGAACGCGCGTAATCGAGCAATTCGGGATAGTCGGTTTCGGCATCGGCGACGGCGGCGTTTAAACCGTAATAAACGTCCAGCCTTTCCCCTTTGAAAGCGCTGTTAACCAAACTGCCGCTATGCTGTACGTATATATAGGTAATCGCCGTCGAATACGCAATCGTCTTCGCGCGCGAAAAACATAAATAGTTAAAATAGTAATCCTCGCCGTATCTGACGCCGTCTTTAAATCTTATGCCGTTGCGTTTAAGGTGCGCCGTCTTATACATCTTGTTCCACACGGAAAAATCGAACGTCTTTTGCGCCAAAAATTCCTGCGTGCCGTCGGTACCGTCGAAAACCTCCGTTTGACAGAAGTCTGTCTTTTTTAGACGGAAACCGTCGCGTTCTTTAGCCTTTTTAAACGAAGTTATCGCAATATCCGCGTCGAACTTTTCAATTAAAGAAACGAGATGCGCGACGTGTTCCGCGCAAAAATAATCGTCCGCGTCGACGAAAGTTATCAACTCGCCGTCAGCCGCGTCCAGCCCGACGTTGCGCGCGCTCGACACGCCTTGCTGCTCGGTACACACGTATATGCCGTCGTTTTTCGAACAATATTCCTTAATGATTTCGCCCGCACCGTCGGTACTGCCGTCGTCTACGAAAATCGCACGAAAGTTTTTATAGGTTTGCGCGTCAAGACAGGCAAAAAGCGACGGCAAATACCGTTTTATATTATAACACGGTATTATAACCGATACCGATTTTTCCTTTACAAAAGACATAACGCAATCCCTTCCCTTTCGTGTTACCCTTTTATCTTACATTAAATAAACACCGATGTCAACACATTTCGATAAAAACGGTTTTTTATGCTTTTCGTTTGACAAACACGTTTGAACTTTTGTATAATATACGAACGATGAAAAAAGATAAAAAGCCAATCGCTAAAAAAATCGTCTTTGACGACAAAACAAAGGAACCGGTCATTGTAGACGTTCCCGCAGAAAAGACTTCCGAGGGCGAGCCCCTACAGGAAACGGAAGTTTCTCGCAAAGCCGTACGCAAAGCCGAAAGGCAACACGATAAACAAATCGTAATGAGCCAGGTGTTCGGCGTGGACACCGGTAAAAGTACCGACGCGCGCGCGCGCAAGTTGAAAAATATCTGCGCGATAACGTTTATCGTTCTTGTCGTCGCCGTTCTTGTTTGGACGGCGTATAACGACTTCTTTTCTCCGGAAGCTCAAGAAACGCCCGTTACGTGGAGCGCCATAGTCGCCACCATAAGTTCGTGCTGGTATTATTTGGTCTTCGCCTTAATAGCGCTGTTTATGTGCTTTTTCACAAAAGGCTTAAAACTTTCCGTAATGTGTAAATCGATGACCGGCAAATTCCGCTTCGGCACTTGTTTCGAAACGGGCATCATAGGTCATTATTACAACAACGTCACGCCCCTCGCGGCAGGCGGTCAACCGTTTGAAATTTATCACTTGTCGAAGCACGGCGTGCACGGCGGCGTCGCTTCCAGCATGCCCATAGCGGCGTACGTGATGTATCAGTTCGCATTCGTCTTAATGGGGTTGTTCTGCCTGATAACTTTTAACCCCGGCATTAACCTTTTCGGCGTGGACGCTGACATTATCAATTCCGCAACCGCGACGGTGTGCCGCACCTTGGCGGCAATCGGCTTGATTTTCGGTCTGCTTATGCCGGCTATCGTGTTGCTTTTCTGCGTTTTGCCGCGACTCGGTTCGAAGATTATTTACTTCGTTATGTTTTTGGGCGAAAAGTTGCGCGTCGTAAAGAACAGAAAAGTCCTCACCTATAAAACTACTAAAACGGTAATTCATAATTCGAGGTGTCTTAAACGTATGGCAACCTCTCCGATTACCTTCGTTTTGGTGTTCCTCATCAGCATTGCGGAAATCTGCGCGCTCTGTTCCATTTCTTACTTCTCGTTGAGGTTTTTCGGGTACGACAACCCCGAAGAAAACGGAATGCGAGAATGGCTACAAATAGTACAAATCTGTATGGTTTTATATTCGGCTATTTCCTTCATCCCCACCCCCGGCAACTCGGGCGCGGCGGACTTGTCGTTTTATTGGCTGTTTAAGTCAGGGCTTGCCGCAAGTATGGGTCTTGCCTTCCCGGCAATGATAACTTGGCGATTGCTCAGTTACTATTCGTTTATAATAATCGGCTTTGCTTTTACCAAACTGAAAAGAAAGTCCGACCGCAGAAAAGAACGCTTGGGTAAACCGCTTTACAGAGAATAACGATTTTTTATACTATAACATTACACGGCTTGCAAAAATAAATTTTTGCGTCGCT
>CAZARP010000026.1:0-9293 GCA_964487575.1 uncultured Christensenella sp.
TTATTTGCGGTTTTGTCGGTGTTATACTTTAAGCGTAACAACGTAACCATGGCGATATATTTAATAGCGTACGGCGTATGGCGTATGTTTATAGAAATATTCCGCACCGACGCGCGCGGCGGAGTTCTTTTGGGACTAACACCGTCGCAGTGGCAATCGATAGTATTCATCGCCGGCGGTATCGCGTTGTTACTGATTTATTATTTTAAGAAAATACCTTTTGTTCTTCCTGAAAAAACGGTCGAAGAAGTCGAAGAACAAAAAGAGCAAGAGGAATAAGTTTTATCGGTAAAATAAAAAAAGCCTATGCAAATCGCATAGGCTTAATTTTTTCGCAAAACTAATTAAGCGTTTGCCGCGTTGCAAGCGGCGCCGAGTTTTTTGGAAATCTTCGCTTTTTTATTGGCTGCGTTGTTTTTGTGAATAATATTCTTAGAAACAGCACTGTCGAGGGCGGCAAAAACACCGGGTAAAGCAGCTTTGGCTTCTTCGATGTTGCCGTCTTTAATAAGCGCAAGTATCTTTTTTACGTCGGTTTTAACAGCCGAGCGGATTATTTTGTTTTGTTCGGTTTTCTTAGTGTTAACAATAACTCTTTTCTTTGCGGATTTAATGTTTGGCATATCTTATGCGCTCCTTATTTATATCATTTTTATAGACGCATAATATTTTAGCACAAAAAAAAATTAAAAGCAACTACATTTTCAATACATTTTCATCTTTTTGCTTTTTTTAACTTTTTTCGCGTAAGTTTTCATACAAATAAATCGTGAAGCATTACGACGTTGCGGTAATTGACAGCGGAATAGGCGGACTTTCGGTTCTTGCCGAACTGCAGAAAGCGTTGCCGGATAAAAGTTTTATATATTTCGGCGATAACGGTAACGCACCGTACGGCAATAAATCGGAAAGAGAATTGTTGTCTTTGGCGTTTGACGCCGTGTCTGCGGTATGCGCGTTTCGGCCCGCTTGCGTCGTGCTCGGTTGCAACACGTTAAGCGTTACGGTAAGGAAACGGCTTGAAGATATTTTCGAAATTCCCGTAATAGGCACCTATCCGCCGGTAGAAAAGGAAATTATAGACAATGGAAACGTCGCGTTGATATGTACGTGCGCGACTGCCGAACGATTAAAAAACTTTTCGGACAAATTAAGTATATTCGGTATGCGCACCCTTGCAGACGCGATAGAAAACGGCGATGCGTGTAGATTATCCGTTGAGGCTTATAGAGAAATATCCGATAAAAAATTGTATAAGTTCGATACGCTGATATTAGGTTGTACACATTACGTTTTAATGAAAAACCAAATTGTCGACCACTTTTGCCCCCAAAAAATCAAAAGCGGCGAGATGAATACCGCATTGTTTGTCAAAAAAATTCTTAAAAATAAAAAATCGTCAGTTGTTCACTTGCGAAATAAGGTTATTTTTATAGGAAAATTTTCACAAAAAAACGAAAAAATTTATTTTGAGGTGGTTAAAAGACGAGAAAAATCGATAAAAAAATTTAAAAAATAGCAAAAATTTTTTAAAAAATGGTTGACAGTGGTCAAAAGTGATGATAGAATAAATGTATCATCAAAAGGAGTACTGTCAGTGTCGGGTAAGAATTACGCTCATCAGTTAGATGCGAAAAACAGAATGAGAATACCTGCGAAGCTTCGTGAAGAGCTCGGTCCGAACTATTCGATTACGATAGGTTCGGGCGGTTGCCTTTACGTGTACTCCGAAACTCAGGCGGCGGAAGTAAAGAAAGAACTTTCTAACCTTAACAAATATCGTGAAGGACAACTTAAAGCCGCAAGGTTTGTTTTGTATAACTTTTGGGATGCAGAGGAAGATAAACAGGGCAGGATATTGTTACCTGAAAATCTTAGAAAGTATGCCAAAATAGAAAAAAACGTAGTTGTGTTCAAAGGCCCGACTTGTGTAGAAATCTGGAGCGAAGAAGTTTGGAACGATTACTTCAACGACGTTGATTTTAACGATTTGGCAGACGCTTTGGAAGCTTTGAAATCAAATGATTAAGCCGGAACACATTCCCGTTTTGTTCAAAGAGTGCATATCGTGGCTTAACGTAAAAGACGGCGGAATATATTTTGACGGAACGCTGGGCGGGGGCGGTCATACGGAAGGCATTTTGAAGGCTTCCTTCCCAAGCGGCAAAGTATACGCTACCGACCTCGACGATTACGCCATAGCAAGGGCTAAAGAAAGATTATCCGAATACGGCGAACGCTTTGTTCCGATAAAGGACAATTTTAAGAACTTTGCAAAGGTAAAAGAACAATACGGAATATCCGACTTTGACGGAATTTTGCTTGACTTAGGCGTATCGAGTTTCCAACTCGACGATAAAAGTCGTGGGTTCTCCTATATGGCGCAGGACGAAGTGCTGGATATGAGAATGGACAGGTCTTCGTATCCGTCTGCGGAAGATATGGTAAACGAATATCCGCAAAAAAGATTGAAAGAGATTTTGTTCGAATACGGCGAAGAGAAGTTTGCCGATAAAATCGCCGACAACATAGTAAAGTTCAGACAGAGTACAAGAATTAAGACCATCGGTCAATTAAACGAAATAATCGACAAAAGCATACCGTTTAAGTTCAAACAGGACGGGCACCCGTCGAAGAGGACTTTTCAGGCATTGAGGATAGAAGTTAACGGCGAACTTGACGGGCTGTACGAAACGGTTGTCGAAATGGCAAGAGCATTGAAGCATGGCGGGAGACTGGCGGTAATTACCTTCCATTCGTTAGAGGATAGGATAGTAAAACGCGCTTTTAAGGAACTGGAAACCGATTGCGTTTGCGATAAAAGTTTACCCGTGTGCGTTTGCGGCAAAAAGAAGGAAATAGAAATTTTAACGAAACATCCTGTAATTGCCGACGAAACAGAACTTAAAACAAATTCGCGCGCGCGTTCCGCAAAACTTCGCGTGGCGCAAAAAATTTAAAAACTCGTATTAAAGGAGAAAGGAAATGATCACTACAAGACGTTCTTCGGAAAACAGCGTATCGGAATATTCCTACGGCGGAAAACAAGCCGCTGTCGGCGTACTCGAAAGAAAACCCGTACAGGTTCAGACCGGCGCCGTTAACGTAAACAATACCGTCACTGAAGAAGACAGCAACGCAGCGAGAGAGAGAATGAAAAATAATCTCAAGCTTCTTCTTAATTACGATACCGTTGCGCCCGAAACGACGGCAAACGCCGATGAAAAGGTTGAGGAAGCGGTAGAGTCTGCGGCGGCGAAAGCGGCTATACAAGACGACGATATAAAGCCTACCTCTACGACGATGCAATTCGGCGACGAGGATATAGACGTTTACAAAGAAATGAACAGGGCGAACGAAGAAAAGACTTCGTATCGTCTCAATAGTAAGGGTAAACTTGCGATAGCGATTTATTCGGTTATCGTAACCGTTATTCTCGCGCTTATAATACTTAATACCGGCGTGCTTACGATGATGTCGCAAAAGGCTCAGGCTAAAGCGGAAACGTTGACCGAAAAGGTCGCTATGTACGGCGAAATCAATTCTAAGATTTCCGAAGTATCCGACTCGTCTTACGTGGCGGATTATGCCGAGAGCGAATTAGGGATGATTAAAAGGTAATGAAACGTTTTTTTGCCGAATACATTATATCGAATAAACGGCAAGGAGAACGGCGATAAAAGAAGATTTTTCTATAACGATTTTACGAAAGAGGTTATTTGCGATTTTGCTCGCGGTAGCCTTTTTATTTTTGTGCGTTTTAGGCAGATTGCTTTACGTTCAAGTAATATGGGGCGACGAATTGCAATCGAAGGCAATCGACCAGTGGACAAGGGAAATTCCGATAACGCCGTCGAGGGGCGTTATAACGGATATAAACGGCGTCGTTTTGGCGGACAACGAAGATACGTACACGGTTTATGCGAGGAAAAAGGCGATTTCGAACATCTCTCAAACCGCTACGACGCTTTCGACGGTGTTGGGAGTAGACTACGATGCGGTATATGACAAACTTACTAAAACGTTATCGGGTGAAGTTACGATAAAAAAACACGTTCGAAAAAGCGTTATAGACGAGCTGTTGAAATTCGGGTTGCAAGGAGTTTATTATTCCAGAGATAATACGAGGGTGTATCCCTACAACGAGTTTTTGACTTCGGTTTTGGGGTTCACTTCTACAGACGGTAAAGGTCAGTCGGGATTGGAATTGTATTACGATAAATATTTGTCGGGGACTAAGGGAGAAATATTATACGAAACGGACATAGTGGGCGTAGAATTAGAAGACGGAAAAGCAAGTTACGTGCCTGCAATAGACGGATTGAATTTGAAATTAACCATCGATTACGAAGTACAACAACTGTGCGAAACCGCAATGTCTCAGGCAATGACCGTGCATAACGCAAAGTCGGCTAAAATGATAGTTATCGATCCTCAGTCGGGCGCGATACGCGCGCTTTGCACAAAACCGTCGTATGATTTGAACGAAATTCCGAGAGACGATTTATCTTTGCTGAATTCCTTAAGCAGGAATGGCATAGTTTGCGACGTTTACGAACCCGGGTCTACGTTTAAGGTGTTGACCGCGGCGGCAAATATAGAAGAATATCTAAAGGGTAATCCGTCGGCGTTTTCTCCCGAGCATATTTTTAATTCGTCGCGGTACAGATATATCGACGGGCAAAAAATCAAGTGTTGGAGCAACCACTCGAACGGCAAACATTCGGCACTGAATTTGCAAGGCGCGCTTAACAACAGTTGCAATCCTATTTTCGTAGATATAGCTATGTCGCTCGGTAAAGACGTGATGTACGATTATATATATAATTTTAACTACGGAAGCGTAACGGGCATCGATTTTAATGGTGAAACACAAGGAATGGTGTTGCCGAAAACTTCGGTGCTTAACGTCGACCTTGCCAGAATAGCGTTCGGACAGACGATAGCGGTTACCGGGATACAACTTGCGGCGGCAACGGCGGCTGCGATAAACGGCGGTAACTATTACGAGCCGTATCTTGTCGATGAAATATATGACGGTAGCGGAATAACGGCGCAAAAGAATTTGCCCAAAATAAAACGTAGAGTTATTAGCGAAAAAGCCTCTAAAACGTTAAACGCCATGCTCGAAGGCGTAGTGAGAGACGGCTCGGGTAAAAAAGCGTATATAGACGGATACAGAGTGGCGGGCAAAACGGGAACGGCGCAAAAATATGAAAACGGGGCTATCGCCGCAGGTAAATACGTGGCGTCCTTCGTCGGATATTTTCCTGCCGACGACCCTCTGTATCTGGCATTGGTTATTGTTGACGAACCCGAAGGAGCGTATTACGGAAGTACGGTTGCCGCACCGTATGCGAAACAAGTTTTTGAAGGGATAATAAAAATAAAAGGCTTATAAAAGGCGGATTTATATGGTATTGGCAGATTTAATAAAAGACGTTGACGTATTAAAAGTGATTGGGAACGAAAAAATCGAAGTAAAAGACGTAACTATAAACAGCAACGCGGTGACTGCAAACAGTTTGTTCGTTTGCTTGAGCGGCGAAAATTATGACGGAGAAGATTTTATTCGTCAAGCGGAAACTTACGGCGCGTCGGCGATTATTTGCGAAAAAGAAATCGAAACTTCTTTGGCGCAAGTTATAGTTGACGATTGTCGCAAGTCGTTGTGCGGTGTGGCGGCGGCGTTTTACGGCCATCCGGAAAAGCGTCTGAGATTGGTCGGTATCACCGGAACGAACGGTAAAACGACTACCGCGCATTTAATTTATTCTCTCTTAAATTATTCCGGCGTTAGAAGCGGTGTGATAGGAACGCTCGGAACTTTTTACGGAGATGTCAGCGAAGAAACGCGTCTGACTACGCCCGATCCGATAGATTTATATAAAACTTTGGCGGAAATGTCGAATATCGGAATTACAACCGTGGTGATGGAGGTGTCTGCACACGCTGCGTTTTACTCTAAAATATACGGTTTGAACTTCGACGTGTCGGTTTTTACCAATTTCAGTCAGGACCACTTGGACTTTTTCGAGGATATGGAGGATTATCGACAAGCGAAACTCAAATTTTTCAAGGAAAATCGGTGTAATTATATCGTGTCTAACAGCGACGACGAACTCGGAAGAGAAATATCGGAAAGATTTGGCAAAACCATCACGTACGGAATATACAATCCTGCCGATATTTTTGCAATCGATATTAAAGAGGAAAGCGACGGAACGAGATTTGTCCTTAACCTTTTCGACAAGGTTTACGAAATTAAGACACGATTAATAGGTAGATACAACGTAGAAAACATACTTGCCGCGGCTACGAGTGCCGCGCTTTTGGGGGTGAAAACGGACGACGTGGCGAACGGTATCAGAGAGTTCGTCGGGGTGCCCGGAAGACTCGAGAAAATTCAGTGCGGTGATTTTTCCGTTTATGTCGACTACGCACATACGCCGGACGGACTGAAAAAAGCGTTGGAAACGTTGCGTAAAATTTGCGACGGAAAACTTATATGCGTGTTCGGTTGCGGAGGGAACAGGGATAAAGCAAAAAGAGAGGTGATGGGCGAGATAAGCGGAAAGACGGCGGATTTCACCGTGATAACGTCGGATAATCCGAGGTTCGAAGAACCGCTCGATATTATGTCGGATATAGAAAGAGGGGTCTTGAAAAAATCTCGACGGTACGTTATGGTTCAAATAAGAAAAGAGGCAATAACTTATGCTATGAATATGGCAAGTGCGGGCGATATTATTTTGTTGGCAGGCAAGGGCGCCGAAAAATATCAGGAAGTTCTCGGTATAAAAAGATTGTATAACGACAAAGATACGGTAGAAGAAGTTTTAAGAGGTCTACTGTGAAGATTTGTTTAACGGCGGCACTCGCGTCGGTTGTTCTAACGTTGATAAGCGGCAAACTTTCTTTGCCGCTTTTAAAAAAACTGAAAGCCGGACAACCTATATTGAAATACGTCGAAGTCCACAAAAGCAAAAACGGCACGCCGACTATGGGCGGACTGTTTTTTATCCTCAGCGGTACGGCTGTTTATTTTATTTTCGGCGGCGGCACGAACAGAATATCGCTGGTCGCGTGCGCTCTGGGGCTGGCGTTTATGGTCGTCGGTTTTTTAGACGATTTTATCAAAGTCAAATTATGCAGAAACGAGGGGTTGAAGGCGTATCAAAAAATCGTGTTCCAAACGGCGATAGCCGTTCTTGCCGGCGTATTTTGTTATAACGCCGACGTAACGAGTTTCTATATCCCGTTCGTAAAACAGACGGTGGATTTGGGATTTTGGACGATACCTATAGTCGGTTTTGTTTTTATCGCAGTGGTCAACAGCGTTAACCTTACCGACGGACTCGACGGATTGGCGGCGTCGTCTTCGTTATCGTATTTACTTTTTATATTTATTCTAATCGTTATCGAACGGCAAAACGTCGACGTGGGGTTTACGGAAAATAACGACGGCTTGTTGTTGCTCATCGCTTCGCTTTTCGGTGCGATTTGCGGCTTTTTGACGTTTAACACGAATAAGGCGTCGGTTTTTATGGGCGACACGGGTTCGCTGTCGCTCGGCGGTTTTATCGCTTCCGCAAGTATTCTTTCGCGTAATTTGTTATTTATCCCTATTATCGGTATGGTTTTTGTTATGTCGAGTTTGTCGGTCATACTTCAGGTGGCGTATTTTAAAATCACGGGTAAAAGAGTTTTTTTGATGGCTCCGCTGCATCACCATTTTCAGTTGAATGGTATATCGGAACCTAAAATATCTTTTGCGTATTCTTTATTAACTTGCATATCGGGGGCGATTGTAGTCATATTTTATTTGTAGAGGTGGAATATGTACGTCGGCAATCAAATTTTTTTAATTTTAGGTGCGTCTAAGAGCGGTTGCTCGGCGGCGCGTTTTGTTTTGGCAGAGGGCGGTAAGTGTTTTGTCTACGAAGAATTGACGAACGAAAAAATAAGCGCTTCTATAGAAGAATTGAAAAGCCTGGGCGCTATAATCGTAGATAAAGAAGAAATCGACGAGATAATACCGAGAATAGACGTTTTGATTATCAGTCCGGGGGTTCCGATAAATCACGAAATCGCAGTGAAAGCCAAACAACGCGGCAAGCGCATATCCGGCGAATTGGAGTTCGGTTTTCTGCAGTTTTTTCCGCCGACCGTCGCCGTTACGGGGACAAACGGCAAGACGACTACCGTGTCGATGATTGCAAGTATTTTTAAGACGGCCGGCAAAGGGTATAAAACAGTCGGAAACATAGGCGTACCCGTTACCGGCGAGGTGTGTTCGACAAACAGAAGCGACGTTTGTATAGCAGAGGTTTCGAGTTTTCAACTGGAAAGCATTTCATTTTTTTGTCCGCATATCGCGTGTGTTTTAAATATATCGCCCGACCATCTCGAGCGGCATTATACCATGGATAACTATATTTTTCTTAAAAAAAGAATTTTTGCATGTCAACGCGAAAGCGAATACACTATATTGAACAAAGACGATGTCGTCGTCAGTTCTTTTGCTAAAGAAACTCGTGCAAAAACGATATTCGTATCGGTAAAGGAAAAAACCGACGGCGGTTATTTAGAGGACGATAAATTATACTACAAAGGCGAGTACGTTATCGACGTTGCAGATATGCCGGTGAGCGGAGAGCACAACGTCTTTAACGCGCTTTTTGCAATTTGCGTTTGCAAGTTAATGGGAATTGATACCGAAACCGTAAGGCAAGGATTAAAAGATTTCAAAGGCGTAAAACACAGGGTAGAACTTATCGCCGAAAAAAACGGCGTGCGATATTACGACGACTCTAAAGCAACCAACACGGCGTCTGCGATTACCGCGATAAATACCGTAAAATCTCCCGTCGTGTTGATTTTGGGCGGAAGCGAAAAAGGCGAAAACTATAAGGCGTTGTTTAACGAAATTAAAAAGGGTAACGTAAAGCACACTGTGATTACCGGCGCGGCGCGTTACAATATGACGAAGACCGCGACGGACGTCGGCGTCGACGAAATTACGGTAACGCCGAGGTTCGATTTAGCGGTAAGGATAGCCGCCGACATAGCCGAAGAGGGCGATAGCGTGTTGCTTTCACCGGCATGCGCAAGCTATGACTTTTTTTCCTCTTACGAAGAACGAGGGGAAAAATTCGTCAGCATTGTAAAGGGTTTGCACGATGCTTAAACGGCAAG
Source organism: uncultured Christensenella sp. (assembly GCA_964487575.1). GTDB lineage: Bacteria > Bacillota > Clostridia > Christensenellales > Borkfalkiaceae > UBA1259. Next base: position 9,199 of record CAZARP010000026.1, read on the forward strand.
GAAAAACGGGTGACGTTTATTTACTTGTATTTGTGTCTTTGCTCGCCGCGGTCGGTATGGTGTTCATATATTCGGCGAGTAATTATTCGTCATCC
>CAZARP010000026.1:9393-12821 GCA_964487575.1 uncultured Christensenella sp.
TGCGTGCTTTGCGTTCTTATTATTTTAGAACCTAACATGTCGATTACGGTGTGCGTGGCTTTGTTGATGCTGACGATGTTATTTGCGTCCGGCGTAAAAATCAAACATTTGATATTCTTGCTTTTGCCCGCCGTTTGTTGCGGAGTGGTTTTGATAGCCATAGCGCCTTATCGACTTGACAGACTATCGGCGTTTATCAATCCGTGGGCAAGTCCAAAGGGGGAGGGATACCAACTTTTACAGTCGTTATATGCGCTCGGTTCCGGCGGCTGGTTCGGGGTCGGATTGTTTAATTCGCGGCAAAAATTTGCTTTTTTGCCGTTTGCCGAAACTGATTTTATTTTATCGGTAATCGGCGAGGAAATCGGATTTATAGGATTAATTTTCTTTTTCGCGCTTTTGGGGATTATAATTTACAAGGGGCTTAAGATAGCCTCTCGCGCGAAAGACGTTTTCGGTCATATCGTGGCTGTCGGTATAACGATGATTTTCGGAATTCAGGTTATCGTTAACGCGTTGGTCGTTACGGGGAGCATACCGCCTACGGGGTTGCCGCTGCCGCTTGTGTCGTCGGGGAATACCTCGATAATTATTTTTATGACGGAAATGGGGGTTCTATATAATATATCTAAGCAGGGTTCGTTAACTTTTTAAATGACTTTCCCATAAGATAGTATATATCTTTCGGGAGACAAAGTTATGGGAAAGTATATGATAAACGGCGGTCGTAAATTGTACGGGACCGTCAATATAGAAAGTGCAAAAAACGCTGTTTTGCCTATTATTGCAGCGTCCGTATTGACAGACGGAGAGGTTCTTATAAAGAATTGTCCGCGTATTACGGACGTTTTTAATATGATAAAAATAGTCAATGCCGTCGGTGTGAAAACGAAATTTATCGACAAAGACTTATATTTGCGTGCAAATAATATAACTTCAAGCAAAATCCCCGTAGAAACAGGTAAAAAACTGCGTTCGTCGGTATTTATGCTCGGCGCGTTGCTCGGGCGTGTCGGGAAAGCCGACGTTCCCTATCCGGGCGGTTGCGATATAGGAAGCCGTCCCATAGATATACATATCGACGCATTGAGAACGTTGGGCGTGGAAGTAAAAGAGGACGAGAGCGGCGTAAAATGCGTGCGGCAAGTTAAAAAATCGGAAGAAGTCAGGCTTTTTACTCCGTCCGTGGGGGCGACGGAAAATATAATTTTGGCGTCGGTTTTGTCAAACGGCACGACAAAAATCGTTAACGCAGCAAGAGAACCCGAGGTGGAAGACCTTGTCGGTTGTCTTAAATCTATGGGCGCGCGTATCGAGGGCGCAGGTAGCCGAATTATCACGATAGAGGGCGTAAATAAATTAAGCGGAACCGAATATAATCCCGTTTCCGATAGAATAGAGACGGGTACGTATCTTGTCGCGACTGCCGCAACGGGCGGTGAAATAGAAATTCGCAACGCAAAAGCGCAAAATATTTTGCCGCTGTTACATAAACTTTGCGAGAATACTTGTAAAATCAGGATAGAAAATGATATAATATATCTGAAATCTGGGCAAAGGCGACGTGCTTTTTCGTTCGCAACGGGGCCGTACCCGTTTTTCCCGACGGATATGCAAGCGCAAGCTATGGCGTTGCTGTCGATTTCGGAGGGGCGTTCCTTGGTTTACGAGAACGTTTTCGACGCGCGTTTCAGTCACGTTGTCGAACTCAATAAAATGGGTGCGGACATCAAAACCTACGGCAGCGTTGCGGAAATTATAGGCGTTCGGTCTTTAAACGGTGCGGAATTGTCCGCAAAAGATTTGCGCGGCGGAGCGGCACTGGTTACGGCGGCGCTTGCTGCGGACGGTGTTTCGCTTGTCGACGGTGTCGAGCATATAGAACGCGGATATTCGGATTTCGTTATGAAACTGAATGCAATAGGCGCTTCGGTGAAAAATATAAAATAACGTTCGGTGGCTTATTATGAGGATGAAAAAGTTTTCTGCTATAACGATTGCGACGGTTTTTGCTTTGTCGCTCGTTTTTTGTTTCTTTTTCTCTTTCTCTATAAAAAAAGTCAGCGTTACCTATGCCGTGCAGACGGAATGCGATACAAAGCCGATAGAAGACGCTTTGTCTGAATTTAACGGTCAAAGCCTTTTGTTTTTCGACCTTAACGACGTCGAGACATTGGTGGAAAAATATCCGTATTTTGAATTTTGCGGTGCGGAAAAACAGTTCCCTAACGTACTGAACGTATCCTTAAAGGAGCGCAGAGAAGCGTTTTGCGTTGTGTCGGACGACGTGGCGCATTTTTGCAGCGAGGACGGGGTAGTGCTTAAAAAGCAAGATAAATCCTCGATTACGGGAGAAGACGTTTCCGCACTGGTCGAAGTGGATTTAACGAATTTCAAGGTCGACAACTGCGACGTCGGCAAAAAAATCGGTACCGATGACGACGGTTTTTTGTATTCCGCGTTTAAAGAGTTCGTTAACGTCGGTTTGACCGACAACGTAAAGAAAGTCGAGCTCGACAGGAAGGTTGCTTTGGAAACTCTTGCGGTAAAAGACGTGTATATTTATACTGCTACCGGGGTTAAAATTGAGATTTGGGATTTCGACGATATGGCGTCTGAAAAGATGGAAGTTGCGTTCCGCGCTTATAACGAGGCGAGCGACGACGGTAAATGCCACGATAACATTTATATATATCAAATGAAAGACGGCGACGACTTAAGTTGGGTTTGGTCTCCGGAAGGACAAGGTGTCAGATGATGAAAAAAAATCCTGTCGCCGTGATAGACGTCGGCTCGCGGTATATCCGCGCGATAGTCGGCGAACGCGGCGTAAATAAAACGTTTGTTATAAAGGCTGATTGTTCTTTTGAGTACGACGGGTTTTCGGAAGGCGTTTTTTTTGACACGGAGGGACTAAAAAAAATACTGCATAGCGTCGGAGAGTTTATTAAACAGTCTACGCGCGGAACGTTGTCTACGGTATACGTGGGCGTGCCCGGCGCTTTTTGTACCGTAACCGTTAAAGAAAGTCAAATTTCTTTTTCTAAAAAGAAGAAAATTACCGAAGAAGACGTGGATACGTTGTTCGACGCAGCTTTTGTGATGTTGCGTTCCGACGTCACCGTGATAAATCGTTCCGCGGTGATTTACGAACTCGAAGATTGTCGCAGATTGTCTAATCCGGTCGGTGCGGTCAGCGAAACGCTTAAGGGTAAGTTGTCGTTTGTAATGTGCAAAAAATCTTTTACGGAACTTTTTACCGAGGCGCTTAATTCGGTAAGCTTTTCCACTGTGGAGTGCGTGTCGTCGTCGCTTGCGGAAGCCATGTATTTGGTCGATGCGGAAACACGCGACAGAATTGCGCAAATAGTGGATATAGGGTATATTTCCGCGACGTATTCTTTGATACAAGGCGACGGAATTATATC
>CAZARP010000026.1:12921-16516 GCA_964487575.1 uncultured Christensenella sp.
ATAACGAACATTCGCGGTGCTTGCGAACATATAGCGAGTAGGCTTAATTCGGCAGTTGCCGTCGTTGCGCCTAACGTCCCTATGATGGACAAGCCTGCGGAGGCGTCGGCGTTGTCTTTGCTGAATTTGGCATTGGAACAAAATTAAACGGTTTTTATTCGAAATACACTTTATATTATAACATTAAAATCAACGGAGGTAATTACGATGTACGAACAAGAAAATTATAAAATCGGCTCGGCTGTCATTAAGGTGGTCGGCGTAGGCGGCGGCGGTTGTAACGCCATCAACAGTATGATTTCTTCCAACGTAGGAAGTGCGGAATTTATCGCGGTAAATACGGATAGTCAGGCACTTCTTATGTCTAAAGCCGAAAAGACGTTGCAAATCGGCGCAAAACTTACCAAAGGTTTGGGTGCGGGAAGCGACCCGAGCGTCGGCGAAGCGGCGGCAGAGGAGTCTAAGGACGAAATCGCCGCACTTTTGCAAGGGACCGATTTGTTGTTTATAGCTTGCGGCGAAGGCGGCGGTACGGGTACAGGTGCCGCGTCGGTTATTGCAAGAATAGCAAGCGATATGCAAATTTTGACCGTAGCGGTCGTAACAAAGCCTTTTTCTTTTGAAGGTAGAGTTCGTAACGCAAACGCAAACAGCGGCATTGCCAACTTGCGGAAGTACGTAGATACTTTGGTAGTTATTCCTAACGATAAACTTTTACAGTATTTGCCTCCGCACGTAGGCGTGTTGGACGCGTTTAAGGTTGCTGACGATATGTTAAAACAAGGTATTGTCAGCATAGTCGAACTTATCGCCACGCCTTCGCTTATAAATCTTGACTTCGCGGACGTCAATACGGTAATGCGTCACCAAGGTTTGGCTCATATGGGTCTTGGCAGAGCAAAAGGCGAAAACAGAATTATAGAGTCGGTAAGACAAGCGGTTTCCAGTCCGTTGCTCGAAACGACTATAGAGGGAGCTAAATCGGTTATACTCAGCGTTACCGGCGGTAGAGATTTGGAATTGAACGAAGTTTCCGAGGCAGCGTTGTTGGTGCAGGGGATAATTGACCCCAACGCCAATATAATTTTCGGTGCCACGATAGACGAGAATATGTCCGAAGAGGTTAAAATAACCATAATAGCGACCGGGTTCGACGAGGTTAAGGACAATCCCGAACCGCTTGAAGTAAAACCTGTATTAAAGTACGAAAGCATGCCGACGGAAGAGCCGAAACCTATTGCTACTGAAGAAAAACAAGTTCGTTCCGTAGAGGAATTTTTGACGATGACCGCACCGCGTCAAACAGTCGACGTTGAAGAAACCGTAGACGCTAAACCGGTAATAAACGACGTGCAAACGCAAAAAACGGCAGATGAAGCCGACGAACCGGTAAAGAGTAGGGAATTGCCTGCTTTTATGAAAAAACTTTTCGGTAAAAAATAATTTTTTGGCGGTTAAATTGTTGCAAATATAAATGAAGTGTGGTAGAATATTATCCGCAGTTCGGTGTGTTTGCAACACAAGTCGGGGTATGGCGCAGTTGGTAGCGCGCTTGTCTGGGGGGCAAGAGGCCGTGAGTTCAAGTCTCGCTACTCCGACCATTAAAAAAGGTTTGGTACGATTTGTATCGAACCTTTTCTTTTTGTATTATTGCGAGGTGTGCGACGAACAAGTTGAAAATTTTGATGTTTTGTGTTATAATATTTTGGCAATAAACGAGAATTTAGTACGATAATAAAAATGAAAAAAACATTGTTTTTTATGTTACCGTTTGTTATATCTGCCCTTTGAAGCAAAAAGAAATTAACCCCGGTGATAAAACCTCAATAACGACCTCGATTTTTTGAAACCGACAACATTGTTTACGCAGCAAGCGAACCAAAATACAGTAACTCGCGCGAGAATTCGGAGCATTTGAGGAGTAACATAAATAAGTAACAGGGAGTATGGTATGAAAAAAATCTTTAGGACTTGGCTAAATATTTGGTTGTACGTCATAACGTTGATAAGCGGTGTTTTAATCGGTGTTACCGTTATCAACCGGAACGATTGGTCGTTACAAACAAAAGTTTTCGCACTTGCTACTGCTTTACTGCCTTTGCACGTCTTGGAGGAATGGAGATTTCCGGGTGGGTTTCATTATATGTACAACGTTATGGCGAAATCGGAGAACCCCGACCGATATCCGATGAACCAATTATCCGACATGTTTACAAATCTTATTGGGGTCATATTCGGTTTAGTAGTGCTTTTTGTAGGAGTAAACTCCGTCTTTATGGTGATGCAATTATTTTTATGCGCGGCAGAGATATGCGGACACACAAAGGGTGGTATTTTTTCTTATAAAAGATTTAAGGGAAACGGTAAAAAAACAATATATAATCCCGGACTTTTTACTACGGTTTTCGGATATTTGCCTATAGCGATAACAATCATAGTTTCTTTTATAACGTATGCTTCTCCGCTTTGGTGGCAATGGATTACCGGGATTGGTTGCGGAATAATCTTAGGAGCATTATCTTTGAAGCTACCTGAGAAAATAACAAAAAACGAAAACACTCCGTACGGATACGATTGGGGAAACGGATACTATGAAAAATTTATAAAATAGGCGTGTCGTTTGTATCTAAATATTTCGGCAAAAAAGTCTTGATACTTTTATATCGAGACTTTTTTATTGTCAACTACTTATTGTTGCGATTGTCGCTTGTCGGTTTCGTTTGGTTTTTATCTGTTTTTACGTCGTCTAAGCTCGACCATATTATTGCAATCAAACCTAACAGACCGCCGAAAACAAGTTGGTACGATAATTCGTCGACGCCCATCAATACGGATATGATGCCCGTTACTACCGCTGAGAAAGGCATTATTATTGCGACGACCGTTGCGTTTATGTGCTTTAGCGAATTGGTGCGTATCAACCAGCATAGCGCCGTAATAAAAAGCGTGTCGGCTATCAAAGCGAGCAAGGGAAAAAAGTCGAACGTGAATTTTGCGGCTTCTATAGGTGCGCCGTCTATTAAAACGTTGTTTAAAACTATTGCCGTTGTCGATGCTACGACGGCTTCTATACCCATTTGTATCATTAAATACATGGGTGAGTATAAATCCTTGGCGTAGGTTCCCGTTGCCGCGATGTTTACGCCGTAAAATAGTCCGGCGAGCGTGCAAAGAATTTCTCCTACACCTATAAACGAATTTCCTTGCGAGATGTTCGCGCTGCTTAAAATAAAGGCGCCGAACAAGCACAAAAGGCTCGATGCGATTTTTGCAAAAGTCGGCTTTTTGCGAGTAAATAAAAATAAAAGTACGGGAACGGTTATGCAGGATAAGTTTTCTAAAAAGGCGCATCTTGTCGGAGTGGTGTATTGCAAGCCGATTTTTTGCATTACCGAAGCACAGGCGTAAAACAAACCTGTGGGCACGGCGATCAAAAAATACTTCTTATTTATCGTTTTAAGTTTTTTTGCGGAAAAACACAACAAGAAGATGAACGTAATCGTTGCGCAGGAGGCGGAAAAAACCGCCGCAGAATAATAATTAAGCATAAATTGCGAGGTGATGATAGGCGAAACGCCCCACGTTAAAATCACTA
>CAZARP010000027.1:0-5083 GCA_964487575.1 uncultured Christensenella sp.
AAATACTTTGCCGGACACGGCACGGGAAAATAGGTTGTTGCTGCATCCATTGAAAAGACCGTTCAAACAGAACGGTCTTTTTATTTGTTTTTTAATTATTTTTTTATTTTAAGGAACCAGGCTTCTATTTTTTCCGAATATTTATAAGACAATATAAAAGCGATAATCGCTAAAATTCCGAGAGCGATAAGCACGGGAATTCCCCAACCGTGATAAGGGATTATTTCACCCGACATAAAAAACAAGGTGCCGGCTATGCTGGTGGCGCGAGTAATTACTTGCATCATAAAAAATCCGAAAAACGATAAGGGTAATAGTCCTGCGATTAAGCACAACAGGTCGTCGGGGAAGAAGGGTAGTAAAAACATAAAAAACAGTACGACGTTTTGTTTCCCTTTTAATTTTTTTAGCCAATTTTCAACTTTTTCTTCTCCGCCGGCAAGAAAGTACACAAGTTTTTTCCCGAATACCCTGCCCAAAAAGAAGGCGAACAACGCGCCTGCCATCATTCCTATATAAGAAAGGAAAAAGCTTTTCCACGCGCCGAACACGTAATTGCCCGCGAGTATCGTTATTGCGCCGGGTATGGGTACGAAAGTGACTTGTAAAAAGGATATCAAAATAAATACTATCGGTGCCCATACGCCCGTTTTTTGCACGTAGGCTTGGACGTCTTCTCTCGTAACGTCGGTCAAGCCTAATGATTTAAAAATAAAATATATTCCTATTAGCGCTCCGACTATCGCCGCGACGAGCAGTATTTTAAGAAAAATTTTTTTATTTTCGGTAACGTTTTTCATATTTTATCCTCAAACAATATTTTAATTGCTTTAGAAGTATTTGTCAACCTTAATAGTTTATCCTTTTTAACGAAAATTTTAACTATTCCTTACGTTGCGCCGTCATTTTAAAAGGTATAGTTTCAAGGATAATGCCGATAATACGAATATATGTTTGCAAATTGTTGACAAGCGGCGTTTGCGGTAGTAAAATATTTAAGGTAAGATTATGGATGAACAGAGAGTATACACGGTTATAGATATGAAGTCGTTTTTTGCGTCGGTGGAATGCGCCGAGCGCGGTCTCGACGCGCTTTCCGCACGGTTGGTGGTTGCCGACCCGTCGAGAACCGAAAAGACTATATGTCTTGCGGTAACCCCTGCGATGAAGGCGTTGGGCGTACGCAACCGATGCAGACTTTTTGAAATTCCTAAAAACATAGATTATATTATAGCTCCGCCCCGAATGAAAAAGTACGTCTTCTATGCCGCGGAAATATACGGCATATACCTAAAATATATTTCCAAGGAAGACATCCACGTATATTCTATCGACGAGTGTATGATAGACATCACCGATTATTTGCATATTTATCGGTTAAAAGCCAAGGATTTTGTCCGAATGTTGATGGACGAAATAAAAGAAAAGTTAAAAATTCCGGCGTCGGCCGGCATCGGCACTAATTTGTATTTGGCGAAAATAGCGCTGGATATAACGGCTAAAAAAAGTACGGACGGCATCGGTTGGCTTACCGAGGAAAAATTTCAAAGAGAGTTGCAAAACCATCGTCCTATAACCGATTTTTGGGGTATATCCGGCGGAATAGCAAACAGGCTTGCCAGACACGGAGTGTTCGATATGAAGGGCATAACCGAACTCAACGAGCAAACGTTATACAATGAATTCGGCGTGAACGCGGAACTCATCATCGACCACGCCTACGGACGCGAAACGTGCTTAATGAAGGACATTAAAAACTATAAAGGAAAAAGCAAATCCCTTTCTAATTCCCAAATATTGCCGTGCGACTATTCTACCGACGACGCAAAGAACGTATTGCACGAAATGCTTCAGGAGGGGTGTTACAGACTGGCGAAAAGCAATATGGTGGCGACCCACGTCGGGATAGGCATCGGATACGGCGACGACAGAAAAGCGGTTGCGTCCGCCAACGTCGCAATGTCGGTTACCACTTATTTGTACTCGTTGATAGTTCCGTATGCCGATAAACTTTTCGATGACCTGGCGGAGCGTGGCAGACCGATACGAAAAGTGTTTTTCGTTTTATCCGGTTTGCGTGACGAAAAAGAGGAATTTTTCGATTTGTTTACGGATAGAGTTAAAGCGGAAAAGGAAAAAAGATTATATAAAAGCGTGCTTGATATGAAGGAAAAGTTCGGGAAAAACTCTATGCTTAAGGGCACGGATTTCGTAAAGAACGCGACGCAAAGAGAGAGGAACGAACAAATAGGAGGACATCGTGAAGGAAAGGACTAAAATGCCGAGAGAAAATCGCGCGGCTCAATTCGCGCCGTTCGATGCATTGAAAGGGTTGTCGGACGCGTTGAGACTTAAAGAATACGAAGCGGAAAAAATAAGCAAAGGGGAAATGACCGAAGAAAAAGCCGTAGAAACGTCGCGAATTTTACTCGATTACAAAAAAGGCGCGGTTCTTTGCGTAACGTATTTCGACGGGAAAAAGCAAATACGATAAAGGGCGTCGTAAAAATAGATTTCGGCGGAAGAACGATGGATATTTGCGGAAAAAGGCTTTGTTTCGACGACGTGCTCGACATAAAAGCGGAAGAATAAATTCGATATATTCGCTTTTTGTATCGTTAAATAAAAAAACTTATAGACAAAGACGAAGTTATTTGATATAATGTAACCGTTAAGATTTTGTTCGAGCGTTCGTACGCACGGGTAACGTATACTTTGGCGAAAGAATTGAAACAAATCTAAACCGACGCGGACGCGCGCAAAAATAAAATATAATACGGGAGTAAAAAAGAAATGCAACAAACTGCTTACAAAAGAGTGCTTATTAAACTTTCCGGGGAGGCTCTGGCGGGTGACAAAGGCAACGGGATAGACGAAAAGACGCTTGACGTCATTACGGACGAAATAATCGCCGTTAAAGATTTGGGCGTGGAAATCGGTATCGTTGTCGGCGGCGGAAACTTCTGGCGCGGAAGACAAGGGACCGAAATGGACAGGAGCACCGCCGACCACATGGGAATGTTGGCTACGGTCATCAACGCGCTTGCGATACAAGACGCGTTGGAAAGGAAGAAGGTCCCCACGAGGGTTCAGACGGCGCTTACCATTACACGCGTTGCCGAACCGTATATCTTAAGGAAGGCAATGTCGCATCTCAATAAGGGTAGGGTAGTGATTTTTGCTTGCGGAACGGGTAATCCTTATTTTACGACGGATACGGCGGCGGCGCTTCGCGCGGCGGAAATCGACGCAAACGTGTTGTTGCTTGCTAAAAACGTGGACGGTATTTACGACAGCGACCCGAAAGTAAATCCTTCGGCGAAGAAATACGACGAACTTTCTTATAAAGAGTTCATTGCAAAAGGGCTTAAAGCGATGGACACGACGGCTATCACTATATGTATGGAAAACGATATTCCCGTTTTGGCATTCGGATTGTATGAAAAAGAAGCGCTCGTCAGAGCGGTTAAGGGCGAAAACATAGGCACGCTTATTAAATAAATAAAGGAGAACTAAAAATGGCAATAGAAAACGAACAATACGAAATGATTATGATGGAAACGTTGGAAAAGACCGATAAAACCGTTTCGGTTTTGAATTCGGAATACGTTACTATCAGGGCGGGTCGCGCAAATCCGCATATTTTGGATAAAATACTCGTAGATTATTACGGGACGCCTTCGCCGATAAACCAAGTCGGCAATATTTCGGTGTCGGAGGGGAGATGCCTCGTCATCGCGCCTTGGGACGCGTCTATGCTGAAGGTTATAGAAAAGCAGATACTTGCCGAAAACATCGGTATAACCCCTACTAACGACGGTAAGGTGATAAGGCTTGTTTTCCCCGTGCTTACCGAGGAAAGACGTAAAGAATTGGTTAAGCAGGTCAAAAAGATGGCGGAAGACGCAAAGGTCGCCGTAAGGAACGTTCGTCGCGACGCTATGGACGCGTTGAAGAAAATGAAAAACAATAAGGAACTTTCCGAGGACGAACACGCCGTTTGCGAGAAAGAAATCGATAAGGTCATTGCGGAAGCGGTGGAAAAAATCGACAAACTTTGCGCTGAAAAAGAAAAGGATATAATGATAGTTTAATATGTCGGGAAATCATATTCCGCAGCACGTCGGCATTATAATGGACGGCAACGGCAGATGGGCGGCGGCTCGCGGAAAAAAGCGTTCTTACGGACATAAGGTCGGTTCGGACAACGTGGATAAAATAGTGACTTACGCTTTCAAAACGGGCGTTAGGGCAGTGACGCTTTATGCTTTTTCCACCGAAAACTGGGCGCGCCCGAAAGAAGAAGTCGACGAACTTATGCGTTTGTTGGAAACGTATTTTAAAAGGTTCATTAAAAAGACCGTCAAAAACAAGGTCAAACTTAACGTAATAGGCGATAAGTCGGTATTAAGCGATAAGCTGCGCACTGCCATCGAGGACGGAGAAAGGGCGACGGAGAGTTTTGACGAACATATTCTTAACGTAGCGGTGAATTACGGCGGCAGACAAGAAATCGTGCATGCCGTAAATTTGCTTATAGCGCGCGGCGAAGATATAACGACCGACAGCATTTCTTCCGCGCTGTATACCGCGGAATGCGGCGAACCCGATTTAATTATCAGAACGGGGGGCGAGTTGCGCCTTTCTAATTTTTTACTGTTTCAGGGCGCGTATTCGGAATTATATTTCACTCCGGTTTTGTGGCCGGATTTTGACGAAAACGAATTTGAAAAAGCCGTCCGCGATTTTTCGGGGAGAAAAAGGCGGTTCGGGAAGGTATTGTAAATGAAGATAAGAACTATCAGCGGCGCGTGTTTTACCGTTATAGTCGCAGCGTTTTTTTTGTTGCGAGAGTACGTAGACACGCGTCTTTTCCAAATTTTTATATGGTTTATATGTACCGTGGGGACTTTTGAAGTCGCGCGTGCATTAAAGCAATGTTTATACAAGGGCTTCTACGTGACGTCGATAATTTACGGCGCGTGTTTCGTCCCGATATATTGTATTGCGGAGTATTTGTTGTTTGACGGTTACGGGTATCTTTTTGCAATCGGTTTCGCCGTGCTTTTCGAATTATGCGTCG
>CAZARP010000027.1:5183-14050 GCA_964487575.1 uncultured Christensenella sp.
CGGACAGATACAGGATAGTTTCGCTCGCCGCAGGCGATAACGAAAAACTGCTGAAAGAACAGATAAAAGAATTTAATCCGCTCGTCGCGACGTTAAAAAGCGAACGTGCCGATTTGCCCGTCGGTACCGAGTATTTTTTCGGCGACGAGGCGTTTAAAAAAGCCGTTATAAAAGAAGCCGATATAGTCGTCGTAGCGCTTGTCGGTTTCGCCGGATTGTCGGCGGTATTGACGGCTATCGAAAACGGTAAAGACGTGGCGCTCGCGAATAAAGAAAGTTTGGTCGTGGGCGGCGCTTGCGTAACCGAAAAAGCCGAAGCGCGCGGCGTTAAGATTATTCCCGTCGACAGCGAACATTCGGCTGTTTGGCAGGTGCTCGGGTTTGACAGAAAAGCGGAATTTAAGCGAATTATTCTGACCGCGTCGGGCGGAGCGTTTCGCGATTTGGACGCGCAGGCGTTAAGCCGCGTTACGGCGGCGGAGGCGCTTTTGCACCCGAATTGGTCGATGGGCAAAAAAATAACCGTCGATTGCGCGACTTTGGTTAATAAAGCGTTCGAAGTCATAGAGGCGAGATGGTTGTACGATACGTCGTTCGACAAAATCGACGTTATAATTCATAGGGAAAGCATCATACACTCTATGGTAGAGTTGGAAGACTCGTCCGTTTTGGCACAGATGTCGTATCCGACGATGGAAATTCCCATTCAGATTGCTTTGTCGTATCCTAAAAGGTTACCTTCCGACGTGAAGCCGCTCGATTTTTCAAAAATCGGCAAACTGTCGTTCGAACCGATTGACGACAAGCGTTTTCCGTGTTTCGGCAGGGTTGTGGAAGCCGGCAAAGCGGGCGGATTATATCCTGCAGTGGCGAACGGCGCCAACGAAAAGGCGGTAGAATGGTTTTTGAAGGGTAAAATAGGGTATAACGATATTTACGCGGCGATCGACGGGGCGCTTTCCGCATATTCGGGCGGCGTCGGCGATACTTACGAAGATATGCTTGCCGCAAATATGTTCGGCGTAAATTTCGTCGTAGAAAAATTCAGGTGACAATGGAATATAATTTACTTGCTTCTTTTAGTGAAATCGTTTCGATGACGGGCTATGTTCTGCTTGCGATTTTGGCACTGCTGATTATGATAACCGTTCACGAATTCGGACATTACGCGTCCGGTAAACTTTTGGGGTTCGGGATAGAAGAATTTTCTATAGGGTTCGGACCTCGACTTTTCGGGAAAAAGAAAAAAGACGGAGAAGTTTTTTCGGTCAGACTTTTGCCGGTCGGCGGTTATTGCGCTTTTATAGGCGAGGACGCCGAAGATGAAAATCCGAAGGCGTTCAACAACAAAAAACCGTGGCAGAGGCTTATAGTTTTGGTGTCGGGCGCTTTGATGAATTATCTTTTCGCCGTGTTGATAATAGCCGTTACCTTTTTCGCTTACGGTCAGACGGCGTATCGCGTGCCGTTCGTTTGCGACGATGCCGCTATCTCTCAAGACGCTTTTTGCGTCAACGACGTGATACTTAAAGCAGAAGGCAAAAACATTTATCTTTTAACCGATTTAATGAGCGCGACGAGCGGCAAAAAGGTCGGCGACAGCGTAACGTTTACGGTCTTGCGAGACGGCAAAACGCAGGATATAGAAGTGATACTTAAAGCGGACGCGGATTTCGACAACGTCGAGGACTGGAAACAAATGTGCGTGGCTTTGGGTATATATCAAACGGACGCCGACGGCAACGTTTCGAGGTACGGGTTTTACACCGAGAATTTAAGTTTATCTTTTTTTGAAACAATCGGCAGAAGTTTCGAGTATTCGTTAAAGTTGGCGGCTTCTATTTTTATGGTTTTGGGACAGTTGATAACGGGCGCGTTAGGGGTGAAGTCTGTCGGCGGCACGGTTACCACGGTGGCTGTTACGGCTCGGGCGATTAAGACGGGCGGACTTCACAATCTGTTGAATATTTCGGGGTATATTGGCGTTAACCTTGCGGTGTTCAATCTTTTGCCGATACCGGCTTTGGACGGCTCGCGCGCGGTGTTTACCGTAATAGAATGGATTAGAAAAAAGCCGATAAACAGAAGGGTAGAGGGGATTATTCATACGGTCGGTTTGGCGGCTATATTGTTGTTTGCGGTATTCGTCGACTTGCAACAGTGTTTTTGAGAAAATAAAAATATAATAAAAAGTAATATCAGGTAAAAAAATCGTTATAACAAATTATTTTTTATTTTTGTCCGAACCGTGCTAAAATATAAAAAAACGGAGGGGAGTTTATGGCTATTAAAAACGCATACTTATCAGACCTTTTACAAAGAACGGAAAAGAGAAACCCCGGCGAGCCGGAATTCATTCAGGCTGTCACCGAAGTGTTTACTTCATTGGAGCCGGTTATAGAACAACGGCAAGATTTAGTCGACGCCGGCGTGCTCGAGAGGTTGGTCGAACCCGAAAGGCAGATTATTTTCAGAGTGCCGTGGACCGATGACAATGGCAATGTCCGCGTAAACCGCGGTTTTAGGGTACAGTTTAATTCGGCTATCGGCCCGTATAAGGGCGGTATAAGGCTTCATCCGTCCGTATATCTCGGCATTATCAAGTTTCTCGGCTTCGAACAGGTTTTCAAAAACAGTTTGACTACGCTTCCTATGGGTGGCGCGAAGGGCGGTTCGGATTTTGACCCGAAAGGCAAATCCGACGCGGAAATAATGAGGTTCTGTCAGAGTTTTATGACCGAAATGTGCAAATATATCGGGGCGGACGTGGACGTACCTGCGGGCGATATAGGCACGGGCGCTCGCGAGATAGGCTATATGTTCGGGCAGTATAAAAGAATACGCGGCGAATTCGTCGGCGTGTTGACCGGCAAAGGCTTGCAATACGGCGGAAGCCTTGCGCGTACTCAGGCGACGGGATACGGTTTATGTTATTTCACCCACGAAATGTTAAAGGCGAACGGTATGGATTTTAACGGTAAAACCGTTCTTGTTTCGGGTTCGGGCAACGTGGCGATTTACGCGTGCGAAAAGGCGACCGAGTACGGCGCCAAAGTCGTGGCGATGAGCGACTCCGACGGATACGTTTACGATAAAGACGGTATAGACTTGGCGGCGGTTAAAGAGATAAAAGAGGTAAAACGCGGCAGAATAAAGGATTACCTTAACTACAAAAAGACGGCTGAATATCACGAGGGCTGCAAGGGGATTTGGTCGATACCGTGCGATATAGCCTTGCCCTGCGCCACGCAGAACGAAATAGACGGCGCTTCTGCAAAACTTTTGGTGAAAAACGGTTGCAAGGTGGTTTCGGAGGGGGCGAATATGCCGTCCACGCCGGAAGCCATAGACGTCTATTTGGCGAGCGGGTTGCTTTACGGCCCCGCAAAGGCGGCGAATGCCGGCGGCGTCGCTACCAGCGGTTTGGAAATGAGTCAGAATTCTATGCGGTATTCTTGGTCGTTCGAAGAGGTGGACGAAAAACTGCATAATATAATGAAAGAAATCTTTAAGTCTTGCGACGAAGCGTCGAAGAAGTACGGTATGCCCGGCAATTATATGGCAGGCGCCAATATAGCCGGCTTCCTTAAAGTTGCGGAAGCGATGAAGGCGCAAGGCAACGTTTAATCGATAAAAATAAAACGTAAAAACAAGATGACGACAAAATTGCCGTCATCTTATTTTTTATCTATTGCCGAAATTTTCCGTCGAGTTGCTTTGACAACAGCAAGTCGTGGTCGAGAGAAGAGTTAGCAGCAACAGCGTCTGCGTAGAGTTTATCGTGGAATTATTCGTCAGTAAAAGTAAAAGCGCGATTAAAACGATGTTATCGGAATTCATAAAAACCTCCTTTCCGCAAAATGCGCTATTTTTGTATAATATGCGTTTTTTATCGCAAATATGCCTTATGCGGATTTTGATAAAATATATGTACACTTATTGTATTTATAAAAAGGAGAATTGAAAAGTGAAAGAAATATTGCTGGATAAACGTTTGCAATCGATAATAACCGATTACGTTCCGAGCGGCGAAACGTTGGACGACTTGGTGTCTTTTTTTTCGGTGTTTGCGGATTATACCAGGTTGAGAATAATTTCCGCGTTAGCGGTGAGCGAAATGTGCGTGTCGGATATTTCAAATTTGCTGAAAATAAATCAAACCACCGTTTCGCATCAACTGCGTTTATTGAAAAACCTTAACGCGGTTAAAACGTCCAGACAAGGCAAGGTAGTGTTTTATTCGTTAAGAAACGATATATTAAACGAGATATTGTTAAAGGGTGTGGAATTTTTGGGATATTAAGCGCTTGTAAAAATCCGTCGTTTAATGTATAATAATACCGTGGGCACTTTAGCGGATAAATTAAAATTGCTTCCCGAAAACCCCGGCGTATACGTTATGCTCGACGCGGACGGTAAAATTATTTACGTCGGTAAGGCTAAAAATCTTAAAAATCGGGTAAGGCAATATTTTACAAACGGAATGAAGACCGAAAAGGTTGCGGCGATGGTGAGGAACATAGCCGACTTTTATTATATCATCGCGCCCAGCGAGATAGACGCGCTGTCGCTTGAAAACAACCTCATAAAAAAACATAAGCCGCATTATAACATACTTTTAAAAGACGACAAAACGTATCCTTATTTAAAAATAGATTATAAAGAAACTTATCCGACTTTCAGAGTTACGAGAAAGATAAAAAAAGACGGGGCGAAGTATTTCGGACCTTTTATGGGCGGCGTCAGCGTGAACGGGGTTTTAGAAACGGTTAATCTTGTTTACGGCGTTCGCCCGTGCGAAAAGAAATTCACGAGCGGCAAATTCGTTAAACCTTGCCTTAACTATCATATAGGCAAGTGCAAGGCGCCGTGTGCGGGATACGTCGGCGAGGACGACTATATGCGCGACGTGACCGCCGCCGTCGGGTTTTTATCGGGCGACGTTGCCGAAACGGAAAAACTGCTTAAACGCAGAATGGCGGAAGCCGCCGAAAAGGAAGAATTCGAAGCGGCGTTAAAATATAAAGAAAATCTTTTAAGCTTAGAAAAAATAAAACTGAAAAGGGTAACCGCGCTTAATAAGTTTATCAATGCGGACGTGATTGCTTATGCCGCCAACGGCATATATTCGGTTATAAATCTTTTGTTCGTTCGTAACGGTATGATGTCGGGCGGCAAAAACTTTTCTTTTGAAAGCGCCGCGCTCGACTCTTCCGACGCTTTGTCGCAGTTTATAATGCGCTACTATAAAGAAAATTCCGATATACCCGAAGAAATAATAACGTCCGAAGAAGTTTCCGACGCGCAAGCCATACAAGAGTTTTTTAAGACTTCATACGGCAAAGGCACGACGTTTGTTTGCGCGCGGCAAGGCGTGCGACGTCAACTCGCGGATATGGCGGCGGCAAACGCGACCGAACATTTAGAAACCGCCGTCGACAAAATTCGACACAAAAACGATATGACTACGTCGGCGTGCAAGAGCCTGCAAGAAAAATTAGGGCTTAAAAATTATCCCAAAAGAATGGAATGTTACGACATATCCAACATATCCGGGGTGGATAAGGTCGGCAGTATGGTAGTGTTTACCGACGGCGAAGCCGACAAGGTCGAATATCGTCGGTTCAAAATAAAATCTTTCGAGGGCGCTGACGATTTTAGGAGCCTGCAAGAAGTTTTGACGCGTCGATTGGAGCGGCTTAAAACCGACCCGGAAAAATTCCCCAAACCCGACCTTGTAATAATCGACGGCGGAAAAGGTCAGTTGTCGAGCGTTAAAGAGATATTCGACGCATACGGGGTGGAAGATATAGATTTAATTTCGCTTGCCAAACGGGAGGAAGAGATTTTTTTGCCCGACCGTTCTTTGCCGGTGGTGCTTGAAAAAAGCGACTACGTTTTAAGAATGTTGCAACGCATAAGGGACGAGGCGCACAGGTTTGCGATAACGTATTTCAGGACGTTGCACGGCAAGCGGTCGTTGTCGTCGGTGCTGGACGGGATAAAAGGCTTGGGCAAGGTGAAAAAACAAGCGCTTTTAAGCAGATTTAAAGATTTAGGCGGTATAATATCCGCAGACGAAAACGAACTTATGCAGGTCGAGGGAATAGGCGAAAAACAAGCGGCGCTTATAACCGAAGCGCTTACGAAGGAGGGACTTAAATGAAATTCGATTTGGTAATATCCGATTTTGACGGCACGCTGGGGCACGTCCCCGGCGAGATAGAACCCGAAACTGTAGCGGCGATAAAAGACTACGTCGCTCGCGGCGGAATTTTTACGATTATAACCGGCAGAAGTTTTTCTTCCATAAAAGAAATTTGCGACCGCTACGGTATAGACGCCGTCGTCGGGTGCTTCCAAGGCGCGAGGATAGCCGACGTAAAAACGTGCGAGTATTTGTTTTCCTCCGGGATAGATTATCGTATGGCGGCGCGGGTGATAGACGATTTCACCGCCGCGGATATGCCCGTCATCGCTTGGGTGGAAGACACTTTGTTGTTTTCTCAAGACTCTTTTTATTCGGCGATGTACACTTATTCCGAAAACGTGATATACAAAAAAGTTCCCGACGTAAAAGCCGCCGTTCTCGAGATGAAGAAGCCTGCGAGTAAGGTGTGCGCGGTGTGCGGCGAGGATGAAACTTCTGCGCTTACCGCGCGGTTTGCGAAAAAGTACGAGGGGGTGTTGACCGTAAACAGCGGCGCGAAAAGGCTGATAGAAGTCATCGACCCTCGGTTCGACAAGGGCTTTGCGGTCAGATTTTTAGCGGAGAAATACGGGGTGCCGTACGACAAGATAATGACAATAGGCGACTCCACCAACGATTTGGAACTCGTTAAGGGCGAGTGGTACGGCGTGGCAGTCGGTGACGCCGACCCGGAATTAAAAAAAGTAGCAAAAGAGGTAACCGTAGAATACAAGGACAAGCCGGTAAAAGCATTGCTTGAAAAGTATTGTCGTTGACGGTGATATACAAGGTGAATTATGACAGATTTTAACGATAGAGAAAAGAGGTATCCGCTAATACCTTTGAAGGGGAAGACGCTGTTTCCTCATACAATATTGAATTTCGACGTAAACAGACCGATAAGCCGCAAGGCGGCGGAAAAGGCAGTCGGCGGCGACTCTATAGTGTACGTGTCGGCGCAAAAAGACTTGGCGGCGGACGCGCCCAAACCTGCCGACGTCAACACGACGGGGGTTCTTGCCAGAATAAAACAAGTGATGAAAATGCCTTCGGGCAGTATGAAAATTTCGTTAGAAGCCTTCGCGCGAGTGAGGGTGGTCGAATTTTTCGAGGAAGACGGATATTTTTCCGTTACCGTGCAAACGGCGCCGTATAACGGCGTCGAGCCGACGGCGGAATTAACCGCGCACAGACGGGTTTTGGAGCACGCGTTCGGCGAGTATGCGGAGTTCGACAAACGCATCTCTAAAGACGTGGTGCGCAGTATTCTTAAAATAGAAACTCCGAACGAATTCGTCGACAACGTGATGTCCGTCGTTCCTTTCAAATCCGATCTTTCGCAGCGCGTGCTGGATACCGACGACGCGATTGCCCGTATGGAAATCGCGAGCGAATTGATTTTTTCGGACTTGGAATTCGCCGCGCTGGAAAATCGCATAACCGCCAAAGTGCGCGAAAGTATGGACAAAAGTCAAAAAGAATTCTTTTTAAGAGAGCAGATAAAAGCCATACATTCGGAATTGGGCGACGACGCGAGCGAGATAGATAAAATGCGCAAAAGGTTCGAGGAGGGCGATTATCCGGAAGAAGTAAAAGCCAAAGCGCTGAAAGAAATTTCGCGGCTCGATAAAATCAATCCGTCCAGCCCCGACTATTCGATTTTGCTTAACTACCTTGACTGGTTGGAAGCCGTTCCCTTTTCAAAAACCACCGCGGCGGAAATCGACGTCGCCAAAGCGAAAGAAATTTTGGACGGCGACCACTTCGGGTTGGAAAAGGTCAAACAGCGCATACTCGAACAAATCGCGGTGATGAAGCTTACGAACCGCGTAAAAGGTCCTATATTATGTCTTGTGGGACCGCCCGGGGTGGGCAAAACTTCGGTCGCGACGAGCATTGCGCGCGCACTTGGCAGAAAGTTCGTGCGGATGAGTCTCGGCGGCGTAAAAGACGAGGCGGAAATTCGCGGACATAGGCGCACGTACGTCGGCGCGATGCCGGGGCGTATAGTTTACGGAATGAAGAGTGCCGGCGCGAGCGACCCGGTGTTTTTGCTGGACGAAATCGACAAAACGTCCGCGGACATCAACGGCGACCCGGCGAGCGCGCTGTTAGAGGTGTTGGACCCCGAGCAGAACAAGACCTTCCGCGACAGATATTTAGAGGTGCCGTTGGACCTTTCGAAGGTGTTGTTCATCACCACGGCGAACACGTTAGAGAGCATACCGCATCCGCTTCTCGACAGAATGGAAGTAATAGAACTCGGCGGCTATACCGACGAAGAAAAGTCGGAAATCGCCAAGCGCTATCTCTTGCCCAAGCAGATAGAAGCGTGCGGACTGAACGCTTCGGCGGTGGAAGTGACCGACGGCGCGTTGAAAGAGATAATAGAGTGTTACACGGCGGAGGCAGGCGTCAGGAATTTAGAACGCCAAATCGGTTCGGTCGTCAGAAAGGTCGCCGTCAAATTCGCCGAGCATCCTCGCAGTAAAAAGCAAACGATAACCGAAAAAGAAGTTGTGGCGTTATTAGGCCCCGAAAGGCGTATCAAAAACGCGGCGTTAAAATCCGACGAGATAGGCGCGTGCACCGGTCTTGCGTGGACGAGCGTCGGCGGCGTAACGTTGACGATAGAAGTCACGCTTATGCACGGCAAAGGCGAAATCACGCTGACAGG
>CAZARP010000027.1:14150-16468 GCA_964487575.1 uncultured Christensenella sp.
CCCAAAGAAGTCAAGAAGAAGTTGAAATTCATATTGGCGGACGACGTGTCCGAAGTATTCGACGCGGCGCTCGTCGCGGGGGTGGCAAAGTGAAGAACTTTCAACCGATATTTTTAACGTCGGCGGCAAGCGCGAGCGGATTTTACAAGACGGATAAGCCGATAATCGCGGTCGCGGGCAAATCCAACGTCGGCAAGTCGTCGATTATAAATATGCTTGCCGGCAACAAAAAACTCGCGCGCACGTCGGTTACGCCGGGCAGAACGCGACTTATAAATTACTTCGACTTCGGGCCGTTTATATTGGCGGACTTGCCGGGCTACGGCTACGCCAAAGTCAGCAAGGAAGAAAAACTGAAATGGGCGCGGCTTATGGAAGATTTTCTGCAAACTCAAAAACTCGCCTTGCTGATTTCTTTGGTGGACATACGGCACGCGCCGACGGAAGACGACAAAAGTATGATAAATTACCTCTATCATTACGCCATACCGTTCGTCATCGTAGCGACCAAAGCCGATAAAATAGGCAAAACCAAAATAAAACCGCAACTAAAATCAATCGCGGCGGCGCTAAAAGTTGGCGAGGGCGATATGACGGCTTCGTCTGCCGAAACGGGACTGGGAAAGGACGCTATTTTCTCGCTGATCCGAGCGGCGATAGCGGCAAACGCCGAGCAAACGGGGGAGGAAGAATGAACTATCATATAGACACCGCGCTGATATACGACAAATTCGGCAGCGAATGCGACTGCCCGTTGTGCGAGATACAAAAAATAATAGACGAGCAGTATCTGCACGAATTTCTAAACGACGCGGTAATGGAAGACGACACGCGCATCGCCGTCGGCAAAAAAGGTTTTTGCAAGCGGCATTTGGATATGCTTATTTCGCGGCAAAACAAACTGTCGGTCGCGCTTCAGCTTATGACTCGGCTCGACAAGACGGAAAATCTTTTTGCGGAAGTCAAAAAGAAGTCCGTCGCCAAAAAGCGTGCGGAAGAGATAGAAAAATCGCTTTGCACCTGCGCGATATGCGACTATACCGAGCAGAGTATGGTAAAATATTATAAAACGGTGGCGCAACTTTACGCGCGCGAGAAAGAATTTTACAAGGTGCTGCTCTCTACCAAAGGTTTTTGCGCGCACCACTACGCCGAACTTTTAAAATACGCTTCGAGCGCGTCGTTTGCCGCAGACGCCTACGTAACGGTGTTGTCGGGCGTTCAAGAGCGGAGCATAATTCGCCTGAAAGCGGCGCTTAAAGAGTTTTGCGACAAGCACGACTACCGCAACGCCGCCGTACCGCTTAGCAAAGACGCCGAAACGTCGCTCAAAAAAACGCGTGAAAAACTTTTCGGCAAAAATTACGAATAACTTCGTGCACACCTATACGCACGCACACCTACGCGTATATAATATAACGTTTAACGGAAGATATGACTACTTTACTTTTAGTTCGTCACGGTCAAAGCGTGACCAATAAAGACAAAATCTGCACGGGTCAAATGGACGCCGCATTGTCGGAAGTCGGCAAAGCGCAAGCAAAACTTTTGACCGATTATATACTCGCCGAATACTCTGTGGGCGCGGTATACACCAGCGACCTGATACGGGCGGCTGACACGGTTAAAGGCATAGCTAAAGCGAGCGGATTAAAACTTCGCAAACGTAAAGCATTGCGAGAGATAGACGTCGGCACGTGGCAAGGCAAGACTGCGGAAGAACTGCAAGCGCTGTATCCCCGGCACTATAAAACGTGGAAGGAAGACATCGGGTCGGCGCACCCCGACGGCGGCGAAAGCGTGGCGGAAGTGCAAAAACGCGCGCTGTCTTGCGTAAAGCGCATAGCAAAACGGCATAGCGGTCAAACGGTGGTCGTCGGTACGCACGGGGTGGTATTGCGTTCGCTCATCTGCCACGCGCTGAATTTGCCGTTAAGCGAGATGAAGACTTTGCCGTACGTTACCAACGCGTCGATTACGGTAATGACGTGCGACGGCGAGCGGCTTAAACTCTTGCAGACTGACGTGCACGACTATTTAAAAGAAATTTCTACCTCTATGCCCAAAGGTTTTTAATCCTTTGGGCGTTTTTTATTTTGTACCTTGCTGTTACTCTGAACGAATGCGAAGAAGCCTGTTCGAATATAAACTTTTTATCATTTTGTTTTTACTGCTATTCTATTACTGTTATTTCTTTACTGTCATTTTGAGCACGAAGTGCGAAAAATCCCCTCTCGCTATGGGTGGATAGGGTGTTACCGCGCTATAGAGAGGAGATTCTTCATTCCGCTACGCTACATTCAGAATGACAAGGGGGG
>CAZARP010000028.1:0-3203 GCA_964487575.1 uncultured Christensenella sp.
GCAGGCGAGCGATGTTTTGCGCCGTAAGTGAGTTCGGCGTAAATCTCGTCGGATATGACGAGAAGGTCGTGTTTTAATATTACGGGGATAATCTTTTCTATATCTTCCGCAGTCATAATGCCGCCCGTAGGATTGTTCGGGTAAGGAAAAACAAGGATTTTTGTCTTCGGCGTAATAACCGCTTCCAACGCCTCCGCGGTGAGTTTGAACCCGTTGTCCGCCTTGCACGGCACGGCAACCGCCTTACCCCCTGCAAGCTCTACGCACGGTTTGTACGAAACGTAACTGGGGTCGGGTATCAGCACTTCGTCGTCGGCGTTGACGGTCGCGCGGAACGCCAAATCTATCGCTTCGGACGCGCCTATCGTAACGATGACGTCGTCGGAAGAAAACTCCACGTCGCATTCCGAATGCAAATATTCGGAAATCGCTCGGCGAAGTTCCGTCAATCCCTTGTTTGAAGTATACTGCGTATAACCTTTTTTAAGCGCGGTTATACCTGCGTCGCGGATATGCCACGGCGTTATGAAATCCGGCTCGCCGACGCCCAAAGACACAACGTCTTCCTGCGCCGCCGCCAAATCGAAAAACTTTCTTATCCCGGACGGCGGAATGCTCCGCGCCCTATCGCTTAAAAAATCTCTCATGCCTGTATTATTTGCCTTTTGCGCTCCTCGGTGGGTTTGGTAATCTGCCCTTCTATCTTGTACTTTTTCAATATAAAGTGAGTCTGCACCGCCGTTATGCCCTCTAACACCGATAACTTTTCGGCAACGAAGCGAGCGATGTCCGAAATGTCTTTGCCGTCTATGAACACGGCTAAATCAAAACCGCCGCTCATTAAATACAGACTTTGAACTTCGGGGAAGTTATAAATTTCTTCGGCGCAACTGTCAAAACCTTTGAGCCGTTGCGGAGCGACCTTTACCTCTATAAGCGCCTGCACGTTCTTTTCGGGCAAGGCTTCGGTGTTTACTATGGCGGAATATTTAACTATCACCCCGTCTTTTTCCAATTCGGCGACGGCGGTTTTTACTTGGTCCTCTCCGCAACCCGTCATAGCGGCAAGCTGCGAAAAACTGTATCTCGCGTTTTCTTCTAAATATCCTATAAGTTGCTTTTTAAGAAAATCCATATTTTAGTCCTCGTTTTACAGAGACGCGCTCTTTATTAAACTTTATTGTAACATCGATATACCGTTTTTGTCAATTAAAAGTTGATTTTTAATGCCCATACGTGATATTATGTTATAAAAGGTGATTTATGATTAGAATTTGGGCAAAAACTTTAAAAAACAATAAAATAACGCGCCAGGTCGTTTACGAACGCCCCGGCGTTACCGACTATTCGGAATTTTTCGACTACGTTAAAGAAATTTGCGAACGGTTGGAAATAGCCACGCCGGTGGTCATAAAAACGCATTTGTTCAATTACGGCAAGTATAACTTCGTTAAATTCACGCAGGACGACTTTGTCGAGCGCGTCGACTTCGACAGACTGATTTTGGAAAACGCGCTGACTTAATTTGCCGTTTCTTTGAATAATATCCGCATTTTATCGCAAACTATATGACAAAGGGGGAATACAGATGAAGTTTACCACTATTCTTGCGTTTTGTCTCGTGCTGTTAGGCTCCGTCGTATGGTTGCTGGTCGGATTGTTCGACTTTAATTTAGTATCGTACGTATTCGGCAGCGGCGCCACGGCGTTGGTTTCGCGCATCATTTACTCGATAGTCGGCATATCCGCGCTGTGGCTGATATTCGTTTGGGCGGCTTTCAAACCGTTCAAAGCACTGGACTAAAACGACCTTAAAAATCCCCGAAACTCGGGGATTTGTTTTTTACCGCTCGTGCTTGGAGATTTTTACGACGGCGCAAACCAAAACGCTGCCGACTCCGTAAACGGACACCGCCTGCCCCACGAACAAAAACAGCGCTTGCAGAATATATACGTATTCTAATTTGCCGTAACAGACGTACCAAACGAGCGGCAACAGCAACGCGTTTAATATAACGGGGAAAACACCGCCGAAAAGCACCTTCACCCATAACTTGATTTTAAGTTTGCCGACAAAATACGTCCCTACCGCGCAAACAAGGGTAATGAGGCTGCCGAAAACGACGTCGGGCAACGGATTGCCTATTAAAAGATTGGTTATCAGACAACCGCAAAACACCGCCGGCACGGCTTCGCCGAAAAAAAGCGGCAATAAACACAGCGCTTCGGCAACGCGGCACTGTATCGCGCCGCCGGCTATCGGCATGGTAACGAACGACAAAACGGCATACAGCGCCGCAACGACGCCGGCTCTCACAAGTTTCGAAGTATAACTTTCTTTCATAAACGAAAAATCCCTCTCGGCAAGCCGAAAGGGGTAAATTTTATCCTCTCGGTTTTTTAATAAAGAAGTGTCGACCGAAAAACCTTCTCGACGGTATTTTACCACAAAATTTCACCTAAAGAAAACCTTTTTTGACATAATTTTGTTTTTTTACGAAAAAACGTTTGACATATACGTCGAAAAAGTTTATATTGAATACAACAAAAAAACGAATAGAGGCGCGTCCGATATGACAAACGCAAACGGGGTTTAAGTTTTGCGCGGTAAAGGAGAGGACGCCGAAGACGATTTACTTACCCGCGGTTTTTCGTCTGGGCGTACGGGGAATACCCGTTCGACTGTCGCAAGGTTTTCCCTTGCGTTGCGCTATCGGATATTAAGACTTATAGATATTTCTCTCGTCGCGATATTTGATGGTATCGCGATTTTTTTTGTTAAAAAATTCTTTGTAGGAGAAAAGAAAAATGAAAAAACTACTCACAATTATCGTAGCCGCCCTATTAGCGGCGACATCCCTCTTCTCGCTTACCGCTTGCGGCAGCCAAAAAGATGAGGATAAACTGTACGTCGGTATGGAATGCGCGTACAACCCGTTCAACTATACGCAACTCGACGACTCGAACGGCGCCGTTAAAATCAGCAACGCACAAGGCTACGCGAACGGCTACGACGTTATGATTGCCAAAAAGGTTGCCGAAGCTTTAGGCAAAGAACTCGTTATCGTTAAATACGATTGGAATGCTCTTGTCCCCGCGGTTAAAGCCGGCACGCTCGACTTTATCATCGCCGGCATGAGTCCCACCGCCGACAGATTGGAAGAAATCGACTTCTCCGACGCTTATTACGAAAGTCAACTCGT
>CAZARP010000028.1:3303-14049 GCA_964487575.1 uncultured Christensenella sp.
CTGAAAAAAGGCAGCGACTTAACGGCAGCCGTTAACGCCGCGCTCGCGAACATTTCGGCGGCGGAAAGGCTTCAAATGATGCAGACGGCTACCGATATCGCAACCGCAATCGGCGCAAATTCATAAAAAAACGGGATTACATAAATGTTTTTTTCTAAAATTTGGAAGACTATTACAACATATTACGTATGGATTTTAGAAGGCGTCGGCAACACATTGCTCGTATCGCTTATCGGTACGGTAGTCGGGCTGATAATCGGCTTACTTATCGGCGTGTTTCGCACCATCCCCACCCCGAAGAACAAAGTCGCAAGGGTTTTTAAAAAAATCGGCGATTGGCTTCTTACCGCTTATATAGAAGTTTTCAGGGGCACGCCGATGATGGTGCAAGCGATGGTTATTTTCTGGGGGTTTGCCTTGATTAACGACGGGCAAACGATGAACGTCATTTTCGCCGGATTGTTAATCGTTTCGATAAACACCGGCGCGTATATGGCGGAAATCGTCAGAGGCGGCATTATATCGGTAGACAAAGGTCAGTTCGAAGGCGCGCAAGCCATAGGCATGACGCATACGCAAACGATGTTCCACGTCGTTCTGCCGCAAGCGCTTCGCAATATTTTGCCGAGCGTCGCGAACGAGTTCGTCATCAACATAAAAGATACCTCCGTACTTAACGTTATCGGGTTTACCGAACTGTATTTTCAAGCGGGAAGCATCGTTTCTATCAATCTACAGTACTTCGAGACATATCTTTTGATCGCCGTCATATACTTTATTTTGACATTTACCATAACAAGGCTGTTACGCCTTTTGGAAAAGAAAATGGACGGCAATAAAAATTACACCATTTTCGGTTCGCAAACCGACCCTGCCGCTGAAATACACGTTAAGGAGAGCGAATAATGGAAAACGTACTTAAAATCGTCAATCTTCAAAAAACGTTCGGCGACCACGAAGTATTAAAAGACATATCGTTCGACGTAAACCGCGGCGACGTTATTTCCGTGATAGGTCCCTCGGGCAGCGGCAAAAGCACCATGCTCCGTTGCATAAACCTTTTAGAAGAACACACGGGCGGCGAAATATTGTACCGCGACGAAGACGTTACTCGACTTCCGCCTACTTCATACCGCGCGAAGGTCGGAATGGTTTTCCAATCGTTTAATCTTTTCAACAATATGACGGCGCTCGACAACTGCGTCAAACCACAAACGATAGTTTTAAAAAGAAGCAAAGCCGAAGCGACGGAAATCGCGATGGATTTACTCGAAAAAGTCGGTATGGCTGCTTACGTCAACGCTAAACCATCCCAACTGTCGGGAGGGCAAAAGCAAAGAATAGCGATTGCGCGCGCGTTGTCGATGAACCCGGAAGTAATACTTTTCGACGAACCGACCTCGGCACTCGACCCCGAAATGGTCGGCGAAGTGCTCGAAGTTATGCGCTCGCTCGCGAAAACCGGACTGACGATGATTGTCGTAACCCACGAAATGAATTTTGCGAGAGACGTTTCCAACAAAGTTATTTTTATGGACGACGGCTATATAGTCGAAGAAGGTTCGCCGGAAGACGTTTTCGGCAACCCGAAAAATCCTCGGACAAAAGCTTTCTTGTCTCGCACGCTTAAAGAAAACTAAACAACGAAAACCTCGTCTTAAAAAAGACGAGGTTTTCTTATGCGAGTTGGGTTTTGACTTTTTTAAACTTTGTTTTTTCTGCGCCGAGTTGCTGTTCGGGCGCGCTCTCCACCTTGGCGTAGCCGCGTTCGGTCATCAGCATAAACACGTCGAACTGGTCCCCCACCTGCTCGCTCCACAAATTTTTTATCGTCGTTCTAAAACCCTTGCTTACCCCTTCGGTTATTGCCGTCGAATACATTTTGACCATTTCTTTTTCTAAATTCAGCATATCTTGCAAAGAGTCTCTTTCGTTCAACGTTATTTCTTCTTTATAATCTGCCATTTCTCCCTCCTTTACAACAAGCCCAAAAGCGAATTAAAACGTTTTTCGTGATTGTCGGCGATTTTGCCGACGGCTTCCGACAGTTTCGCGTCGGTAAAAGTTCGTGAATACAGTCTTGCCTTTTTGCACGCGCTTTCTTCATACAGCAAAAGGTCGGAAAGCAACGTCGCTTCTTTAGTTGTCAGCATGTTAGACATAAAAAAATCTCCTTACTTTTGATAAGAAGATTTTTACCGTTATTCTTTTTTTTATACTCTTTTTTTGATTTTTCCGTTTTCTATGACGAACCGCGCGGCGGCGCGCCCGTTAAACACGCTCCTGTCGAACCCCGTCGCGGTAAACACCGTTTGAACGTCGTCTATCGCCTTTACGAGGCGGCGCTGCCTCGACTTGTCAAGCTCAGACAATACGTCGTCCAATATAAGTATCGGGTATTCGCCGAAGCGCCTTTTGAATATTTCCGTTTCCGCAAGTTTAAGCGCCAGCGCCACCGTTCTTTGCTGTCCTTGCGAGCCGTAAATCTTTACTTCGGTGCCGTTGAGCGAAAATTTTATGTCGTCTCTGTGCGGCCCTACCGAAGTGAACCCCAATCGCCTATCCTTTTCGTACGACGTTTTGAGGTCCTCTTTTAAGGCGTAAGCGATTTCGTCCTCGCTGCCGAAGTAGCCGCTTTCCGTTTTCATTTTAAGCGTTTCTCTTCCGCCGGAAAGGTAAGCGTGCTTTTCTTCCGCAATCGGGGAAAGTTCGCTCAAAAACTCGTTCCGCGCTTTAATTATTTTCGCCGCTTCTTTAGTCATTTGTTCGTCCCAAACGGGCAAAGTTTCGGAAACGATTTTGCCGTCGGGGTCTTTTAATAAAACGTTCCTTTGAGAAAGTATTTTGTTGTACCGCGTCAACGCGTAAAAATAACTTTTGGACATCTGCGACAGAGAAACGTTTAAAAATCTTCGTCTGTCTTCGGGGCTTTCCTGAACCAGTTTTAATTCCGACGGATTGAAAAACACGCTGTGTATGTTGCCGAAGATTTCGCCTATCCTTAAAATTTTAAGCCCGTTTACGAAAATTTCTTTTCCGTCGACGCCGAACCTTATTTTAACCGAAACGTTGCCGTAAGCCGAAGTCGCAACTCCGCATATCTCCGCGACTTCCTCTCCCGTTTTAATGACTTGTTTATCCTTACTCGCGCGAGGAGAGTACCCCGTGCAAAGGTAAAAAATAGCCTCTGCGGCGTTGGTTTTACCTTGCGCGTTGGCGCCCGTCAAAATATTTATCCCGTTTGAAAACTCGAAGCGCTCTTCTTCGTAATTGCGGAAATTTTTCAGCGTGAGGTCGTTTATAAACATAATCCGAATAAATAAAATTAAATACCGTCGGTTTGATTTTTTTCTTGCGTTTTAAAGCGATTTTATATATAATATAGTTTACTTAAGTATTATACATTTTTTTTCACTCCAACGCAACAGATAAAGGGAAACGAATTTATGGAAAGTTATGAAATTATATGGAAGACCGCGCTTCCGGAACTGGAAAAGACGGTCAGTTCAATCTTTTTCGACACCTACGTAACTCAATTAACGCCCGTAGACGTCGTCGGCAACAGACTTATACTTATCACTCGCAACAAAATGTTCGCGGACGCGGTTACCGCGCGTATGACGGAAAAAATTCGCGACGCACTTGCCAAGTGCAATTCCGAAGTAACCGATTTTGAAATTTTTACCGCCAACGACAGAGAGGACTATCTTAAAAAATCCGACGAAACGGAGATGATAGACATCAAAGACGCAGGCGGCCCCATTAACCCGAAGTTTACTTTCGACTCTTTTGTCGTTGGCTCGTCAAACGAGTTCATTTACGCCGCCGCGAAAGCAGTTGCGGAACACCCGGGCGACTCTTACAACCCCCTGTTTATTTACGGCGGAACGGGCTTGGGCAAAACGCATATACTTATGGCAATCGCCAACTACTTAAAAAAGACCAATCCCTCGCTTAACGTGCTTTACGCCACTTGCGAACAGTTTACCAACCAAATGGTAGAAAGTATTTCCAAGGGCAAAGGCATCGGCGGCGTGGAATTCCGCAGAAAATACAGAAACGTCGACGTTTTGCTTATAGACGACGTGCAATTCCTCGCCAACAAGCAAGGCACGCAGACGGAATTCTTCCATACCTTTAACGAACTGGTAATGCAAAACAAGCAAGTCGTTTTGACTTCCGACCGTTCCCCTGCCGAAATAGAGGTTTTAGAAGACCGTTTGAGAACCCGTTTCGAGGGCGGACTTTTAGCCGACGTTCAACCGCCGGATTTGGAAACGCGTATCGCCATACTTCGCAGAAAGTCGGAAGAACAAAAATGCCCGGTCGATATGAAGGTTTTAACCTATATCGCCGAAAACAACGACGGCGATATTCGTTCGCTTATCGGCAAACTCACCAAAGTGGTTTTTGCTTCTAAACTGCACGAACGCCCCATAACGATAGACCTCGTCAACGAAGCGCTGAAAGAAAGCGCCGGCGAAAAGCAGGAAGAACTTCAAGCCGACGACATCATAAACTGCGTTTGCAATTTTTATAAAGTGTCCAAAGCCGACGTGTTAAGTAAAAAGAAAAATAAAGAATTCTCCGACCCGCGACAAGTTTGCATTTATCTTATAACCGACATGATGAACCTGCCGCTGGTAACCGTCGGCAGACAGTTGGGCGGCAGAGATCACGCCACCGTGATTTACGCGCGCGACAAAATAGCCGAACAAATCAAAACCGACAGAAAACTTGCCGTTGCGATAAACGACATTAAAAAAATGCTTCTTAAACAATAATATGAACGAATATTTAGAAGGCGAATTTCAAGCAGTGGTAATCGGTGCGGGCCACGCCGGTTGCGAAGCCGCGCTTGCGCTTGCAAGAACGGGTATTAAAACGGCTATACTGACTATGAATTTAGACAGTATAGCCTTTATGGCGTGCAACCCGTCCATCGGCGGCACCGCAAAAGGTCAAATAGTTAGAGAAATCGACGCGCTCGGCGGCGAAATGGGCGTCAACGCCGACAAATCTCTACTGCAAATAAGAATGTTAAACCGCGGCAAAGGCGCGGCGGTACAATCGCTTCGCGGTCAGGCGGATAAAAACCTATACCACACCTTAATGAAGCGCACGCTCGAAAACACCGCTAACTTAAAAATACTTCAAGCCGAAGCGACCGAGGTGCTTACCGACGGCAATAAAGTAACGGGCGTCAAAACGGCTTTCGGCGGCGTATTGAAGTGCCAAGCGGTAGTCGTCGCGACCGGCGTGTACCTTAACGGAAGCGTCATCGCCGGCGAATGGCAACGCCCTTCGGGACCGAACGGCTTTCAACCTGCTAACGAACTCACCGCAAGCCTTGTTTCTCTCGGCTTTACCGTACGTCGTTTTAAGACTGGTACTCCCGCACGCGTCGACGGCAAAACCATAGACTTCTCTCAACTCGAAATCCAAAACGGAGAAAGCGATATCTACCCCTTCAGCACGCTGACGGAAGGCGTTCCGCATACGCAACGCCCTTGCTATTTAACCTATACAAACGAAAAAACTCACGAAATAATTCGCGCCAATCTGCACCGTTCTCCGCTGTATGCCGGCGTAATACGCGGCACAGGCCCGAGATACTGCCCCAGCATAGAGGACAAAGTCGTCCGTTTTGCCGATAAAGAACGCCATCAGCTTTTTTTAGAGCCGGAGGGCGCGGATACCGACGAAGTTTACGTACAAGGTTTATCGACTTCTCTTCCCCACGACGTCCAGAAAGCAATGTATCGCACGGTTAAGGGCTTGGAGCATTGCGAAATAATGCGATACGCCTACGCCATAGAATACGACTGCATTGACTCGCTCGATTTGTTGCCTACGTTGGAATATAAAAAAATATCCGGGCTTTATACCGCCGGGCAAATCAACGGCACCAGCGGATACGAAGAAGCCGCCGGGCAAGGCTTAATCGCCGGGATTAACGCTTCGCTTAAAATACGCGGCGAAAAACCTTTCGTGCTTTGCCGCGACGAGGCATACTTGGGCGTTTTAATCGACGACCTGACCACCAAAGGCACAAACGAGCCTTACAGAATGATGACGTCGCGCGCCGAATACCGTATCGTGTTAAGACAAGACAATCCCGACCTGCGTTTAACCGAAAAAGCGGCGTACACGGGACTTATCTCGGAAGAAAGAATGGCTGTCTATCGCCGCAGAAAAGAAGAATACGAACGCGCGACGGCGATATTAAAAACTTCGGTAAAGCCCAAAGAGAGCGAAGCGATTTTAAAAGAACACGGCTTCGACACCGCGCAAACGGCACTAACCTACGCCGACCTTATCCGCAGAGGCATTCCGATAAAAAAAATCAAACAGACGTTCGGCGGAATGGAAGACGTTTCCAACGATATTTTGGAAACAGTCGAAATCGACGCCAAGTACGAAGGCTACCTTAAAAAAGGATACGAACAGATAGAAAGAGCGAAGCGACTGGAAGAACGACGTCTTCCGCAAGATATAGACTATCTTTCCATAAAAGGCTTGCGTTTGGAGGCACGCCAGAAATTAGATAAAATTCGCCCGGAAAATTTAGGACAGGCAGGCCGTATATCCGGCGTATCCCCGGCGGACATAGCGGTCCTTATGGTCTACCTCGGTAAATAACGGGTACGGTTTAACAATTAAACACACAAAAGGCTGCTTTAGGGCAGCTTTTTATTTTACGTTTTTTACGCAACGGACGCCGGCGATAAAAGCCGATAAATAAATTTCCGACGCTAACTTGCAAAAGTTTTCCGCATATATATCGTCTAATTTTTGCAAATCCCTATCGTCGTACGGAAGTTTCCCCACGACGGCGCGCCTTGTCTTCTGTGCGCGTTCTTCCGAAAACACCTTCGCCTCTATACCGAAAACCTCGCTTATATACTTGCCGTCAAGCATCTTGCCTGGGTCTGTCTTTATCATAACGTCCTCGTCTTTTTGATTTCAGTGTAGTATAGAATTTTCTATATGTCAAGTATTTTTTATAGAATTTTCTATACTATATTGTTATGGATTTTAAGGAAATTCTCAAAGAATTATTACAAGGCGCGTCGCAAACGGCGCTTGCGGAAAAAATAGGCGTCAAACAGTCGCAGATAAGCGAATGGTTGAAAGGCAAGGCGAAGCCGGGTTACGACACCTTAAAACAAATTTGTATAAGTCTGTCGGTGAGTCCTGCCTACCTTTTAGGTTTGGAGGACGAAACCGGCACCCCTATCGACGACAACCGTATCTAAAACCAAAAGGCTTCCCGAGGGAAGCCTTTTAAGTTAAAAAAGGGAAAAAGTTTAATTTAGTCAATCGATTTGCCGCGCTTATTCCCGAAAACGACGCCGATAACGGCTGCCACTACGGCAACAGCGATCAACACGACGACAACAACGTCTTTTGCGATACTAATCGTCGTAGTTGATATCTCTTCCAACCCCATTAATACAGCCATATCTTTGCCGACGAGCACCGCCATTACTACGTAGAAAATCGAAAGCACTGCGCCTATCGCTCCGCATACAAGCGCGCCGATTTCGCTTTTTTCTTTGCCGAGCGAGCTAACCGCGAACGTCAGCGTTAAGAATACGGACACCGCGAGCAGGGCGAACGCAACGTATGCTATCGAATAAAGCGCACCTATTTCGACGTCGCCCGTTATACCGATAAGCATCGAAATATAAGAAGTCAACGCGCCGAAAGGCAATTCCAAAATCGACTTCGTTCCGCTTTCCTTGCCTACTATCTTAATTGCCGAAGAACTCGTAAGCGATAAAACTATTGCGGATAAAACAATCAACGCCACCATACATATACTTTTGCCCAACGAAGAAAAAGATACGTATTTTTTGCCTTGTTTAACAGCGCCCAAAACGTATCCGCCGACAGCCAATATCGTCGGTAAAATCAACCCGAGCGTTACCGCGCCGTTAAGACCGACGTTTATAGCGGTTTTCATCGAAGTCGAAGTGCCGCTGCTAATGCTGACGGCGTATTCGGCCGATATACCGTTTAAACAACCTATAAAACATACGGCAAGAACAAATCCGCCCAGTGCCCACGCGAAATACGGCATAAGTTCCACCGACTGTTTGTTAAGCATTGCTTTTATGTATTTGGTCGTCGCTATCGCAAGCATAACGGCACAAACGATGAAGTTAGTCGCCACAGCGAGCGTCGCGCCTATGTACGGCAATATTATCCTTGCGGGGATTTCCGACGCATATGCGTCGGCTAAGTCGGAATAACATTGACCTAAATAGTAGAACACGTTGTGACTTTCCATTCCGTATTCGGCAAGCGAAACGGAAGTGCCGTTTACGATTACCTTCGGCGACGTAGCGATACAGAAACTGCAAATAAACAGAACCAATATCGAAGTCAGCAATAACGCCGGCGACAGAATTTTAACAATCTTGCCGAACGTCGTTTCTTTTTCGTCTTTTGCGACCTTTTGCCCCTCGGACTTTTTAAGTCTGTTTCCGCAATGAGGACAGAATTCGCCTTCCGCGACCGTTCCGCATTTGTCGCAAACGATCTTGCCGTCGGTACGCTTTCCGCAATTCGGGCAATAAATCGCTTCCTCTTTTATCAGCTTACCGCACGACGGGCATTCTTTTTTGCCGTCCGCCCTTGCCCCGCACGACGGACAAAATATCCCGTCTTCTTCGAGCGGAGCGCCACATTTTTTACACTCTTGCATATCGTATCTCCTTTATAACGATCTACGAATATTGTACCCCCCCCCCTACGAAATTTGTCAAGTATTTTGCAAATATTTATAAAAAACGAAGAAAAAAACCCCTTTTCGGGGCTTTTTCTTCGTTTTAAGCAAGAAGTTTTCCGTCTTGCGAAACGATAACTTTGAACGCTTCCAGCTGTCTGCCGTTCTCGGCGTCGATATATATATAGTAAGTGTCGCCGTCTTGTTCGCCGCAAAACTCGTAGCTTAACCTTTCCGAGTTTCTGCCGGTAGCCACGACCGCCAATCTAACCGTTTGAACGGACAGGTCGCCCGAAAGATACTTTCTCGCCGCCGCCTCTTTTATTTTTGCGCTCGGCGCGCTTCTATCGGTATGGTTAAGATAGTAACCGACGGCGTCCATTCCTATAACCGTTCCCGTTTCCGCACACACCCTTACTTTTACCATATCGGGATAAAACACCACGCCGTTCTCCTCGTAAATGAGGTTAAAGGTATACAGTCCGTTGTCGAGGTTCGCCCAAACGGCTTTCACGCCGCGTATACCGACCCCCTCTAAAAACTCCGTCGCCTTCTCCAATGCGGTGTCTTCGTCTATAACCGTTTCTTTGCAACTCCCGGGGTAAGAAAAAGATATAACTTTTCCGCCGATTTTAGATACCGACGCGTATAGTTCTTCTCCGTTTACCTCTGCCGAAAAATTAAAGCAGGGTATTTTACCTGCGGTTTCGCCGCAGTCGTTCACATTTGATATTCCGTGCGCCGCAAACGCCGACGCGAACGTCTCTCTTGCCGTCGCCCTTTTTACCTCTTCGCCCGATAACCCTTTTGCCACCGTGTTATCCTCGCCGTCCGAAAAAGGTCCGTCGTATATCAGTTCGGGATATTCTACCGATAAATTTTGAAGTTCGTTAAACCCCTCCGTCACGAGATTGTCTTCGATTTTTTCCATCTCGGTAAAGTTGAAGTCCTCGTCGACGTCGCCGAGCATTTTATACAAGGCGTTTTTCAATTCGAGGTTCGCGTTGTACAGCGACCGCAGCCCTTCCTTGTCGCTTGAAGAAAGTTCCTCTCCGCGAGCAAGTTTTTTATTCAGATATTTAGCGTAATCGCCCACCTGATTGACTATCTTGGTGGTATAAAATTTACTTTCGTCCTTAAGAGGCAGCGATTGAAAATCGTTTTCCGCAACCTCGCTGTTAACGGCAAGGTTCAAAAGATAGTTCTGCACCGCGTAAGAGTCTTTGCTGGCGAGAGTTTTCGACAAATTAAGGTCTATATTGTCCACCTGTTCCACGGCGTCGTAAAACGACCGCCTGTATGCGTACTCTAAATCCGAACTCTCTTTAACCGGCGTTAAAAGGGTAAACGTCAACACCCCCGAAACGACTATCGAAAACACGCCGAGCGCGACGATTGCCGCCACGTATCCGCCGTTTTTGTTTTTCTTTTTTATCTCTCTGTGTTGTTTCTCTTTGTTTTTCTGCTCGCGACGAGCGGCGTCGGCTTCCATTTTCTTCATTCGCTCTTGCGCTCGCTTTCTCTGTTTTAACAACTTCTTTTCTCTTTTTTGCGATATTTCTTTGACGGGCGGTGATTGTATCGGCTTAACGTCCGCCGCGCCTCCGCCTAACAATCTCTCGGCTTTGTCCATTGCGTTATTGTTCTTTTCTTCCATTTTGTTCTCCTTTTTATTTTGCGAAAACGTGATTGCCTATCGTTACGGTCGTCTGTCTGGAAAAAATCCACGTACTGGTCGCCGTTTTGGGGTTATAATAATATATCGCCCCGTACGTCGGGTCCCAGCCGTTCATCGCGTCCTGCGCCGCTTTTTTCGCAGTCGCGTCGGGCGTCAGATTTATCTGCCCGTCGGCTACCGCGGTGAAAGCGTAGTTTTGATATATAACCCCCGACATCGTGTTGGGGAAAGACGCGCTTTTTATTCTGTTCATAACTACCGCGCCGACCGCCACCTGCCCGACGTAACTCTCTCCGCGAGCCTCTCCGTATATTAACTTCGCAAGAAGCGTCGC
>CAZARP010000028.1:14149-15772 GCA_964487575.1 uncultured Christensenella sp.
GTAACTTTTTTCATTTTTCCTCCTTAATTTTTCCGTTTGAAATCGTCTATTATTTCCAATATTTTACTCTTGTAAACGTATCCGCAACCGCTCCCGGTAAAACATAACGGCGGATACACGACGCACCACCAGTTATCGCCCTTGCCGCTACCCAGCTCTATCACAAGCGCGTCGTAATATCCGCTCTCCAACGTTAAATCGCCGTACGTTCTCGTGGGGAACTTCTCGTTGTTTAGTTTCGCATTCGATTTATACTCTTTGTCGTTCGCCGCAAGCACTTTGTCGGAAACGGCTTCTATGCCCTTTAAGTTTGCCTTAATTCGACTTTCCGCCGCCGCTTTGGTATGGCATTCCGACAGCACGGGCGTCAAATACTCTACCACGGCGTCTTTAACGAGATACTTTACGGCTTGCGCGGCTTCTTCGTTGGAGTCGGCTCGGATATGTATTCTTAAGTATTCTTTTTTCGGTTGAACTTCCGTCCCGACCGCAACCGCCGACAAAACTATTATGGCTATCGCCAAAAAACTTATGCAAATTTTTTTCATATATTTTCTCCGTTTTTATTTTGTTGTTTTACAAATCGTTTATTGACGTATTTTTTAATTTTTATACCTTCACTTTAAAATTTCGCAAGCAAAAACCCCGTTGCGATATACCGCAACGGGGTTTTGTTTTACTTAATCTTCGATTATTTATCGAGGTTTGCTTTTAACTTGCCGAGTTCGTCGTAAAGTTCTTTCGGAACTCTGGGACCGAGTTCGCCGTAGAAAGCTTCTATACCTTCGGTTTCCTTCTTCCAGTTTTCTTTGTCTACGGAAAGGAGGTCTTCTATCGTCTGTTCGGTTATGCCGTCAAGACCTTCGATATTGATGTCTTTGGCGTTAGGAACGTAACCGATCGCGGTTTCTTTCGCGTCGACCTTTTCGTCGCAACGAGCAAGTATCCATTCGAGAACGCGCAAGTTGTCGCCGAAGCCCGGCCAAATGAAGTTGCCTTCGTCATCGGTTCTGAACCAGTTGACATTAAAGATTTTGGGTCGATTTTTAATCTTGGTACCCATTTCGATCCAGTGTTTGAAGTAATCGCCCATGTTGTAGCCGACGAACGGACGCATAGCCATGGGGTCACGACGAACCACGCCGACTGCACCGGTAGCCGCCGCGGTCGTTTCGCTCGCCATTATAGAACCGACGAATACGCCGTTGTTCCAATCTCTCGACTGATAAACCAGCGGAGCGGTCTTCGCACGTCTGCCGCCGAATACGATTGCAGAAAGCGGAACGCCGTTCGGCGCTTCAAACTGGTCGGAGAGGCAAGGACAGTTAACGGTAGGAGCGGTAAATCTGCTGTTCGGATGAGCGCCCTTAATCGGTTTGCCGTTTTCGTCCTTCATATCGCCGTTCCAGGGGTTGCCCTTCCAGTCGAGCGCGTTTTTAGGCGGATTTTTATCCAAACCTTCCCACCAAACGGTTTCATCGTCGAGGTTTTCGACAACGTTGGTGAAGATGGTGTTCTTCATTGTAGATTTAAGAGCGTTGGGGTTGGACTTCATATTGGTACCGGGCGCAACGCCGAAGAAGCCGTTTTCGGGGTTAACGGCCCAAAGTCTGCCGTCTTCGC
>CAZARP010000029.1:0-9296 GCA_964487575.1 uncultured Christensenella sp.
TAATCCGAAAGCGCGGAACGTTTGCCGTAACCGTTTTCGGTCATTGTTAAGACTTCGCAATCACCGCTTATAACAGCAACGTCGACGACGTAATCGTCTTTTGTTAAATTCATACTTCTTACGCCTTGGGTACCGCGCCCGGTCACACGCACGTCTTTTTCACTAAATCTTATACACTTACCCTCGTACGAGGCAGTGATTATTTCGTCCTCACCGCTCGTAAGTCGAGCCGCTATCAACTCGTCGTCGTCTAACAGCGAAATGGCTATTTTACCGACCTTTCTTATGCTGGCAAATTCTTTAAGGTCGGTTTTCTTTATCAAACCGCTTCTGGTTGCAAGCAAGATATATCCTTCCGCATCGGATTTCAAAGGCAGCATCGCACAAACCTTTTCACCCTCGCCGAGTTGTAACAGATTGACAATCGCCCTACCCCTTGCAGTCCTTTGCGCCTCGGGGATAAAGAAGCCTTTCATACTGTAAACCTTGCCTTTATCCGTAAAGAACAGTATATCGTCGTGCGAGGACGCGATAAACATATTGTCGACGAAATCGTCTTCTTTTGGTTTATGCGCCGTCACGCCTCTGCCGCCACGGTTTTGCGAATGATATTCCGAAACGGGAACACGCTTAACGTAACCGAAATGGGTAAGGCTTATTACCACGTCGTGCACGGGTATCATATCGGCAATATCTATATCGCCGTAATCGTAAGAAAGTTCGGTTTTTCTGGGTGACGGATATTTTTGTTTTATCTCGTTAAGGTCGTTCTTTATAATTTCCTTAACTCTCCATTCGTTCGCCAGAATATCTTTAAGGTCGGCTATCATCCTCTCCAACTGCGCAAGTTCTTCTTTGAGTTTAGCGACTTCCATACCCGTTAAACGTTGCAAACGCATTTCTAAAATAGCATTGGCTTGTCTTTCGCTTAAAACAAACTTTTCCATCAAAGAATTCATTGCAGTGTCTTTGTCGGGTGACTTCTTTATGACTTCTATTACTTCGTCGATGTTCGCCAGAGCGATAACCAAACCTTGAACAATATGTTCGCGTTCTTCCGCCTTTGTCAAATCATACTTTGTTCTACGGACGATAACGCTTTCTTGGTGCTGAATGTAATAGGTTAAAATTTGTTTTAGCGACAAAACCTTAGGTTCGCCGTCAACAAGCGCCAGCAACGTGATGCCGTCTTTAACCTGCAAATTGGTATGCTTAAATAAGGTGTTCAATACCACTTGCGAATTAGCGTCTTTCTTTAATTCTATCGAAATACGCATACCGTGTCTGTCGGACTCGTCGCGAAGATTGCTAATACCCTCTATACGTTTATCGTTAACCATAGAGGCAATAGTCTTAATAAGTTCTTCTTTATTTACCTGATACGGTATTTCGGTAACGACAATCCTTTCTCTGCCGTTGTTGAATTCTTCTATCTCGGTTTTCGCGCGCAAAACAAATCCGCCCTTACCGGTTCTGTACGCCTGTTTTATCCCCGCTCTGCCCATGAGAACGCCGCCCGTAGGATAATCCGGCGCGGGAATATATTCCATCAACTCGTCGTCGGTTATGTCGGGATTATCCAACATCGCGATACAGCCGTTGATACATTCCTCTAAATTGTGCGGAGGAATATTGGTCGCCATTCCGACCGCGATACCGTCCGAACCGTTTACCAAAATATTGGGTATGCGAGAAGGCAATACAACCGGTTGCATCTCCGTGTCGTCGAAGTTGGGATAGAAGTCGACCGTATCTTTGTCGATTTCTTTCAACATTTCGTTTGCCAATTTGGAAAGCCTTGCCTCGGTATACCTATACGCCGCCGCA
Organism: uncultured Christensenella sp.; assembly: GCA_964487575.1. GTDB lineage: Bacteria > Bacillota > Clostridia > Christensenellales > Borkfalkiaceae > UBA1259. Next base: position 1,828 of record CAZARP010000029.1, read on the forward strand.
GAGTCGCCGTCGACCGAACCGAAATTGCCGTGACCGTCGACCAGCGGACAATTTATCGAAAAATCCTGCGCCAATCTGACCAAAGCGTCATAAACGGAACTATCTCCGTGCGGATGGTATTTACCGAGAACCTCACCGACTATTTTAGCGCATTTCTTATAGCCTTTATCGCTAGTCAACCCCATATCGTGCATAGCGTATAAAATACGCCTGTGTACGGGTTTTAAGCCGTCGCGAACGTCCGGAATAGCCCTCGACACGTTAACCGCCATTGCGTAAGCGATAAAAGACTTTTTGATTTCGTTATTAACCTCTACGTTGATAAGTTTTGTTTTATCAAGCGATTGTTTGAATTCCGCGGTAAGTTCCGCAGGTGCTTCTTTTTTTGCCATAATATCCCCTCTTTTTACACATCAAGCTCGGTAACAAGCTTTGCGTTTTGCTCAATAAATTCTCTCCTAAGTTCAGGGTCGCCGCCCATCAACCTAATGAAAGTATCGTTTGCCTCGACTGCGTCCTCCATAGTAACGCGAAGCATAGTACGCGTTTCGGGGTTCATCGTGGTCTCCCATAATTGAGTGGGATCCATCTCGCCAAGACCTTTATAACGCTGAATATCGCACTTACCGACCGTTGCCAAATACTCTTGCAATTCTTTATCGGAATACAGATATTTATCCACTTTGTTTTTCGTTGCCTTATAAAGAGGCGGCTGTGCGATATATACGTGCCCTTGCTCCACCAGCGGTCGCATAAAACGGAAAAAGAAAGTCAACAGCAATATTCTTATATGACTGCCGTCGACGTCGGCATCGGTCATACAAATAATTCTGTCGTAACGCAACTTAGTAACGTCGAAATCTTCTTGCATGCCGGCACCGAATGCGGTTATCATCGCTTTTATTTCCTCGTTTTCCAAAACCCTGTTAATTCGAGCTTTTTCGACGTTCAATATTTTACCGCGCAAAGGAAGTATCGCCTGAAACCTTCTGTCTCTGCCCTGCTTCGCACTACCGCCCGCGGAGTCGCCCTCGACCAAAAAGATTTCGCAAAAAGCGGGGTTTTTATCCGAACAATCGGCAAGTTTGCCGGGCAAAGTAGTAGACTCTAAAGCGCCTTTTCTTCTTGTGCTTTCACGAGCCAGCCTTGCAGCCTCGCGCGCACGTTGCGCAGTCAGGCACTTCATTAAAATCTCTTTTGCCTTATCGGGGTGCTCTTCGAAGAAAGTGCCCAAATATTCGTTCATCGCCTTTGTAACGTAGTTACGCATTTCCGAATTACCGAGTTTCGTTTTAGTTTGCCCTTCGAATTGCGGTTCGGTCAATTTAACGGACACGATAGCGACCAACCCCTCTCTGACGTCCTCGGGAGACACCTTTTCGTCACCTTTGAACACGTTCGATTTTTTACCGAAATCGTTGACAATCCTCGTCAACGAACTTTTAAACCCCTCGAGATGAGTTCCCCCCTCTTCGGTATTTATATTATTTGCGAAAGCGTAAATCGTCTCACTGTAAGTATCCGTATACTGCAACGCGACCTCGACTTCGGTATCGCCGTAAAAAACGTCGAAATAAACGGGAACGTCGAAAACCGGGCCCTTGTTTTTACACAAGTCTTCTACGAAGTGATAAATACCGCCCTCGTAGCAAAATTCATCGTGTTGTTCGCGTTCTGCGCGACAATCGGCAAGCTTTATCGTAAGACCTTTATTAAGATACGCAAGTTCGCGCAAACGCGTTTTAACGGTATCGTAATTAAAATCGACGGTTTCGAATATTTCCGGATCGGGCATAAAAGTAACCCACGTCCCCGTAAAATCCGCAGAGCCGACGACCTCCAACCTTGCTTGAGGAATACCGCGCACGTAACGTTGGAAATACTTTTTACCGTTCTGATAAACTTCAACCGTAAGCCAAGACGACAAAGCGTTAACCACGGAAAGTCCGACCCCGTGAAGACCGCCGGAAATTTTATATCCTCCGCCGCCGAATTTACCGCCTGCGTGAAGTTTTGTAAGAACGACCTCGACGGCTGAAATCTTTTCCGTATGGTGAATAGCGGTCGGAATGCCTCTGCCGTTATCTTTAACGGTACACGACCCGTCGCCGTTAAATTGAACGGATATAGTGTCGCAATGCCCGGATAAAGCCTCGTCGATGGAATTATCGACTATTTCATGTACAAGGTGATGTAACCCTCTGCTATCGGTAGAACCGATATACATTCCGGGACGCTTCCTTACGGGGTCTAACCCTTCTAAAACCTGTATTTGACCTTCGCCGTATGACGATGTAGTTTTTGTCGTATCTTCCATAATACACCTACTAATGATTTGTATTATAATTTTACCATATTCTCGCCGATTTTTCAAGCGTTATGACAAATTTTTAAAAGATATTATATAATAACTTAATATATATTATATAAAGAACAAAACTTAAGGCGCGGAAACGTCCGCGCCTTATTTCAAATATTTTCTGTTTTGTTTTTCATCTCGTCCAACAGTTTGGCTTCAAACAAACCGTAACCTTTTATAGGACTGTTTTTCGCTTCTTTTTTACCTTTCTTATAAAATTGTTCGAAGAATTCGCTTTCCTTTTTAACAAACATCAAATAAGCGAGTTTTACACGCAAATTCGTCGCGGTATTATAATTATTCAAATAATCTTCCAACTCATAAGTCAAATCGTCGGCGACGTCTTCGTCGTAACTAAAAGTGCACGCATCATATAGTGCCGAAGTCTTAACCGCGTACGAATACGATTTCGGCATATAATCGACCAAAGTCTGCAAACGCTCGCACACGCTATGCGCCGAAGCATAATCTTGTTTGTCGAGATAGTAATTGTAACGAGCGTCCGAAAGCATAATAAAATACAAATCGTCTTCCGGCAACTGAGGCAAATCGAAATACAGCTTCTCGTCTATCTCTCCGGGGGTTTTTCCGTTAAACAATTCAGACTGTATTGACATTAAACTTAAAAGGACTTTTGCCGACGCCGTATCTTTTTTCAGTTCGAGCAACACCGCGCCGTCGTTGTTTACACCACCGCTTTTCATCGGCAAGGCATTCCCTAAAAAAGAATATGCGCCTATAGGCAACAGCATAACCCACGTACAAAAGACTTGAAAGGGTAATTTCGGCACGAAAAACGGTACCACGCCTACAAGAGTCAAAACCAAGGTCGCAATTAACGGCGCAACCGTTACCGCAGCAAAGTGCGATGATAAATGCTCGGTAGTTTTTGCTATAAGTTCGACGCTACCTGCCTCCTCGCGAGGCAGGATGAATTCAAAAACCGTTTTGTTTTTTACGCGCTTCCACCTAAAAAACAAAAAAGCAAAAGAAACGACCGCAAAACCTTTACACTTTGCGGCTATCAAATGTCCCGTTTCGTGTAAAAGCGTGGACAAAACGCCGGCGACCACGGCGCCTATCGCCAAAAACAGAACAATCTGCATCCCGTTATCGCCCGACACGAATTTGTCGTTGCAATACATTACCGTAAAAACCAGCAAAGCAAGCGTTATGACAAACGATAAAACGTTGTTGATTATATTAATTTTTTTACTCATTTTTTCTCCAAAACGTATTTAAGATACCCTTCGAGGTTATCGTTTTCGCTAACCGTGACGCCGTCGACGCCCAAGTAATCGACGATGCCGCCTAAAATGGAAGAACCCGACGCAATCACCCTTGCTCGTTGAGGTTGCAACCCCTTAAGCCTTTCTCTTTCTCCGACCGAAAAAGAATATAATTTCTCTTTCAGTTCGTTTAAGCGATTTTGAGAAAGAAAATATCCGTGAATTTTTGTCGGGTCGTAGACATCGAGTTCCAAATCGATCGCGGCAAGCGAGGTAGCCGTACCGCCGATAGCATAGAATTTATCACACGGCACTTGTCCGTAAAGCGCAACCTTTTCCGACACGACTCGATCGGCAAGAAAGCGATTTTGCTCGCATACATCGGTCAAATTAACACAACCGACGTCGACGCTTAAAGAATAAATCGACGCGCCATCTTTCATAACGGCTATCTCCGTACTTGCACCGCCGGAGTCGATAACACCGCCGTTGCCGCCCGTAGCGCCTAAAGCGCCCAAATAGCCTTCGGTACCGCCGGAAACCACATCGACGTCTATGTTCGTCAAAACCTTCAATCGTTCGGTAAACTCTCTTGAATTAGCCGCGTTTCTGACTGCTGCGGTCGCAAAAACGAATATCTCGTCGGCGCCTACGTTACGCGCTTCGTTTACAAACTCGACTACCGCCTCAAATGTGCGTTCGGCGGCTTCGGATAAAATTAAACGCGCGCCGCCCATGCCGCGAGCCAGCGCCGTAATTTTTGCTTTTTTGTATATTTTCTCGGTCCCGTCGGACAACAACAGTCTAACGGAATTGGAACCTATGTCTATAACGCCGTAAATCACTTGTTCGCGCCCACGTCGTCTTTATAAACGTAACCTAATTTACGCGCCTCTCTTTCTAAAAACCAGCGAGATTTACGAACGGAATACTCGTCCTCGCCGTCTTGTATCATTTTTTCGTAAGAAGCTATTTTCGTGTCTAAAGCGTCGATTTCATTTTGTTTGACCTTCATCGAAATCAACTGATACACCATTACCGTGAGTAGCACGACGAGCAACAAAACGGCGCCGACCGTGATTGCCGTAACGAGTCTTTTGAACCTTGCTTCGTCCATCGCGTTCCCTCCTCTTTTGCATTATTGCCTTTACCGTAATATTATATAACTTTTCCGCCGTTTTTGCAACTAATAAGTGATAACTTTTTAAATACAACCAAATACCCGAACAAACACCGACAATCATATAAAATCTTATAGACGGAAATTTATAATGTCGCGACACGAAAAAATAACAAACGAACGATAACGCAAAAGCCAAAACGTCACAAATCGCTTTGACAAAACTCAGTTTCAACACGCGTCCCACGCCCATAGAAAAAGAGAAAAAAACGCCGCAAACTCCTCCGGTCGCCACGCAAGCCGCAAAAACGGAAAATTGTCCGCTCGTTACGAACATTACCTGAAAATCCTTTTAACGAAGGCATCTTTTTTGACAAAATATTTAATTTCGTTAAACCTGCCTTCCGCCGCGAAGTTACCCGTCGATTTACTGTAAGCCGTTATTTTTATTTTTTCACCGCAGACAGTGATTTTATCGCCACCGACGGTCAATCTTAAAAATTGAGAAGAAAACCCGTCCACCGACGTAACGTTGTTTAACGTCAGTTTGCTCCTCCCGTCCAATATCAACCTATCGTTTTCTTTGATTATTTCTTGCATAATCGTTCTCCTTTTTATTAGAATATGCAACGAAATTCGCAGATAAAACAAAAGCGGCAAAGATTGCCGCTTTTTACTTTCTTTACGCTTAATCGGGAAGCTTCATATCCCCGTAATTTATCCATCCCTTCTTTCTCATCAACTCACTCGTCGCAAGAGATACCGCCGCAGGGATCACGAACAAACATAATATTATACCCAAGACGACGTTTAACGTCGGCACGCTATACTCGGCACACGACTCTATCACCCCGAAAAGTCCGACCAATCCGCTGGTTCCCATACCTCCGCCTGCCGCCGTACAGCGAATATCGAGAAGAACTGCGACCAGACCTGCCACGATACTGGAGACGATTTCCGGAAGCATAATTATCGGTTTTTTCATAATGTTGGGAATTTGCAACATACTCGTACCTATGCCTTGCGACACAAGACCGCTCACGCCGTTTTCACGGAAAGAGGTAACCGCAAAACCCACCATATGTGCCGCGCAACCTGCAACCGCCGCACCGCCGGCTATTGCGAAAACCTCGGGATTAGCGAGCGCGGTATTGGACGTGGCTATGGAAATCCAAATAGCCGCCGACGAAGTTGGCATCGTCAACAGTATACCCACAACTGCGGCAATAAACACACCTATTATCACTTTAATCGCAGAACCTGCGTTAATAGTTATGACAAGCAGCTGCGCGAAAAGGTCGATAAGTTTTATAAAGGGCCATGCGACGAAAATTCCGCCGAGCGAAATAACAAGCGTACCGAGCGGTATCAAAATTATATCGAGTTTAGTTTTGCCCGCATAAAGTTCGACGATTTCAACGACAAGCATAGTCAATACGTAAGCGCCGATAGGATTACCGGGAAGAGCCTTAGTCCCCATTAGGTTAAGAATGAACGAATATCCGTTACCGCCGACGATAAGTTGATCAGCCCACGCGCCTATCATACCCGCAACAGCTGCCGAAAACACAAGCAGCTTGTTTTTACCCAAAGCGTGCGCTATACCGACGCCTATTCCGGCGCCCATAAGAATTTTAGCAAAATTCGCAATATACAACAAAGTTTTGCCCACGTAGTTATCGCCTATCCACCCCGCTATTTGCGCCAGTATGGTGCCGGCGATAAGCGTAACGAAAAGCCCCTGCGCCATACCGGAAAACGCCGTTATGAAATAGCGTTTTGGCAAAGCCTTAAGATATGATGTAAATCCGTTTTTCTGCTGAGTCGTAGTTTCTTCCATTTTATATTTTTATCTCCACAAGTTTATTTTCCACTTGATCGCAACTCGTCAAATAATACGTAATGCCGTTCTTTACCACAACTTTGTCTGCGCGAACGTTTTTGCCGTGCAAATGGCCGTATACCACCGTATCGACGCCGTATTCTTCGAAAACGTCTGTAAACGCCGAGTTTTCACGCTTTACGTTAAAAGGCGGATAATGTATCAAAGCGACCAACTTATCGCCCTCTTGCTTCAATTTGTTGGCAGAATTAAGAGAAAGACGAAGTCTTTCCGTTTCACGACGATAAATCTTCATATCGTGCTCGCCGAAATCCGGCGCACCCGGCACGCTCCAGCAACGAGAACCGCAAATCACTACGCCGTCAAAACGCAAACTGTCGTTTTGCAGAGCAAAAAAACCGTCGGGCAAACTGTCCCTAACTTTAGTTATCCCGCTCCACCAGTAATCGTGATTGCCTTTGATAATGATTTTTTTTCCGTTAAGGTGCGCAAAAGAAAGCAAATCCTTTTTCGCATCTTCGATATCCATCGCCCAGCTAATATCGCCGCCGATTAAAACAACGTCTTCGTCGGTAACTTTGTCCGACCAATCGTCTTTGATCTTTTCCAGATAATTCACCCAATTACCTCCGAACACGTCCATAGGCTTGTTGGTATTGGTGGATATATGTAAATCGCTAATCGCAAATAATCTCATATTTTAATTGCATACGGTCAACGCGTACGGCTCTTCTTTTTACCCTTCAATACGGTTACGGCTACGTATGCGCCGACCAAAATCAACGTCGCGGCAACCAATACGATATACGAAGTCGCAAGACCGACCTTGTTGCCGAAAAAGTTCACGCTGCAGTCCACGCCTTCTTTTATCCCTTCAATCATCTCAGGAGGGAAACCGCTACTCGACATTTCGCTAAA
>CAZARP010000029.1:9396-14137 GCA_964487575.1 uncultured Christensenella sp.
GCCAGATACAAAAAGCACGCCGCCATCGCAACGTAGGCGATAATCAGTGTAACGAACAGGGAACCGAAAAAATACGACGTCGCCAAAACCGACCTTTTGACGGGCGTTATTGCAAAATCTTTATCCGCTCCGTTCACCTTGTCTTGCACCATCAACAAATTAGAACAAAACGCAACGGTAACGCAACAAACCGCCAATAAAGACGAAGTTAACTCGCCGCCCACCATACCGTTTATCAACCTCTCGGAAATCTCCATTCCGTTGAGCGCGCCGATAAAACTGTCTTTATATACTTTTGCCAAAAACGTAGCGTAAAGCACTAACAAAATAACGGGCGTTATTAAGGAGGTGAAAAACATACCCTTGTCTTTAAAAAACATTTTAACGTTACGTTTGGTAATTACAAAAAACTCCCTCATTTCGTTTCCCCTCCAGACAAACTTTTTCCGGTGGCGGCTAAAAACACGTCGTCCATCTTACCCTTGGTAATTTCAAAATCGGTAAACATTCGAGGATTGCCGATAATTAAATCACGCGCTTGCTCGGTATCCTTAACGCACAATCTTATAGCGCCGTTTAGTTTTTCGTACGGGAAACCCAAAGACTTCGCGTCGTCTTCCGACATTCCGTAAACGGTTACGTAATCTGAAACGTAGGTATTTTTCAGCTGCAACGGCGAACCTTCCGCAACGATTTTGCCCCCGTCGATTATAACGACGTAATCGGCATCGGTAACCTCTTCCATATAATGCGTTGTCAAAAACACGGTCATGTTTTCGTTTTTACGGAAGTCGTCTATAACGCCCCACAAAGTCTTCCTCGTTTGAGGGTCTAACCCCGTAGTAGGCTCGTCCAAAATCAATATCTTCGGACGGCACAACAGCGCGCGCGCCACGTCGATACGTCTTCTCTGTCCGCCGGAAAGTTTATTAACGGTTCGACCCATCAAATCGATAAAATCCAACTTTTCCGCAAGTTCGGAAATTCTTTCGTCGGCTTCCTTACCTATCATTCCGTAAAGAGCGGCTCTGAAATACAGATTATCCTTAACGGTAAGGCAACCGTCAAGCACCGAATACTGAAAAACGACGCCTATTTCTTTTGAAATTTCTCGCATTGAAACGTCTATGTTTTTACCGTCTATCACAACGGTCCCGCCGTCTTTTGCAAGCGTACCGCACAAAATAGAAATCGTCGTCGATTTACCTGCGCCGTTGACGCCTAAAAAAGCGAATAACTCGCCTTTCGCGACGCTAAACGACAAATCGTCCACCGCGCGGATTTCCCCGAACGATTTACACAAATTACTGATTTCAATTATCTTTTCCATATATTTAAGTATACTATTCGACAGCGATTTTGTCAACAGAAAAAAGAGTCCAGTCGCACTGAACTCTTTCCGTCTCGATACTTTTTTATTATTCCGGATACATCGGCAGTTCGAAGAACCCCGCGCAAACCTCTTGCGTATATTCCTGACACGGCGGTATTGCCGTATAACCGTAGGACGGTATAAGCAATTCCACCTCCATTACGATTTTCATTATAATAGACACGCAACAATCTATGGTAAACGCGTTTTCTCCGCTATAAGTCCCCTGCGTGGAAACCAACGATACGACGGAAGCGACTTCGTACGGCATTATGGACGCGGAAGGTATATTCAAAATCACGTCTTTAGTCACCGTCACCGAAGACGTAGCGGTCCCCTCAACGCCGTTGGCGTCGGTATAAGCCACGGATACGGGTATCGTAACGTCACACTTAACCCTTGCGGAATGCGGACGTTCCGCAAGCGGTTCTATAATCAAGTTGCTAACGGTGCCGATTGCGGTCGTGCTTTTAGCGCTGATAAAATTAAGCGGATATGTAGGATTTGTCGGTAAAAGATTATTGAGGTTTAACGTTATATCGGTAAGCTGACTCTGCTGAATACAAGCGTCAAAAACCTTTTTTGCCTGAACGCATACCTTCTCGCACAATCCGTTCAAAGGATTTCCGTTAATCGGTCCCGGGCATTTGTCCGATTGAAAATTACAGAAAAAAGACATTTTGCTCTCCTTTTTTATCGTTTCTATAATCAATATATGCCCGATAAAAAAGGTTATGCTACAATAAAAAGCAAAAAGCCGTTCTTTATATATAAAATCGTTACTCTAAAAACGTTTTCAAATAAGATATGTCAAGTCTCCATTCGGAAACCCGATTTAACCTTGTATGCCTGTCATTCGCTTCACCCAAATCGCGACGCATCTCCGCATAAGAACAGTTATTGACTTTCATATAATGATTTTCAGCCCTTTCCGCGTCTCCCTTCAACTGAGTTCTGCCGATATGTATCACGGCATGACAGTCTTTGCATACGCCGATTATTCCGGTCAACTTCTGCGTGCCTGTTTTTTCGTCGTAAAGCCACTCTTCGTGTGCATCCAGTCTATCGGTCTTTTTTCCGCATATCGCGCATTTGCCGTCCGAACGCGTTTTAACTAGTTTTTTTATATAATTCCACTGCCCTGCAGTCAAAACCGACCGCAAATTGCAATACCAACACCCGTCCGGCACCGGCTGAAATTTAAGTTTGCGTTCCATTATGCCGCCCTCGATTTGTGACAAACAAAATAAATTATCTGGTATTCTTCGGAAAGTTTCTTTACAAGCGATATCGCAGAAGCGATTTTTTTCTCGTCTAAATTGCAAAACGGGTCGTCTAATATTATAAAGGGTTTCTCCTTTGTGAACAACACGTCGATCAGCGCAAATCTTTTGCATATATCGAAAAGGTCTTGATATCCCGCACTGTAATATCCGACGTCCTTTTGACCGCTTTTTTCTTCGACGGTCACGTTTAGGTCGATATCTATTTTAGCAGAAGTTTCGTTACCGTCTATATACGATAAATATTTATTGAGGCTATTCTCCAACGGCGCGCGATACTTTGTCTTCAACGCCGCGTCGGCAGCCTTCAGATACTCCGACGCCAACGTTAAGGTACGATACTTCTCACCGTACTCGCTTACAAGTTCTTTTAACGCCTCTCTTTTTTCTATAAGGTCAGGCAAAGCCTCGCTGCGACTTTCCTGTTGTGCAGCCGCTTCTTTAAGCCTTGCGTATTCCGCAGATAATCTGTTTTGTTCCTTTTGAACGCTTAAATATCGATTTTTAATTTCCGCCGTCTGTTCTGTCGTATACTTTATCGGTAATTTTAAATCTCCGTCCTCTTTTAATCTCGAAACGTATGCAAAGCATTCCGCTATATCTTTTTCCAGCCTATCTGCGTCCTTTTCGTTTTGCGATATTAGCGATAAAGCCCGATAATAGTCCGACTCGCCTATTCCGTATTCGGACAAAAATACGTCTATACTCGATTTATATTCGGAACAAATATCCGTGAATTCGGCAAGTTTTTTCCGTTTTTCGTTTAACTTGGCGTCGCGTTGCGCATTATAATCTTTCGCACGTTTACGAATAAAACACAATACTGCGGCGCAAACCGCGAAAGGCACGCCCGCAAGTATCGTCCAAAGGCTTAAAAAAGCAACCGAGCAGCATACCGCAAAAATACCGAACAAGCAACCTATTAAACCTATACCGACGCATTTTTTCACGGCGTTGTTCTGTTCGAACGACGTTAAATCGTTTTCGGCGGATTGGGCGTTCAACGACATAGCGTTGTACTCGTTAACGCAAACGCGTAAACCTTCGACGTCTTTATCGCTCGGTCTTTTACCCCTTAAGACAACGTCACACTCTTTTAGCCGCTGTTTCAGTTTCTCCAGTTCTTCGTTTTTTTCTTTCAACTGTTTGATTTTGAGTTCTATACTTTCATATCTACCGGCTTCGGATAGTTCTTCGGACAGTTTCTTTGCAAGGGCTTCGGTCTCTTTAAGTTCCGCCGCGGTTGCCGCTGCTTCTTTAACCAATTTTTTTGCAGTTTCGTCCGAGGTTTGCGCAGACAAAATAAGTTCTTCCGTTTCGACGATTTTTTTCTTCGTTTCCGATATAAGTCCGCGATTGCCGGAATACGCGAACTCTTTCGCCTTTTTTTCGAGTTTTTCTATCGCTTTGTCGTACGCGTCGGCATCGGAATTTTCATATAAAGAATTGAATTTTGCCGTTATGCTGCTGTTGCTTTTGACTTCGAAATCCTTTTGAGAAAAAAACGTAGTCGAAAAAAAGCCGTCTTCGTCCAAATCGAACAGCCGTCTTCCTAACTTGTCGGTGTTTTTATATTCCACGCCGCTTAAATTATCGTAAAGTCTAACGCTGTCCTCGGCTTCTTTATAACCGAAAAAGCGCTCCAACCTATATTCTCTGTCGCCCCTAACGAAAACAACGAAACCGCCGAACTTTTCCGTCGAATTCCACGGTTTATACTTCATTCGTTCGTTTTCTTCCAAACTATGTTTTCTATCGCCGCTTAGCCCGTAAAACATACACTTTATAAACGCCGCGAGAGTACTTTTGCCCCAACCGTTGTCTTCGTTAATTACCGTCAAAGAATTATCGAAGACGAATTTCGCGTCTTTAAGCTTCCCGAAAGCGGCGACGTAACATTCTTTCAACTTCATTTTTATAAATCCTCCCCACGAAGCGCTTTCAATCCGCATTCTATAACCTTAGATTTTTCTTCATTGCTCAAATCAGAATTCCTTACCGCTCTGACGAATTCGCCTCTTACGCTTTTGTCGCACTCGTAATCGGCATCGTCGACAAGCAATTCGGTTTTATCGTACACCTTCGC
>CAZARP010000030.1:0-8540 GCA_964487575.1 uncultured Christensenella sp.
AGTTGGTCGTGCAGGAAGCCGCGGAAATAATGTGATCGTCTTTGGTAAGCGTTTTGTGGTTTACGTTGTAAACGATGGTGGGAAGGTCGTTGCCCGCGGGAGCGGAAATAACGACGTTCTTAGCGCCTGCGTCGATATGAGCCTGCGCTTTGGCTTTGCTGGTATAGAAACCGGTGCATTCCAAAACGACGTCGATATTGAGTTTACCCCAAGGAAGGTCTTTAGCGTCCTTCATTGCGTAAATGGTAATCTTTTTGCCGTCTACTACGATGTAGCCGTCTTCTTTAACGGAACCGTCTTCGTTTAAGACAGCTTCGCCGTAAGATACTTCGTGATTTCTCGCATAGTTACCTTGCATGGTATCGTATTTGAGAAGGTGAGCGAGCATCTTGGGGCTAGTTAAGTCGTTGATGGCAACAACTTCATAACCTTCCGCGCCGAACATCTGACGGAAAGCAAGACGACCTATACGGCCGAAACCGTTAATTGCAACCTTTGTTACTTTTGACATTTTTATGTCCTCCAAATTTAATTTCTAAATTTATATCCTGCCATATTATAGCCTTTAATTTTTTTTTAGTCAAACATTTTTTCGACACAAAACAAAATTTACGGCTTTTTCTGTCTAAAGATGCCGAAAAAAGCGTTATTTAAGATTTTCGGGGTTCAGACAGAGAAGGTCCTCGGGGATAAACCTGCCGTCCTTTCTTATAAGTTCGCCGTCCATGTATATTTCGCCGCCGCCGAACTCGGGAGTTTGAACCAAAACCAAATCCCAGTGTATGGCGGAAACGTTGCCGTTATAACAGTCGTCGTAACAGCTGCCCGGCGTAAAGTGTATCGAACCGGAAATTTTTTCGTCGAAAAGTATATCGCCCATCGCGTTATTTATATAAGGATTGACGCCGAACGCGAATTCGCCGACGTATCTGGCGCCCTCGTCGGTATCGAAAATAGCGTTGATTTTCTTTTCGTCGTTACCGGTGGCTTTTATAATTTTGCCGTCCTTAAAGGTAAGACTTACGTTTTCGTACTTAAAGCCGTTTTGGATAGACGGCGTATTGTACGTAATAACGCCGTTGACGCTGTCTTTAACGGGTGCGGAATACACTTCGCCGTCGGGGATATTGCATCCGCCCGAACATTTCTTACTGCCTATGCCCTTAATGGAAAAACTAAGGTCGGTGCCGTTGCCCGTTATGCGCACCTTATCGGCGTTGTCCATACGTCTTTTAAGCGCGTCCATAGCCTTATCCATTTTAGAGTAATCCAAATTGCACACGTTGAAATAAAAATCCTCGAAAGCCTCCGTACTCATTCCGGCAGCCTGAGCCATTCCTTCGTTGGGATAACGCAAAATCACCCACTTGGTGTTTTTTACGCGAAGTTCGTGATGCACCGGGTGCACGTAAAATTCACTGTCTATCTGCAAATTCCTTTCGGGGACGTCGGAATTCTCGTTGGCGTTGTTGCCGCCGCGAATACCGATGTACGCGTCCATCTCCGCCATGCGCGCCGCGTCGAATTTTGCGCGGAGTTTAGCAAGTTCTTCGGTTTCGCCCATAAGCAGTTCGCGCGTTACGCGATTGTCGAAAATCTCCACAAAGGGAAGTCCGCCTACTTTATAGACTTCTTTCACTATGGCGTTTACCAGCATATAGTCCACGCCCTTTGCTTCGATAAGAATTTTTTCGCCCTTTTTGAGTTTACAGGAATAATTTACTAAATTTTTTGCGAGTTTGTTTATTCTTTCGTCGGTCATAACCCACCGCCTTTTATTTTTTCAACTTAAACATTATAATACTTTTGCGTTTTTTTATAAAGTATTTTTCATATAAAATAAAAAATATTTGCTTTTCTTGTCAAAAGAGGCTATAATGTCTAATGAAAAATTAGTTTTTTTGGAGGATTTATTCAAAATGGCATTAGTTACTTCGACTAAAATGTTCAAACAAGCCTATAAAAACGGTTACGCTGTCGGCGCGTTCAACGTCAACAATATGGAAATCGTTCAAGGCATTACCGAGGCTTGTCAGGAAGAAAAAGCACCGGTTATTTTACAGGTTTCCAAGGGCGCAAGGGCTTACGCTAACCACACCTACCTCGTTAAATTGGTAGAAGCGGCGGTTAAAGAATGCCCCGACATTCCGATTGTTCTTCACTTAGACCACGGCCCCGATTTCGAAACTTGCAAAGCCTGCATAGACGGCGGCTTTACTTCGGTTATGATAGACGGTTCTTCGCACTCTTTCGCCGATAACATCGAACTCACCAAAAAGGTCGTCGAATACGCGCACGACCACGGCGTAGTCGTCGAAGGCGAACTCGGCACCCTCGCAGGGATAGAAGACGAAGTTTCCCACGCCGTCGGTTCTTACACCAGGCCCGAAGAAGTCGAAGAATTCGTTACCAAAACCGGCGTCGACTCGCTCGCAATCGCAATCGGCACTTCGCACGGCGCATATAAGTTCAAACCCGAACAATGCACCGTTAACGAAAAGGGCATACTCGTTCCCCCGGCTCTCCGCTTCGACATTTTGGAAGATGTTTCGAAGAGATTGCCCGGCTTCCCGATTGTTTTGCACGGTTCTTCGTCCGTTCCTCAAGATTACGTAAAAATGATTAACGAAAACGGCGGCAAGATGCCCAATGCAATCGGCGTCCCCGAAGAACAACTTCGCGAAGCCGCTAAACTTTCCGTTTGCAAAATCAATATAGACTCCGATTTAAGACTCGCAATGACCGGTACCGTTCGTAAATTCTTCAACGAACACCCCGACAAGTTCGACCCGAGAGAATATCTTAAACCCGCACGCGCGAACATTAAAGAAATCGTTCGCCACAAATTGGTTAACGTTTTGGGTTGCGCGGGCAAAGCAAGCGAATGCAACGACTAATTCGTCGTTAAAAAACCTTTCGGGCGGCAGAATTGCCGCCCGATTTTTTTGTAAAAAAAACGGCTTTCTCGTAAAAGAAAGCCGTTTTCGTTTTTAAATTCGAACTCTCGCGATTATTCGCCCTTAAACGGCAATAAATCAACGAGCCTTGCGCGTTTGATAGCCTTTGCCAAAACCCTTTGGTGTTTAGCGCAGACGCCCGTCATACGACGGGGAAGAATTTTACCGCCCTCGGTGATATATCTCTTTAACGTAGCTATATCTTTATAATCGATGGTTTCGGTTTTCGCCTGGCAGAAAGCGCAAACTTTTCTGCGAGGAATTCTTTTAACAAACTTCTTGCCTTCCTTCGGAGCGGCGGCGTGTTCGCCCTCTGCCGCAACCGGAGTTTCGGTTATATTCGTGTTTTCTTCCATTTTTATTCTCCTTAATTCATTCACGGCTCCAAGTACGAGCCTAAGCCTTAAAACGGTAATTGATTATCGTCTATCGCCTCGAGTTGCGGACGTTCCCTTCTCGAGGGCGCGACCGCGTCGGTATCGACGTCGGTTTGAGCGCTCTTCGGCGTTAAAAACTCCACTTCGTTGGCTACGATGTCCGTAACGTTCCTCTTTATACCGTCTTTATCTTCGTAAGAACGGTTTTGAAGGCTACCGACTATCGCGACTTTATTACCCTTTTTCAAATACTTTCCGCAATTTTCCGCCCTGCCGCGCCAAACGGTTATATTGAAAAAATCCGTCTCGCGAGTACCGTCGCTGTTTGCGTAATCTCTCGATACAGCAATGGCGAACCTGCATACCGCAACGCCGCTTTGCGTTTCGGACAGCTCCGGATCACGCGTTAAATTGCCGACTAAAATAACTTTGTTCATAGTTACACCTATATTATCTTAAACTTATCTCTTTGTAATGAGTCTTCTTATAATGCCGTCCGTAATACCCGCAACGCGCTTTAATTCCACAACGAGGGTCTTTTCTGCTTCGAAGCTCATCAAAACGTAATAGCCTTCGGACTTGTAGTTAATGGGGTACTGTAATTTTTTCGTGCCCCAACGGTCGGTCTGTTCAACCGTGCCGCCGTTTGCGGTAACCAAATCTTCAAACTTTTTGATGACTGCTTCTTTAGCCTCGTCGGTCAAAGCGTTGTCGAGAATATACAACATCTCGTACTTAGTCATACTCTTTTTTACCTCCCGGACTTATTCGGCTTGGGGATTACCCAAGCAAGGTTTGACGCGCAGCCGATTACGCAAGCGTACGCGCTTAACTATAATAACAAAAACCATCGAACTTTGTCAAACGTTTTTCGTATTAGTTTTTGCCTTTTAAACGCTCGCTCTCGTCAATATGTCGTGAAGCGTACTCGCGTAAAGGATTTCCAAATCGCCGGTATAACCGGGGTCTTGTATAATGCCGGCGTCGACAAGCTGACGTACGCTCGCGTTTTGCAACTTGGTAGTCATACTCTCTATCCCGTTGTCGGAATTAAGGTCCTTTAACGCCAAATCCGACTCCTTATACCACGTTCCGTTGCCGTCGCTCGTTTTGCCATCTACGTCGTAAAGCATAAACAACCATACGGAAGCGGTGGACGCTATGGCATATTTTTTACCGTCGACGCGCGCACCGTGTATCGCGGCGTTGTAACTATCCGACCACACGAACCCTTTTGCGGTTTTATAATATTTGCCGGCGTTGCTTATAACGAAGCACTCGGTATCGTAAACGTCGGAAATCTTCAATCCGTCTATTTTTTCACCGATATTACCCAGCGTTACCGAGCCGTCGTCCTCTGACAATAACGCCTTCAATATCTTATTGTCGGCGGCGTCGACAAGCGGCTTAATGCGTATCGCGTTAACGTCGAAGCTGCCTAAATCGCTTATTTTAATTTCATCGGCATCCTTGCCCGTAACGTCCTTTAACACAGTGAATAATTTTTCGTTGTCGGCGGTTTTTTCGAGCACGGTCGTCAGTCCGACGTTCTCGACGTTAAACGACGACAAGTCTGACACTTTAAGGCTGTCGGCATTCGACACGCCGGTCGCCGCGCAAAGTATATCGTATATCTTTTGGTTGTTATACGAGTTCTCCGCAGTCGGAGCATCCAGTACCAGCGACAATTTAATGCCGCCGGCATCGAAACCGCTCAAATCGTTTATCGTTATTTCGGAGGCGTCTTTATCGGTAGCCGAACAAAGTATGTCGTATATCTTTTGGTTTTCGTATCCGTTTCCCGCCGTCGGAGCGTCGAGCACTACCGACAATTTAACGTCGTTGACGTCGAAGCCGCTCAAATCGTTTATCGTTATTTCGGAGGCGTCTTTATCGGTAGCCGCGCAAAGTATATCATATATCTTTTGGTTTTCGTACCCGTTCTCTGCCGTCGGAGCGGAAAGAACCACGGACAATTTGATGTTTTTCGCAGCCAAATCGGCAAAGTCGTTCACCGTTATTTCGTCGGCGGCTTTATCGGTCATATCGCATATTATGTCGTATATCAATTTATTCTTATTGCCGTTTTCTTCGGTGGGCACGTCCAACACCGACGACAACTTAATACCGGTTATGCTTATATTTTGTAACTTACCGATAGTCAGTTCGTTTTTATCTGCCACGCCCGTAGCGTCGCACAAGATATCATACAGTTGCTCGCTGTCTTCGAGTATACCGGCAAGTTTTATGTTGCTTATAGCGTCGTCGTTCGTCAAATCGCTTAACTTTATATCGTCTACACTTTCCGCGCCCGACATATCTTTGAGCAAATTATAAATCTTGTCGTTGTTCTCAAGGGGTAAAACCGACGTTACGTGAATTGCCATAGGGTCGAAACCGTTAAGGTCCGCCAAAGAGAGTTCGCGATACGCTTCGGCGCGTTCCTCTTGCAATTCCTCCTCGGACAATCCTTCGCTCGGAACAAATCCCGTCACGTCCAACAACAAATCGTACATGGTCTTGTTTTCGGGTTCTTCCTCAGGCACTTTGAAAAACGCGGAAATTTTAAAATCGTCCATATCCAGCGTATCGAGCGTACCGATAGTTAAATCGCCTATAACGTCGTATAACATACCTACTTGCTCGTCGCTGTCCGAAAAGGCGGTTACTATGTCCGCAAGTTTGACGACCTTAAGCCTTTCGGTTATTATCGAAAGCTCCCCGATCGGTATCAAAGAACAAGACGGATAATAAAGCGCCGTCGACGAAGTTACTCCGTCCGCATAGTCGCCGCCGTCGGTAAACGCGCGTTCATACCGCGCATCGCCGCCCGAAGCGGAAACTCGATAGTAGTATAAATCCTTTTTTTGGTCAAAGTTTTCTTCCGCCTTAACCTCTCCCGCGGTTTTGCCGACTTCCTCCGTTTGGAACAAGAACGAAACACCGGTGTCGTCGCCGAGAACGGTGTCGTTTATGTAAAAACACGATAAAATCGAACCGGTCAGTTCTTCGCCTGCACCGAGAGAAATATCGCTCATCGCATCGAGGTCGACGGTAACGTAATCGTCAATTCCGACGCTCGAAAAAATGTCGCGCAAAGCCTTTTCCAAAACGGGGACGTCTTTCACTTTATAATCTTTTATTTTGGTCACCGCGGCAAACGCCGGTTGGTTACCGATAGAATTCGGCGTAGAAACGTCGACGTACTGTTCCGCGTCGTCGCCGAAGTAAGTCTTTAACGGAACGACACCGCCGGCTATTGCTATCGCCGCAACCAAAAGGAACGGCAAGCACAACACGCCCGCAAGCCAAATACAAAAATTCTTAAGTCCCCTGCACCTGGCTTTCTTCAACTTTCTTTTTAACTTTTTCTCTTCTATCCGTTGCTTTATTTCCTCATCGGACAACTGCTCTGCCATAAACTGCCTCCTTAAATACGCTCGATGCGCAAAACCTCATATCGTTTATTTTAACACTTATGAAAAGATATGTCAAATTATTGACGGTACCGAAAATCCGCCTCCGCCGTTGCACGCAACGACTTCTCGTCGTTTTTAGTTTCTCCTCTAACGGCGCTTTTCAACAACTTTTTAAGCTCTTCGCCTATACTTGCCCCCCGATAGCCTATTGCCATAAGATCGTTCGCGGTTATTTTTAAATCCCTCGCGGAAAACGGAGCGCCTTCGTCCCTCATCCTCCGTATAATTTCATTCCAGCGCGTTACGGTAGGACACACGTCGTCGGCGTCTAACCCCGCTCGATAATCCGCCTGTTTTAAAGATAAAAGGTCGGAGATTTCCGCATAATTTTCGACAATAAACTCTCTTACCTTTAACTCGTCTTCGTCACATTCTAAATCGAACATGTGCGTAGCGACTAAAAAACCCGCCTTTCTTATCGTGCGCGCGTCGAATTTAAGTTCCTTTAATTTTGCCTCGGTTATTTCGGCGCCGACAACCTCGTGCCCCGAATACCACCCCAAACGCTTCATCACCGACGGTTTACCGATATCATGTAGTAGTGCCGCAAGTCTGATGCTATGCGGAGCGTAATAAACCGTTTTAAGCGAATGTTCCAATACGTCGTATTTGTGAAAATCCGCACGTTGCGCCATTCCGCGCCCGTCGGAAAGTTCGGGAAACAGAACGTCGAGCACCCCCGTTCTTTCCAAAACTTTAAGCGCCCTGTAATGTCCGTCCTTTACGTTATACGGCGGTTTGTCGTCCGCGACCAGAATTTTTTTAAGTTCTTCTTTAACCCTTCCCTTCGAAATATCCGCTATTTTAAATCTGTTACGCCTAGCCGCGTCCATGACCGCTCGCGTCGGCTCGAAACCGAGTTCTCCGCTAAACCGCGCCAAACGCATAAGTCTCAGACCGTCGGAAGAAAAAACTTTTTCGGCGTCCGTTACCGCGTCCAAAACGCCGCGCTCCACGTCCGAAACGCCGCCGAGCGGGTCGACTATGCTTCCGTCGCAAACGCGAGCATATATCGCGTTGCACTTAAAATCTCTGCGACGCGCGTCTTTATCCAAGTCGTCGGTATACGATACTTCGTCCGGCACGTGCTTACCGCCCGAATAAACGTCGCTTCTAAACCGCGTGAATTCATATCTGCTTTGCCCGTCGGTAAACGCCACCGTCCCCGTACGCGGATAAACGCACAAAACCTTAAACCCGGTCTGCTCCGCCGACGACGCGACCTCTTGCGCGTCAATCGCCGCCGCGATATCCACGTCCTCGGGCGGCTCGCCGCCTTTAAGCAAATCCCTGACGTATCCGCCGACGACGTATAACCCACGATTAAGCCGTTCGTTTAATTCTATTATTTTATCGGAGAAAAACAAATCCATTTTATATATTTTATCACAAAAACTTGAAATTAGTCAAATTTTGTAGTAAAATAGACATATATTTTTGAAAGGACGAAAAATGATAGATTTTATAGCCAACCCTTCCGCCGGCGGCAAAGACGGAAAAAAGGTTAAAAAAGCTTTGCCGAAAATAGAAAAACATTTAACGGAAAGAAATATTCCGTACGTCATACATATGACGAAAACGCCGCATCACGCGACTGAACTTACCGACACGTTAATCAAACACGGCGCGACCTGCATCGTCGTAATAGGCGGCGACGGAACTTTGCACGAGGTTATAAACGGCTTTTCGGAATTCGACAAGGTTACGATGGGCATAATCCCCTGCGG
>CAZARP010000030.1:8640-11288 GCA_964487575.1 uncultured Christensenella sp.
CGTTCTTTCGTCGCTTGCGTTGCCAACGGTTGCCATTACGGCGGCGGCATTCCCATTTGCCCCGTCGCCGACCCGACGGACAAAAAGCTCGATTTCGTCGCGGTTAGAGAAATTCGCGGATTAAAATTGATTAACGCCTTCTTAAAACTGAAAGGCGGCAAAGTGCTTTCTCTGCCGCAGGCGATACACGAGAACATGACGGAAATCGTTTGCAAAACCGAACGTCCCGTCACAGTCAACGTCGACGGCGAACTGTACGACGACGTACCGTTCGACATAAAAATAGTTTCGGACAAACTGCGAGTATTCAGACCGTAAAAACACATAACAAAAAAGACCGTTTTGCTAAACGGTCTTTTTTTCGATAAATCGAATTTACTTTTTCATCTGAGCGGCAACTTCCGCAGCGAAGTCGTCGTTCCTCTTTTCCAAACCTTCGCCCATTTCGAAACGAGTAAAGCGTTTGATAGAAAGGTTCTTGCCCATTTCTTTAGAATAGTTCTCGACGAGTTTTTCTATAGTGATGGACGGGTCTTTAACAAAAGCTTGTTTCAAAAGGCAATTTTCATCGTAATATTTGCCGATTTTACCCTCTACCATCTTTTGTTTAACCATTTCGGGTTTGCTGGCAAGTTTTTCGTCGTTTTCGATTTGAGCCAACAAAATCGATTTTTCGTGTTCCAAAACTTCTTGCGGAACTTCTTCAGCCGTGATATAAAGAGGTTTGGCAGCCGCTATCTGCAACGCGATATCGTGAGCGAGTTCGTGCGTTTTTGCGCAAGTGCAGCCGTCAACTTCTACCAACACGCCGACTTTGCCGCCCATGTGAATGTAACTTTCCACGATGCCGTAATCGGCAGCATATTTAACAAACCTGCGAATAGCGATTTTTTCGCCGATTTTAGCGGTCGCCGCAATCGTTTCAGCCTCTTTTGCCTTAACGAGCGCGTCTATATCCGCTACGTCGTTGTTCAAAACGTAATCCGCCACGTCCGCAACGAACGCCTTATATTGGTCGCCGTTGGCAACGAAATCGGTTTCGCAGTTAACTTCGACTAAAACGCCGACGTTGCCGCTTACCTTTGCCGCAACGATACCTTCCGCAGCGATACGGGACGCCTTTTTAGCGGCAGTCGCCATACCCTTTTCTCTCAAATAATCAACGGCTTTGTCCATATCGCCGTTGGTTTCGGTAAGTGCTTTTTTGCAATCCAAAACGCCTGCGCCCGTTTTTTGACGAAGCGCGATAACGTCACTACCTGTAAACATAATCGTTATTTCCTCCTAAAATTATTCGGCGTCGCTTGCCGGAACTTCCGCTACGGGTTCCGCTTCGACTTCTTCGGAAGCTTCCGCCGCTACTTGTTCGCCTTGGTTAGCTTCTATTACCGCGTCGGCGATGACCGAAGCGATAAGCTTAATCGCCCTTATGGCGTCGTCGTTGCCGGGGATAACGTGATCGATAAGGTCGGGGTCACAGTTGGTGTCCGTGATGGCGACGATGGGGATGTGAAGCTTGCGTGCTTCTAAAACCGCGATATCTTCTTGGTCGGGGTCGACGATAAACATAACCCCGGGAAGACTCCTCATTTCTTTGATGCCGCCGAGATTGGTTTCGAGTTTATCCCTTTCCGCTTTAAGCTTCATAACTTCTTTTTTGGGAAGAAGGTCGAACTCGCCCATCTTTTCCATATTGTTGAGTTTGTTCAATCTTTCGACTCTGGAACGAATGGTCTTAAAGTTGGTAAGCGTGCCGCCGAGCCATCTGGAATTGATGTAGTACTGACCGCAACGCTCGGCTTCTTCTTTTATAGCGTCCTGAGCCTGTTTCTTGGTGCCGACGAAAAGAATGCTTTTGCCTTTTTTGACTTCTTCCACGATGAAAGGATAAACGTCGTTTTCGATAAGGTCAACCGTCTGTTCGAGGTTAACGATATGAATACCGTTTCTTTCGCCGTAGATGTACTTCTTCATTTTCGGGTTCCAACGCCTTGTCTGATGTCCGAAGTGGACGCCAGTTTCAAGGAGTTGCTTCATTGTGATAACTGCCATGATAAAATCCTCCGTTTTACCTCCCCGTAGGCCGTTCGTCGGATACAACGACAATTAAAGATTTTTGCCGCACGAAATCCGTAACCGTTCGGGTGTGATTTTTTTGCTCGTATATTTTAGCACAAACTTTCCCCTTATGCAACGAAAAACCGCGGCATTTTAAATTTTTTTCACGTCTTTTTGTCTTTTTTCGTGTCGAACGCCCGTAAAAAAACGAAATTTACAAACTTTCAGCACGTCCGCCCAGTCTGATGACCTCGTTGAATACGCCGGGATACGCTCTTTCTGCCGCCTGCGCCGTTAAAAGCGTAGTCGGTTTGTCCGCGTTAAGCGCGGCAAACACCGCCGCGAGAGCCACCCTACTGTCCGAAAAGCTGTCTATCATCGTACCGCCGCGTAGTCCCGAGGTCCCTTCTACGGCAATTCCGTTCTCGGTCAATTCCGCCTTGCCGCCCAAACCGTTTATCATATTTACGGTAACGCGGCGTCTGACGTCGTTACTTTTGCTTGCCGGAACGCTGAATTTTACCTTACGCGCGCCCAACGCCGCCCCGACCGCCGCGAGCGGCAGATAATCGGAAATTTTTATCGACACG
>CAZARP010000030.1:11388-13258 GCA_964487575.1 uncultured Christensenella sp.
GATATCTCCGTCGACGTATACCTCGCTGTCACCGTCTAGAAGCGGCAACGCAAACAACAACCCGGCAAGATATTGAGAGCCTTGCAAAGCGGAAATTTTGTAATTTCCGCAAGTCAACCTTCCGTTCGCCTCGAGCGGTAAACTTTCGGACGTAAAACCCACTCCTCTCAACGCGTACAAATAATCCGCGAGGTTTTTCTTGGAAAGTTGCCCGTTCCCTACGGCGTCTATACCGTCTTTTAAGGCGCAAGCCGTCGGGAAAAGATATTTAAACGCAGAAAAACTTTCCCCGAAATTCAACGTCGCTCTCTTCCTAACGGTTTTATCGATAGGTCTTATCAAAAATTCGCCGTCGGAAAATTCGACCGAAGCACCGAGCGCCTTCAAACATTCCGACGTAACGTTGACGTCGGGAAGAAGCGTTTTCGCCGCCACTATCGTAGGTCTGTCGGACAGCGCGCTCGATATAAACGCTTTATGCGACGCCGCGGCGTTTGCCGGCACGAAAACGCTTCCGCGTAGTTTAGCGGGATATATTTTAACGTCCATAAAAACCTCCTTTCGTAAAACCTCGAAACAACACTCGCGCTTTTCCCTTACGATAAAATGATAAGATAAATTTCGTCGTTTGTCAATACCTTGTCCGAATATTTGTTTTTCGGCGTCAAAGCGAAAATTATCGTTTTTCTAAGGTTTATTCTGCCGCAAACGCTTGAAAATATCCTTTTCGTGTGGTATCATAATAAAAAAACGTTAGGAAGTAAGGTAAAAATGGCATACGATTTCGAGAATATTGTTTCACAATTTCAAATTGACGGAAAACTCGTTTCTTGCGAACGCTACGGCGAAGGTCATATCAACGAGACTTATCTCGCGATAGTCGACGAACACGGGAACGAGGTTAAATACATCGTCCAAAAAATCAACGGCAATCTCTTTAAAGACGTGGAAAAGTTGATGAACAACATTAAACTGGTTACCGAATTCAACCGCAAAAGAATAGCGGCAAACGGCGGCAACCCCGACAGAGAAGCGCTTTCGTTGGTATACACGAAAGACGGTAAGGCATATTACGGGTGCAAAGACGGGTACTTCCGCGTATACAAATTCATCACCGACGCGATAGCCTATCAAATAGTGGAAAAGCCCGAGCATTTTTATGAAAGCGCCGTTGCTTTCGGCAACTTCGCCAATCTGCTCGCCGAATTCGACGCCACCGAACTGTACGAAGTCTTACCCGACTTCCATAACACCGTAAAACGTTTCGAAAATTTCGACGCCGCCGTAAAAGCCGACAAACTCGGCAGAGCCGCAAGCGTGAAAAGGGAGATAGACTTCTTCTACGACAGAAAAGATTATTGCGGAAGAATAGTGGATTTGTTAAAAAGCGGCAAAATGCCCACCAAGGTAACGCACAACGATACCAAACTTAACAACGTAATGTTGGACGCAAAGACGGGCAAATACGTCGCGGTAATCGATTTGGACACCATTATGCCGGGCAGTATTTGTTACGACTTCGGCGACAGCATAAGGTTCGGCTGCAACCCGGCGGCGGAAGACGAAAAAGACTTGTCGAAAGTTAACTTCGACCTAAACTTGTTCGAGTCTTACGCAAAGGGTTATTTATCCGCACTCGGCAAAAGCGCGACGAAAACCGAACGCGACAACTTGGCTTTCGGCGCGATACTTATGACGCTCGAATGCGGTATGCGCTTCTTGACCGATTATTTAGAGGGCGACATGTACTTCAGAACAACGCGTGAAGGTCAAAACCTCGACAGAACCAGAACGCAAATCAAACTTGTGGAAGATATGGAAAAGGTTTTACCGCAAATGAACGCCATAATCGAAAAATACTAAAAACAAA
>CAZARP010000031.1:0-12966 GCA_964487575.1 uncultured Christensenella sp.
AGGCATAAAAAAATATGGAGTCTTTTCTAAAATATTTATTGGCGGTAATCTAATATGGTGTTCTAACGGGGTTAAATAAAGGTGCGTTCGATTATTGCTATAAATTAGTAGAAGTAATAAATAAGAGTAATCTTTGTATAGAAAAAGGCATTAGTAGTTACGGTGACGTAGGATATTACGCAATAAACGTAAAGACAAGCGGAGAAAGCGAAGTAGTAAATAAAGACGATTATCTATTCTATACCTATGATATCGTAAACTATTTAATCGGATACGTAGGTAAAGAAACGGAATTGGTTTTACCTAAGGATTATAACGGTAAAAGTTATGAGATATATCAATATGCGTTCTATGTTTGCGATAGTTTAACAAGTGTAATAATCGGTGACAGTGTAACGGGTGTAGGAAGAGATGCGTTTTCTAATTGCAGAAGTTTAACAAGCGTAACAATCGGTAACAGCGTAACTAGTATAGGAGATTATGCGTTTTTTAATTGCAGAAGTTTAACAAGCGTAATAATCGGTAATTGTGTAACAAGAATAGAATGGATGGCGTTCGGTGACTGCGATAGTTTAACAGTCGTATATTATAACGGTGCTACAGAAGAGTGGGACGAAATAAGTAGTGGCTATAATTACGATTTAACAAACGCAACGCGGTACTATTATAGCGAAAGTCAGCCGACGGAGGACGGAAATTATTGGCATTACGTTGACGGCGAGCCGCAAATATGGTAAAATAAAATCAATAAAACCGCTTAAACGTTGCAAGCGCCGCTTGCAACGTAAATAGATGGAAAAGTTTGTAGAGAGTAAGAGGAAGCCTTGGCTAATGCCAAGGCTTCCTCTTTTTGTCGCACAGTTAAACGGAGCGACGGGAAAGGAAGTTAGATACCCAAAACTTCGTATACGCGTACAAATCGTCCAACGTTCTTGCCGAATATTCGCGGCAATATCTCATATATTCACAGAACAATCCCTCGACGAATATCTGAATTTCAATTTCGATGTAATCGCTGTTTATTATTCGAATATCGTTTTTGCAGACTTCCGTCAACGTTTTAGAGGCGATTGTCGTCAATTTTTTTGCGGCAAAAATGCTGTCGTTCGATTTGCAAAGCAACCGATAGTTTTCGTCGTTTTGACGTATGTATTCGAAGACGGAGTCGATGAATTGCATAATGCTTTGGGAAGTAATCAGACGCGTTTTATCGAAAAAGGCGTCTATCAACTCGTTTTCGTATTCTTCCGCCACCCCGTAAATATCGTCGTAATGCGAATAAAAAGTTCCGCGACTGATGTCGGCGCGATTACACAATTCGCTTACGGAAATATTTGATAAATTCTTTTTTTCGGAAAGAAGTTCGGCAAAAATTTTTTTAATTAACCGTTTTGTTTTTCTCGATGAATTGTTCAGATTTTTGGCTTTCACGTTTTTCTCCTTGATATATAGACACAATTTTATCGGATGTGCAGATGTTTTCACTGCACATTTTTTTGTGTCGTCGTTTTTATTTAAGATGTATTATACTATGACACAGTTCAAATGTCAACACTGTTTAGTAGAGGAGCAATAAATTGGATAAAAAAATTATTTCAAATTCCGAACACGTCATAGAAACGGTCGGTCTTACTAAAGATTACGGCTTCGGGCGGGGCGTGTTTGACGTAAACGTTCACGTAGACAAAGGCGAGGTGTTCGGGTTTTTAGGACCGAACGGCGCGGGTAAATCGACGACGATAAGACATTTAATGGGGTTTTCTAAACCGGACTGCGGTAGCGCAAAAATACTCGGGTTGGAAACTTTCGAAAACTACGACAAGGTTTTAAGTCGCGTCGGCTATATCCCGGGCGAAATCGCATTGCCGGCAGGTTTAACCGGCTGGGAGTTTATTCGAATGATGCAAGATATGCAAAACGTTCACAAAGAGGCAAGATTAAACGAAATGCTCGACCTGTTTGAATTAAAGAACAACGTCCTGGCGGGAGAAACCAAGCGAATGAGTTTGGGAGTAAAACGCAAGCTTGCCGTTGTGACGGCGTTTATGTCAGATCCCGACGTGTTGATTTTAGACGAGCCGACAAGCGGACTCGACCCGGTTATGCAAGAAAACTTTATTCGGTTTATACATAAAGAGAAAAAGCGCGGAAAAACGATTTTGCTGTCCAGTCATATTTTTTCCGAAATCGATTATACGTGCGATAGGATAGCCATTATAAAAGACGGCAAAATAGTTTCGGAATTTATAGCAGACGAGCTAAAGCACGCTTCGCGCAAATATTATACGGTCGGTTTTCAATACGTAGGCGGCAAAGAATTGTTTTTGACAAAGGCAAAAGAAATCGCTTCGTTTACGCTTATCGCAGACGAACAAAAAGAAGTTTATATTTCCGTAGACGATAGAGATTTGAATACGCTTATCGCGCTTTTAGCCGCGCTTCCGGTATCGTCGTTCAGTAACAGAAAAGAAACGTTGGAAGATTACTTTATGAAATTTTATAAAGAAGACAAAGATTTCGGAGGTGCCTTATCGTGAACGTTATAGAAACAAAAAAATTAACCAAGGATTACGGAAACAATCGCGGAATATTTCAACTCGATTTTGCGATAAAAGAGGGTGAAATGGTCGGTTACGTAGGCACGAACGGAAGCGGAAAAACGACGACGATACGACACGTTATGGGTTTTTTGAAGCCGACGTCGGGGGAGGTGTTCGTTACGGGATTGTCTTCGTGGGAACATTCGAGCGAAATCGTAAAGAAAATAGGCTACGTCCCCGGGGAAATCACGTTTCCGGATCTAAAAACCGGTATAGACTTTTTGAAATGTCAGGCGGATTTTTCGGGACTTAGCGATATGTCATACGCGAACGAACTTATAGAGAGGTTGCAACTGGACCCGCGTGCGAACTTAAAACGAATGAGCAAGGGTATGAAACAAAAAACCGCACTTGTCGCCGCGCTTATGAATAACGCGCCTATCATTATTATCGACGAGCCTACGACGGGACTGGACCCGTTAATGCGAGCAACGTTTTTGGATATTATCCGAGAGGAACATAAAAAAGGCAAAACTATTTTTATGAGTAGTCACAGTTTCGACGAATTGGAAAAAACTTGCGACAAGGTCGCGCTTATAAACGACGGACGCATTGTGGACGTGTGCGACATGAACGAAATACGCAATCGTTTGACGAAAGATTTCAAAATCGAATTTCATTCGTCCGACGACTACAAACGTTTTTTAAACGAAAATTACGAAAAAATACGTTTACAAGAACAATACAATCAGGTAACAATTCGTATTCGTGCGCAAGATACCGCAAAATTGCTCGGTGTTCTGCATAATTACGACGTGAAATTTATTTCGGAATTACCGTATACTCTCGAAATGCATTTCAAAAACATTTTATTTTCGAAACAAGATAATTCAAAGGAGTAACAAAATATGTTCAGTAAAGCTTTATTCAAACAGTCTTGCAAGGCGAACGGCACGATGTGGGCAATTATCACGTTTGCGACTTGCTTTATGCTCGCTTGCGTTATGCTGATTTCCGGTAACGGGAACATAGGCGAGGTTAAAAATTCCATTCAGGACACCATCATCACGAAAGAAGTAGACGCTCAAATGCAAAAGCGTGCGCTTTCATATTACGAAAACGCGCGCGACGGTTTGTCCGAATTCGATTTTTTGTTTTCGGAAAACGCAACGGATACGCTTTCTTATCTCGTTTGGCTGGGGAAGATGCCGAAACAAAGCGATTTTGCCGACACGGATACGTACGTCGCCGCTATGACCGCTTGGCAAAACGCAACGCCGCAAATCAAGACGGCGGCAGGGGAAAAATACCTTTCGCTTATTTCAGAATGGCAAAACGGTATGCCGTCAAAAGAGGCTTTTAACAGTGAAGCAGAGTACTTTTCGGCATTGCAAACTTGGCAAAATCAAACGCCCGCAACGCAGGAGGCGGCAATCGCGACGGCATACGCGTCCGCTTGCGAAACGTTGCAGACCTATGTGGGCGAAAAAGCCGTCGCGGCAGGTTATGAGGAGAATTCGACGGAAGCGCAAGAAATGCTCGGTAGCGTGATGTATACGTTGAACCCGAACGGTACGTTCGACGAGTTTTACACGGAAAACGACGAAGACGTTCCTGCCGATTACGACGTTATATCTTTAATATCGCATATCTCGTCGGGTGATATAGCAACGTATCTTTTTTCTGCAGAGCGTGGCGATTATCGGGAAAGTAGGGCGCAAAACGGCGCTTCGGTTTTCCTTGCCGGGAATATGGTTAAACCGGAAAACGTGACCGCCGTTATCGACGCGCTTTCGGAATACGGCGTAAGCAAAGAAAAATACAATTCGTTCGGCTATACTTATGATGCGATAAAACACTTGGCACAAACGTCGATTGCAACGTATAGGGGGCGGTTCGAATACGAAATAGGTTTATTGGAAAAGGATTATATCGACGGTGTGTTCGAAGACGAAGCCGCATATACCGCCGCCGTTGCCGAAAAGAGGCAAGAACTGTCCGATGATATTTCGTCGAGTTTTCTATCTACGTTACCCTCCGCCGTTTCCGAGGCGTTGGAGGAGATCGGAAAGGCGGATTTATATACTCTCGTGGTCGGTTCGATTTTTTACAAGTTGGCAGGTCTGTTGCTACCTATTATCTATATGATTATGGCTTCTAACAACCTTATAGCGGGGCAGGTAGACAGCGGTTCTATGGCATACGTTCTTTCCACGTCGACGAAGAGAATTACCGTCGTATTCACGCAGGCGGTGTATTTGCTCGGCTCGCTGTTTTGTATGTTTTGCTTGACTACGGCGACGGGATGCGTCTGTCTGTCTTTGGTGTCGGAAGAAGTTTCGCTGACATACGGAAAGTTAATTCTGTTGAACGTCGGCGCCTTTGACGTGCTGTTCGCGCTTTCCGGACTTTGTTTCTTTACTTCGTGCGTATTTGACAGGAGCAAACGATCCATGGCAATCGGCGGCGGCTTAAGTATTTTCGCTCTCGTGGCGGCTATGCTGGGGTTGTTCGGCAGTCCGGTTATTCCTTCCGTCGTCAGACTCGGCGCGTTAAATTATTTTAATTACGCAACGATTATTTCGTTGTTCGACGTGATTTCGATAATGGACGGAACCAACGTGTTTATCTGGAAATTTGTCGTTTTGGCGGCGGCGGGAATTGTCGGTTACGTTATCGGTTCCTTAAGATTTACCAAAAAAGACTTGCCGTTATAAAACATCGATTTACAAAATAATACGTTTTAACAATATGTATACGACCGAGCGATTTCGCTCGGTCGTATGCGTTTGTTTCGTTCTTAAAAATCTCGCATATAAAGTTTATGAACTTCGTGTTCGTATTGTTTGTCTTGGCGAAGTGTACGTTAATGTGTTTTAAGATCGGTAAATTGTGAAAAAACACTTTTTGTCGGTTTTTGAATTTTCATGTGAATTATTAGCAAATATGGATTGATTTTTTCTTGTCCGTGTGATAAAATTGAAATGATAAAAAGGAATTTTCAAGAAAAATATGTTTTTGGCGAATGACAAATCGGTAGGATATGTTTTCTGTCTAACGGTTATTGTTTACATGCATTTATCAATTTGAGAAACGATAAAGGTTTTTACAACGATAGATGCGTTTGATTGTTAAAACTATGAGGTTAATAGATGAAGAAGGTATCGTGTTTTTTATCAAGCACATTTAATGACATGCAGGCTGAAAGAGATTTTTTTAGGTTATCATTAGAAGATAAAATTAATGATAAATTAAGAAAAGCTGGATTGTTTTTGGAATTTATAGATCTTCGTTGGGGGTGCAATATACAAACCGACAAAGAATACGATTATGACAAAAAAGTTCTTAGCGTGTGTTTAAGCGAAATAAAAAGCGCCAAACCTTTTTTCATCGTTTTTTTGGGCGAGAGATATGGTTGGATCCCAAATAAAGAAGATGTATTATCTGTAATCTATGGAAATGGCACCGATGAAGAAAAGTATTCGGATAAAAGTATAACAGAAATCGAAATTAATTATGCTTTAAGTACTTACGTTGATACTGGTAAATGTTTGTTTTATTTTAGGAACTCGGTAAATTTTGGCGATGACGAAAATTCGAAACAAAAATATGTATCAACTGGGGATGACGCAAGGAAACTAATAGAATTAAAACAAAAAATTACTAAATTATTTCCGATGCAAGTAAGGACGTATGATGCTTTATGGGATAAAGAAAAAGCATCGTTTTGTCTAGACAATAATTTCAAGGAAATGGTTATTAGTGATGTTGAAAATTTATTTAAAGACGAATATAATAATAGTCTTTTAGAAGATAATTATACAAAAAGGAAAAAACTGATTAGTTTAACGATTGAAAAAAAAGCATCCTTATTTGCGGGGCGTATAACAGAACTTTCTAAAGCTTTTGAATATATTAGTAATAGTACAAAGAAAATTTTAGACATCGTTTCTGAAAATGGTGTAGGAAAAAGTTTTTTTATATCAAAAATAGCTCAAGAACTTACTTTAAGTTCCGACAGTTTTATTTTGTCATATATTTGCGATGGTGCGGATGAAATTTTTTCTTTACGTGAACTTATTGAATATTTTATGCAATCACTGGACTGTAATGATGATATTTCAAATTATACAGTAGCTTCACTAATAAAAAAGTTTCAACAAACTGTTAATATTAAAGGATTTGATAAGCCGGTTGTCATTTTAATAGATAGTATCGATAGGATTATTAAGAATAAAAATGAACTTTCTTTTTTAAACACTTATGCTTACAATAATGTTAAGTTTATAGTTTCACACAATCATACTTATTCATTGTCAAAATATATTTCGGCTATGGATAGTGCGGAGTTGTTGCTTCATAACTATACCGAAAAAGATATTAAAGAAATTGTAAAAAAGTTTTTTATATTATCGCACAGAACGGTAAGCGAAGAATTAATTCAAGAAATATTATTAAAGGAAAAACGCAATCCTAGAAATTGTAGTACGGCTCCATATTTAACTTTATTGTTGCATGAGCTTGATAATCTTTCCGAGAAAGACTTTAAGATAATTAACCAGCGTGTAGTCACAAACGGTCTAACGTTTGCTCAAAATGTAGAATTATTTCAAAAGGAAATAATTGGAAAAGCTGCGAAAACATTTGAGGAAGAACTTCATCAACAAAGAAGTCGTATCGAACGTATTCTTCCGATTACTAAATATTATTTTGAGTATTTAACCGTTTCGCCTCATGGCATGTCTGAACGTGAAATGGATTTTGTATTAGAGCAATTTTCAGAAAAACAGACCCCGACGGACTTTTCATCGTTTATTAAATTTTTTAAATGTTTTTTAATATGCGACGAGAACGGTTATTGGCATTTTTCCCAGTGTAGAATTTCTAACTGTTTTAAATCCGGGATATCAGATGAAAATCGAGAAAAATATTACCGCACTATATTGACATTATATAATGAAGCTGGTAAGGAATTCTTGAAATATCGATACGCTTTATCGTGTTATTTTGCATTAAATGATTTACAAGGTGTTTATGATTTTTTAGTAACTAATGCAGGTAATATGATAGTTTTGGGAGCTTTTGTTGATTATATTAATTGTTCAGAATCTTATTTGCAAGAGTTCTTTCAATTGTTTTCTTTTGATAATTCGGGAGAATTAGAAAGTATCATATCAAAAATTATTAGATATCAAGAACCTGATTTTGATAGGTGGTATAATGTACTATGGAGATTATATTATAAAAAAAGTTTGAAAACGATTATAGCAAATGAAAAAGCCCGAGGTAATGTATATAATAATCTTATATCACTTTCATATTTAGCGTATTACAACGGAGAGTATAAGAAAGGGCTTAAAATTATTTCTCGATTAGGCACATATTTCAAAGGGTATATGGGAACAAGATTATACCATGCTTACGAGATAAAAGTATTAGATATAATTTTTAAAGCAAAATTGGGGCTAAGAGTAAATTATTTTGGTCTAACAGATTATATTATTGACGCTATTTCTAAAATTAAAAGTAAAAAAGAACAAACAAAAGAAAAATGGGAGAGTGAAAAAAGAAAAATTTTAAATTTGCTTAAATCAATTGATAGAATTTTTGACGCAACGGAGGAAACAAAGGAAAGAGATCGTTTTGACGGTTCAGATTTTATTGACGATTGCTTAGAACTAGGTTATTTAGATTGTGATGAATATATCTATTGGATCTCGAAGAAGTTTGCGTATATGTCTAGAGATAGCAGTCTAACCATAGATGAATTGAATAATTCTAAGTCATACAATAGGTGGCTTCAACGTCAAATCGAAAATGATAATGACTTTTTAGACTCAATAAATAGGATGGATCGTAATGCAAAATTGCTGTTACAAAGTCAGTATGAAGAGGTGGTTGAGTACATTCGTAATCCCTCATCCAATCAAGAACTAGTTGCATTGTGCTGTCTAAATATGGCTAAATATTGCGATAATTTTGCGGTAAATAATAATTATATCTTTACTGATTTAGCAGTTGCAACATCAAGAGAGAATTTGAAGAATAATTTTTCGGCTCAATCAATTATAAATTATCAAAACTCATTAACGCAAAAAGTATATGAGAGCGAAATGCTTGGCTGTTTACGTTCGGATGATATTAAAGAACTTTTACGGATTTCAAAATTGAGCATATTGATAGAACCCACAACAAAAAAATATGATACATATTTTGAAATGTATCAAAAATGTAAACAAATGAATTTGTTGTCTAACGACGATGTCAATGAAAAAGATAAGTATGCGTTAAAACGGAAGAAAGAAGTTAAATTTGAGGTTTCCGAAAATCAACAATTAGCGCATAGAAAGCAGTCAATTTTTATGATTGTGTGCATTTTAGCCATGCTGATTGTTTTTGGTTGTTCGTTGCGTTTATCATCCAATTTTTCATTTTGGTTCCAATTTGTGGTAATAATTTTGATTGCGTTTGTGACAGGTTGTGCAGGAGGCCTTGGGGTCAATCTATTTTTTGGATCAAAGAAAAAGAATAATATTGTTTATGGTGTATTCATTTTAAGTATGTCTTTAGTCTTAATAACATACTTACTTACCTATTCAATAAGTGAGGATGTTCTTCGTGCGATGCTCAAAGATGCTAAAATGGATAGCATGTCGTCAGCACAAAATTATTACTATATGGCAAAAAAAGGTGGTAAGGAGCTTTTGCAGTTTATAATGCAATTGATTTTGATGATAATTCCGTTGGTGATGTTTTTGAGTAATTATATAAATTTTGCGAAAGGATATCGTTTTTGGCGTAGTTCATCTGACATTAAAAATTATAAAACTTACGTCTTAGAATATTCACAACGTAAAAAATTCGTAATCTTTTCAACGATAGGTATGCTTACACTTCAAGAATTATTTGCACTATTTCTTATTCGTAAGTTTTTTGTAATTAAAAAATTAAGTTACGTTTTAGTGTTTAAGATTAATCTTGTGCCGGTCCTAGTCTTTATTGTAGCCGTCAATTTAATAACGCTTTTTTTTGGAGTGTTGACATTAAAGCGTCATTTGAATATTCTTGTAATTCAAAAAATTAAATACGATAAAAGCCAATATTCAATAGAGAAAATATAATTGATGTACTGCAGTAAGGTCAAAAGTGATTTAAAAAATTTTAGTGTCAGATAGATTGGTTTATACAACGAAAATTGTCATGAGTTTTGCTGTGTTTTAAGGAATTGTGAACGGTGTTGCGTGTCAAAAAAATTATTGTTTTCACTATGGCAAAAATAGAGACAGTTCAATTTTAGCGTTGTCATTTTGCGGCGGATAGGCTATCCGCTGCAAAGTTTTTAAATAAATTTATCAGTTTTGTTTCGTCTGGTGAAATAAAGTTTGACTTTTTGAGATTTATACTGCATAATAGCAATCGTATATGTTATTTATTTGAATGCGTTTTTTTTGTGATTTATTACAACTAAAAAAGGTGTTGATTATGAATAAATCGTGTCACTTTGGGATGTTTGAAGCTATATATGAAATCGGCATAAAGATGCCGCTATGGAAGCATCCTGATGATATTGTACGGTTTAGGCGGATGTTTTTGAAGTTGGAAACTCTAAGGAAGAAATAATAGGTGTATAAATGGATAAAATTTTAAAGATTATAGATTGGAATGTTAGTTATATGAACGACTGGGAAAAGAAAATCGAGTTTCTTTTTTCAAAATTAAATAGCGATTTTTGTGTAATTTTACAAGAAGTTGGTCCGTGGGTTGCTCAATGCATTAGAGAAGGATACTCAAATGAAAAATCTTTTGTTTATTCGTTAGATTATCGAAGGCCGGGAAGGTATGACTCCGGCGCAAGAAGATTGGGGGTTATGTTGATTTTTAGTAAGTCAGTTGAAGTATTGGAAAGCGGTGTTATAGAACGTAGTCTTTTTCTCGACAGAACGGCTTGGGCGACGATTGTACATAATGGCAAGAAGATAAAAATTCTTGGCTTGCATTCAATTGCAGGTTGCAGCTATCAGAATGCAAAATCTGTTCAATACGACACGTTTACAGAGTTTATTGACGAGTATAAACCGGATATTATAGGCATGGACGCTAACGAGCCTAATGTTGACTCTTATGATATTGATAAAATGGGTTTTTATAATAAAAATGGTGTCGGGGCTAAGACTTTTTTCAAGACTGTGAAAGAGTTAAACATGCAGGACGCATATGTTGCGGAAAATAACATAACTACGTGTGAAGAAGGTAAATGCTTAGCAGTCTCCTACAATGTTAGAAGAAGGGGCGTTGTGAGATATGCCTTTTTGTTTTGTAGTAAGGATATACAAATTATAAAATGTAATTATGATTATGACGGTGCGGTAAGAGCAGGAAGCGACCATGCGTTAATAGGAGCCGTAATAACCGTAAAACAGAGTGAAACTATTTCGGTAAAAAGCAAGTTTGTGAAATGTTAACCTAATAATTCATCTAAACCCTTCACGTTTGGTTCCATTGCAAAAAAATTATTTACTATTTATGTAATTATCGTCTTATCTTTTACTTTTTCATATAGTTTTTAATGATAAAAAGTGTTAAAATTAAACTATAAACCAAAGGAGTGTTTAACGTATGCAAACCGTTATCTCGGACAACAAAGCCCTTAAACCCGTAAGAGGAATTTCCGTCGTCAATCCCGACGAGGTCGAAAGAAATTATCTTTTGTTTTGCGTCGATTACGCAATCAAAAACAATTATAATCACATTCAAATCACCGGACCTATACACGATCCCGTAAAAGGAAATATAGACGGAATGACAAATTACGTAAAGTACGCGCGCTTTAATAACGAGAAAGACGCGGAATACGTTAAATTGTGTGAAAAAGTCGTAAACGAAGCGTGTGAAAAAGCAAGTGCCGCAGGCATAAAAACTTATATGTGGCATCACGAACTTGCCTTGCCTACCGATTTCGGCAAAGTCTATCCCGAAGTTTTAAATGAAAACGGAGATATAGAACTTTCTCACCCGTTGGTCAAAGATTATTTAGAGAATAAAATTAAGGACTTTTTTGCGACGTACCCGAAAATGGACGGAATTATTTTAACGCTTCACGAAACGAAAGTCCCTATTTTAAAACTTAAAAATCAAAAATTGGATAAAAAAGGCAGAGTAAAACTGGTTACCAAAACCCTTTACGATACGTGCGTTTCGCTCGGCAAAGAACTTATAGTAAGACCGTTCGCTTCTCTTGCGGAGGATCAAAGCATGATGCTGGAAGCCTTTGAGGAAACTTCGCCCGATATGATTATTATGGATAAATGGACTAAATTCGATTGGTCGCTTTCTCTTCCCGACAATGACTTTTTTAAGGAAATCAAACATAATCCGTACATAGTCGAAACGGATATATTCGGGGAATATTTCGGCAAGGGCAGACTGCCGATTATGTTTAAAGACCACATCGAACATAAATTCAATTACTGCAATCAATATAATCACCGTGGTTTTGTGAATAGAATAGACAGAAATTACCAACATCCGTTCGGAAGCGTAAACGAAATTAATCTTGTAATCATGCACGCCTTAGTCAATAACCTCGACGTAGAAGCCGAAACGCAACGTTTTTTCGAAGAGAGATACGGCAAGCAAGCAAACGAGGTTCGCCGCATAATGGAGAAAACCGAAGAAAATCAGAAAAAGATTTTTTATTTAAACGGCTACTATTTTACACAGGGTAGCTATTTTCCGCAAGTAAATCACAGCAAAAACCACTTTTGGTTTGAAATTATGAGAGAAAATATGAAAATCGCGTCCGACGAATGGTTTATCCCTATCGGTTGGGAAAGGGGTTCCGTCAGCGAACTTCTAAAAGAAAAAGACGAGGCAGCCGAAGAAGCCGCGGTGCTTTTATCAGACGTAGAAAAATTAAACGGAAAAATAGACGATACGGAATTTGAAAAACTGTCGGTTAAGTTCAAAAATCTTAACTTCGTGGCAAAAATATGGAGAGCGCTTGCATACTCTATTTACTATTATACCAAAGCTTTTGAAAGCAACGACAGCCGTTTCGAAGAAGAATTAGAAAAATGCCTCGAAGAAATAAAGTCGATAAACGAAACCGGAATGAAGGAACTCGACGAGCAGTATTATAATTACGCAATAATTAAGAATTTAAATAAAGATTTGGATTTTGCGTCGTCACTTAAAGAAACGTTTACCGTAGAAAAAAAGGCTTACGAAAAAATCGATAAAGAAATCCTCGTAGATTACGTCGTATGCGGCAGCGCGTTAGAAGGACACGAACTACAAAAAGAAGTCAACTTCAGCGATACGATGATAGTAAACGGAGAGATATGCAGAATTCCCGGCAACCTCGCAGGCGCACAATGGAGCCTTATAAACGCACACGGTTGGTTTTCTTATAAACTAAAACTCAAAG
>CAZARP010000032.1:0-10702 GCA_964487575.1 uncultured Christensenella sp.
TTATCAATATAATACCGGAAATAGCGGTCGGTACCGACGCCGTCAATTCGGTGTCAGAAATAATGAACGCAAAAGACGTGGAAATAAACACCGGCAAGTACGTCGTGCCGGATATAATAGGGGAAGTTACCTTCGAAGACGTTTGTTATAAATATCCCAATGCGGAAAACTTCGTCGTCAATCATTTTAACCTTAACGTTAAACAAGGCGAATGCATAGCGGTCGTCGGCTCGTCCGGTTCGGGTAAGTCGACTTTAATGAATATAATAATAGGTTTCTTAAAACCTACGTCGGGCGTGCTTAAAATAGACGGCAAGTCGATTGAAGAACTTAA
Organism: uncultured Christensenella sp.; assembly: GCA_964487575.1. Lineage (GTDB taxonomy): Bacteria > Bacillota > Clostridia > Christensenellales > Borkfalkiaceae > UBA1259. The sequence continues at coordinate 335 of CAZARP010000032.1, forward strand.
CCTTTCGGAATATCGTCATCACATATCGGTGGTACCGCAAAGCAGCGTGCTGTTTGCCGGGTCGATAAGGGACAATATCACGTACGGTTTGTTGAATTATAAAGAAGAAGACGTGTTAAAGGTTGCGGAAATGGCTAACCTCAACGAGTTCGTCAAAGACCTTCCGCAGGGTTTGGACACCGATATCGGCGAACACGGGGACAAACTGTCGGGCGGTCAAAAACAACGCGTCACCATAGCGCGCGCACTTATCAGGGACCCGCGTATTTTGATACTTGACGAAGCGACGAGCGCGCTCGACAATATTTCGGAATATCACGTGCAGAAAGCCATAGAGGGGTCTGTCAAAGGGCGTACCACCTTTATAGTGGCGCATAGGTTGTCGACCATCAGAGGTGCGGATAGGATAGTCGTTATGGACGAGGGCAGAATAGCCGAAGAGGGCACGTACGAAGAACTGATGGAAAAGCGCGGAAAATTCTACGAACTTAAAAATCTTAACGAATTAAGGCTGAAACAGGCGGAAAGCGGACTTTCTTAAAGGCGAAAATTTTTCAGTCGCCGCGTATCGTTTGACAATTTAGATATTATTTGATATATTTTATAAAAAATTGAAAGGAGACGTAATTATGGCGATTTCGAAAAAACAGCAAGAGCTTGACGTAATCAAATGGGAAAAAAGCCGGCAAATGAACGCCGACGCGTGCGGCACTTTCGATTATTGCGAAAAGTGCGATAAAACGTTGGAAAACCCTTGCGACAAGGCGTACAAAAAGTTCAACAAAAAACCTGCCGCTAAAAAGTCGACCGCAAAAGAAGTTGCGGCAACCGCTTGCGTAGAGAAAAAACCGGCTTGCAAAACGGCTAAAAAGAAATAATTTTGCATAACCGAAAAGAAAAAAGTCTCGTCGGCACCTTAACGGGCGCCGACGAATTTTTTTGCAAACCGAAATTATTTAACAAAAAACAAAAATCCGTCTTGATTTTTATCACGAGTTATTGTATAATTTCAGTATACTAATTTTATCGGAGGTTTTTTATGGCAAAATCAAAGAAAAGGCAAGCAAACAAGTATTATGTATACGGCGCGATACTTTTCGCGATAGCGTCCGTATGTATGATTTTTTTGAGCGCGGTTAAGTACCAGGTAAGCGAAAACGTCGATCCCGTATTTTACACGGGGCTGCAAGTGGCGTTCGGGTATTCCGAAACCGCCAGCAGTCTCGGCTTTACGTTGTCTACCGAAATATTTAAGTTTTCTATAATGTCGCTGCTCCCTTATATTTTGGTGCTCGGCGGAGCCGTATTGCTTGTTTTAAGCGCACTCGGCGGCGACAACAAGTTGTTTAATTTTATCGCATTCGCGGCGTTTATCGTTGCGGCGATATTCTTCTTCCTCGCGGCGAACTTCCCCGTAATAGCGGAAAAGGAAGCTTTAGGAATTAAAGCTCCCGTGTTGAACAAGGAATATTTATCGATTGCAATCGGTTCTATACTTAGCGCGGTATTCGCGATAGTGTCGGCGGCGTTGCTCGCGGTAAAAGCGCTTTCTAAGTAAGAAGCGTTTATAAAGGACAAAGAAAAAGCACGAAGCTCGGCTTCGTGCTTTTTACGTATAAATTTTTTGGTTACGCTTTATAAATAACGTTGCCGTCCCTTACCGTCAGTTTGACGTTGAATTCGCCGTCGAGAACGGCAAAGTCCGCGTTTTTGCCGACCTTAATCGAACCGATTTCGTTATCGAGGTTAAGATTTTTTGCAGGATTAATGGTAGCAAAGTCTATGGCGTCGGTAAAGGAAGCGCCTGCTTTTAGAACGACGTTTTTAATCGCCACGTTCATTTTAAGTATGCTGCCGGCTAACGTGCCGTCTTTTAACCTTGCTTCGCCGTTTTTAACGAAGACTTCCTGACCGCCGAGTTCCGACACGCCCTCGGGTAAGTGTTTTGCGCGCATACTGTCGGTTATGAGCGTTAATTTGTCGTGCGGTTTGTTCTTTATTAAAAGCTTAATCGCGGGGACGCTTAAGTGAATGGTGTCGCAAATGGCTTCGCAATTTAAATCGTCGAACAACAAGGCGCAACCGACCGTACCGATTTCTCTGTGGTGCAATCCTTTTTGAGCGTTAAACGTGTGCGTGACGTTCGTAACGCCCCATTCTTTTGCTTTTACGACGTCCGCGTATCCGGAGTCGGTGTGACCGACGCTCGCAACAATCCCCGACGAACGTAAATGCTTTATTAACGCTTCCGCACCTTCGACTTCCGGTGCGAGCGAAACTATTTTTATCGAATTGCCCGACAAAGCGTTGTATTCGTCGAAAACTTCTACGTTCGGTTCTGCGACGTATTTTAACGGTTGCGCGCCGACGTGCTTGGTGGATATGAACGGACCTTCTAAATGTATGCCCAAAACTTTTGCGCCGTCCGTCGGCTTCGCGGAGCGGTAGTCGTTAACCGCGCGCATGGCTTTTTTGACGTTGTCGGGACTCTGCGTCATAGTGGTTGCCAAAAAGCCCGTCGTGCCTTCGCTTGCCACGGCGACGGCTATTTTGGATAAGTCTTCGACGGTGCCGTCCATAGCGTCGCTGCCCGCCGCGCCGTGAATGTGTTCGTCGATAAACCCGGGAACGACGACTTCGCCGGGGGTGTAGGGTAGTTTTTCGGTGATTACCGACGCGTCGTCGCCTATATAGGCGATTTTGCCGTTCTCGATGCCGACGCAGGCGGTTATCACGCCTTTGCCTTCAACGTACGTTAAAGCGTTTACGAAACCTTTCATTGTTATATATCTCCGTTATTTTTTTATATCACAGAAATTTTAACATCGACGGGGTGAAAAGTCAATAGGTTTGTCGTTTAAAAAACGTTTTCTATCGTTAAAACGAAGGTTTTTGGGATTTGCTCGGACAATTCTTTAAGCACTTCTATTTTAGAAAGCGCGTCCTCCCATTTTTCGTTTCTGACCAGAGTGACCGACTCGGCTATCCATAAATCCATTTCTTTGATTTCGTTGTGCGGAATAAAAATATGCAGATACTTTTTCTTTCCCAGCCAATCTTTTTGTAGGGCGTATACGTCGTCCTCGATCGCCGTTTGATTTTCCACCTTTTCGTAAACGGTCGAGACGACGTCGTCGAATTCGGCGAACTGTCTTTTGACGAAATTCATTTCGAACGCCGCTCCGGCGAATAAAATCACGGCAGCGCAGGCGGCGGATATTATCGTTTTTACCATGTGACGTTCTCCGCCAGTTTCATCGTAAAGATTTCATAGTGTGATTTTTTCTTTTTGAAATACACTCTGCCGTTGCCGTCCACGGTCAAAACTTCCGTACTTGTAAGCGAACCGCCGTTTTGCTCGATGTAGTCCGCGACGTCGCTTTCGTTTATATTCAAAACGCTTAAATTCCGCCTTATCGTTTTGCCGTCGCTGACAAGCAACAGCGGCAACGACGCGGAAGTTTGTTTTCCGCTGGGGAAAGCGGAAAGTTTTCCGTTGGCTTCGTAAATGGCGTAACTTAAATCGTCGAGAGAAAAATATCCCGACGCGCGCATCGACTCTATAAGGTCTTCAACGCTTAAGTTGTTCTTTTTTAGTTCGGCGAGGTCTACGCCGTCTTTGTTTATGACGATGCTGGGTTTGCCCGAAATGATTTTTTTCGCGACGTCGCCGCTTTGTTCTATTAAAGAAAAAATCTGGTGAAGTAAAAACAAGCCGACGATGCCGACGACCCCGTATAAAAGCGGAATTGAAACGTCGGACATAGGCACGCAGGCGAGGTCTGCTATTATCAGCGTAACTATAAATTCGAAAGGTTGCATTTCGCCTATCTGGCGTTTGCCCATGAGCCGCATTATTATAACCAACGTTAAATATATGATGAGCGTTCTTAAAAAAATTACTGCCATAAACGCAGTATGCGAAACCGATTATTTTTTATGCGATTTTATTTGCGTATATGCCTTTGTATGTGATATTATATCAGTATAGAGTAGCGCAGTCGCGTAAAGTGTTGCAAAATGGGATGTCGTTTGCAAACGAAAAGGCGGTACGTCTTGCGGTGACTGTGCGCGTCCGCTATTTTTTGCGACGTCGTTTTTTTCGTCGCCTAATTTATCGGTCCTCTATTTTTAGGAGGATTTTTTTATGTTCAATTTACTTTCGGGTGCGTTCGATTTCGCCTACGTTTTCAAAACGATTACGACAAGATGGTACTATTACGTGTTTCTTGCGGTCGCCATAATCGTTATCGCCTGTTTTTTCTTTTTTAAGAAACAAAAAAACCGTATTGCCGACCTTTCAAAAACAAAGAAGGTCGTTTATGCTTCGGTGCTTACGGCTTTTTGCGTCGTCGCAAACGTCTTCGACGTGCAAATATCCGACGCGTTGCAGATATCCTTCGTGGCGACGGTCGGTTTCGTCGCGGGGTACTTGCTCGGCGGCGGATACGGGTTCGCCGTTTGCTTCACGGGGGACCTTATAGGAGCGATAGTCAATCCGCACGGACCGTATAACCCCGTTATCGGTTTCGGCACGGGACTGTGGGGGCTGATACCCGGCGTCGCTTTCGGGTTTTTTAAGGGCAACGATAAAGTAAAAACAATCGTGTCTTTTATAATAGGTTTTTTGACGATAAGTTGCGGTATAAACACATTCGGCTTCGTGCTGATGTATCCGACTATGTACACGCTTGAATATTGTCTTGCCGCGTTGCCGTTTAAGTTTATAGCCGCCGCCGCGAATTGCGCGTGTTGTCTTTTCCTCGTCGGCAGGTTGTCGAAGACGTTCGGCAAGACGGACGATTAGTTTTTAAGGCTTTTTCTTTTGCGGAAAACGTTTAGACGTATTTTCGCCGTTACGGCTTCTACGTTTATAAGTCCGAAGCCTACGTGCAGTAAAAGGTTAAAGGCTATCAAAAACACCGAAATGGTTATAAACGTAGCGCTCGTTCCGAGCACGGGGAGCAGAAGTTTTTCCGACATAAGACCTATAAGCGTGGTCGGCAGGCATAGCAACGCCGAGCCTATTATCGGTTTAATAAACGTCGGCTTTATCGGGCATTTTTTAGAAAGCAATCTTAAATTCAACACCGTCGTGACGCCGTAGACGAGCGTGTAACCGAGAAGCAGAGAATATATTTTCAGCGCGCCCGTCAAAAACCATATCGCAAGCAGCATAAGCGCGGCGGAAACGACGAAGTACAGCAGGGTTTTCTTTTCTAAACCTATGGAATTCAGTATGCTCGTGCTTATCGTCGACAATCCGGTAAACACCATCAAAAACGCCGACGCCGAAAGATATTCTCCGCACTCGTAACTGCCGAATATCAGTATTCCTATTTCTTCTCCGCACACGATAAACACCGGTATAAACGCACACGACAAAAAGGCGGTGAACTTCAAAGATTTTTCCACGTCGTTTTTTAGCAGGACATTCTGTTTTTTGTAATAATTTTCCGAAATCTCCGGCACGAGTACCAAGATGAATGAACCGATAAGCGTCGTCGGTATAAAAAGTATGGGCATCGCTTGCCCGACCGCCGCACCGTAAAGGCTCATCGCTTGCGAATTCGATAATCCCGCCGCGGCAAGTCTTATCGGCATTATAACCGAAACCAAAGAAACGGACAGCGAATTAGTCGTGCGCATGGCGGTTACGGGTATCGACGAAGACAAAAGCGGTCTTAATTGCGGCAAAGGATTTGTCAACTTGTGCTTTCTGTAAAAGAACACCGCAAGAGCGAGCGAAAAAGAAAAAACGTAAGATACGCATACTGCGACCGCGGCGTATTTCGTGCCGAGATAGACGTCGTCGGTTCGGCTTATCAATACGACTCCGACGATTATCATGCAGATTTCTTCGAGCAGTTCTATAACGCTGTACGGCAAAAAATCTTTATCGCCCCAAAACACTCCTCTTAGAACCGAATACACCGAAGTAAAAAACATTCCCGGCAAAATAATCAAAAAAACCGTTACGCAACGGCTGTCCGCGAACAGCAAAGGCAGCGCGCCTTTTCCGATAAAAAGCGCCGACGCGGTAATCAACGTTACGATTGCGGCGGAAATTATCCCCGAAGAAATGATTTGCGATTTTTTCGTCGAGTCGCCCTCGGCGGAATACTTCGTCATAAGTCTGGAAACGGTTATCGGCGTGCCGGCGCAACACACGGTAAGGAGCAGTGCGAAAACGGACAGCGCGATTTGATATATTCCGATGCCCTCCGAGCCTATCGAGCGGGATAGGTATATTCTGTATAAAAAACCGAGAAACTTTTCGCAAATGGAAAACACGGTTACGATTGCCACCGTTTTGAAAAAATTACGCATGGTATCTCCGTTATACTGTTTTTAGTAATTCTATTCGTAAACGTAGACAAATATAATATCGGTATGAAAAACTTTTTTTACAGGGTCAAAGAAGGCGATTGTATCGTCGGCATCGCCGAGAGGTTCGACGTTCCGCCGTTCGCGTTGATTGCCGATAACGAGTTGACTCGCGAAATCCGTGCCGGCGATATCGTGTTCGTCGAAAAAATCGAGCGACCTACGAGAAGAGTGCGCCCGGGGGAGGACCTTGCGTCGGTTATCAATTCCTCCGGACTTACCGACGGGGAATTTATGCGGCTCAACGGGTATCCGCCGTACGTGTTTTGCGGCTTAAACGTATATTGCTAACGCGTGAAAAGATTAAGTAAAACTTTTTGCGTTTTCAAAGTATTGACATTTTTGTCGACATCAAGTACAATATAATTTATGATTATATTAGGCTTCGACCCGGGACTTGCTACGCTCGGATACGGCGTTATAGAAAAAACCGAACGGAAAAAACCGTCTATGATAGATTACGGCGTGGTTTTAACTCCTAAAGAGGAAAATCTTGCAGTGCGTTTATGTCTGCTCGAAAAGGGAATAAAACAGATAATAGACAAGTTTAAGCCCGACGAAATAGCGATAGAGGAACTTTTTTTTGCGAAGAACGTTAAAACGGGCATAGCCGTCGCGCACGCAAGGGGCGTGCTGCTGCTTACTGCGAACAAGGAATGCGGAAGCATTTTCGAATATACTCCGCTGCAAATAAAGCAAGCGTTGACGGGCTACGGCAGGGCGGACAAGAACCAGATACAGCAAATGGTGAAAACCATGTTGGGGCTAAAATCCGTTCCTAAACCGGACGACGCCGCGGACGCGCTTGCGGTGGCGTTGTGTCACGCTCAGACGAACAAACTCAGCGGTTTGTTCAGAATTTAACCGAAAAGAGGAAAGATATGATAGGTTACTTAAAAGGCGATTTAATAACGGCGGCGGACGGCAAAGTTATACTTTCTGTCGGCGGCGTCGGGTTCGAAGTCGGTTGTTCGGCGGCGGCATACGGAGAAATAACCGCAAACGGCGGCGGTGAATTGTATACTTACACGGCGGTGAAAGAGGACGATATAAGTTTGTACGGGTTTATTTCCGTCGAAGAAAAAGAAATGTTTCTGAAACTTATTTCGGTATCGGGCGTCGGGCCTAAAATGGGCATAACGGTGTTGTCGTCGATGAGCATCGCCGACCTTGCGTGCAAAATAGCGACGAGCGACGTAAAAGGTTTGTCGGCGGTGAAAGGTTTAGGCAAAAAGACCGCGGAGAGAATTATTTTGGAGCTGCGCGAAAAGGTTTCGGCGACTTCGGAAGAAAAATCTCCGCAACTTCGGGAAGAAGCCGTGAACGAAGACGCGCTTATCGCGCTTATGAGCTTGGGACTTAAACGTCAAGAAGCCGTACAAGCGTTAAAAGAAGCGGCGTCGTCGGGCGCGTCGTCGATAGAAGAACTTATTTCTGGCGCATTGAAGCGCATTGGGTAAACGATGGAAGAAGATATACTCGTAACAAGTACCGTAAACGACAACGAAGAAGAAGTCGAAAACGTGCTCCGTCCTAAATCGATGGAGGGGTACGTCGGGCAAGAAAACGTAAAAGACAATATAGCGCTGTCGATTGCCGCCGCAAAACTCAGGGGCGACGCGTTGGATCACGTTTTGCTTTACGGCCCTCCAGGGCTGGGCAAAACGACGCTTGCGCATATCGTCGCCGCGGAAATGGGCACTCAGATAAAGGTTACCAGCGGACCGGCTATAGAACGTGCGGCGGATTTGGCTGCCATTTTGACCAACCTCGGCGAACACGACGTGCTGTTTATCGACGAAATTCACAGGCTTAATCATAACGTGGAAGAAATTTTGTATCCCGCGATGGAAGATTTCACCCTCGACATAATTACGGGTAAAGGCCCGTCCGCGAACAACGTGCGCTTGCCGTTGCAGAAGTTTACGCTTATCGGCGCCACTACGCGTGCCGGTATGTTGTCGTCGCCGCTACGTGATAGGTTCGGCGTGATTTTGCGTTTGGAAAATTACAACGTGGAAGAATTGACCGAAATAGTCGTTCGTTCGGCAAAGCGGTTAGGGACGGATATAGAACGTCTTGCCGCTGTCGAGGTCGCGAAAAGGAGCAGAGGCACGCCGAGGATAGCCAACAGATTGCTTAAAAGGGTGAGGGATTACGCTATCGTCAACAAACATTCCGCAGTAGAACTTTCCGACGCGAAAAAGGCGTTGGCTATGCTCGGTATAGACGAACTCGGTTTGGACGCCGTCGACGTCAAATTGTTAAAGGAAATGGCGTTGAAGTTTAACGGCGGTCCGTGCGGTTTGGAAACGATTGCCGCGACGATTAACGAAGATGCCCGCACGATAGAAGACGTTTACGAACCGTATCTCTTGCAACTCGGATTTGTGGCGAGAACGCCGAGAGGCAGGATTTTACTGAAAAAAGGTTATGAACACGCGGGATTGAAAATGCCAGTCGACAAAGCCGAACAAATATCGATGACGGAAGTGGTTTGCGATGAAAACTAGCGATTTCGACTATTATTTGCCCGAAGAACTTATCGCACAGACGCCTGTCGAGCCGAGGGACTCGTCAAGGCTTTTGGTGTACGACAGAAGTTCCGACAAGGTTTTGCATAAACGGTTTTACGATATAAAGGACTTTTTAAAAGAGGGCGACGTGTTGGTGCGTAACAACACCAAAGTGTTGCCTGCGCGTCTGTTCGCGCATACCGAGCACGGCGGTCGGGTGGAAGTTCTGTTACTTAAACGTTTCGACCTTACCGAGTGGGAGGTCTTGGTTAAACCCGGCAAAAAAGCCAAGCCGGGAACCAGGTTGTATTTCAACGACGAATTATCGCTCGAGGTGTTGGAAACGATAGCGGCCGCCGGAAGCCGCAGAGTAAAGTTTTTTTACGACGGGGTTTTCGAAGACGTTATATCGCGTATAGGCGAAATGCCTTTACCGCCGTACATAACCGAAAAATTAAAAGACAAAACGCGTTATCAAACGGTGTATGCCAAGGTGGAGGGCAGTGCGGCTGCGCCGACCGCCGGGTTGCATTTTACCGACGAACTTTTGCGAGAAATTCAAGCAAAAGGCGTAGAGGTTGCCGACGTGTTGTTGCACGTGGGGCTGGGCACTTTCAGACCGGTTAAAGCAGACGACGTTGCCGAACACCATATGCATTCGGAATATTACGAAATAAGCGAAGCCGCCGCGCAAACGATAAACAAGGCAAAGCGCGAAGGGCGTCGTATAATAGCCGTCGGGACGACGAGCGTGCGGACGTTGGAAAGTGCCGCCGACGAAAACGGTTTCGTCAAACCGATTAAGGCGAATACGGAAATTTTTATATATCCGCCGTACAAATATAAATGCGTCGACTCGCTTATAACAAATTTTCATTTGCCCAAGTCCACGCTTATAATGCTTGTGTCGGCAATGTCGTCAAGAGAAAAGATTTTGTCGTTATACGAAGAAGCCGTAAAAGAAAGATACAGATTTTTTTCGTTCGGCGACGCTATGTTCATTATTTAGACGATAACGAGAAGTATAAGCAATATATAATATGGAAAAATTTTACTACGAACAAATAAAACAAGATAAAAAAAGCGGCGCGCGCGTCGGCGTGTTGCATACGCCTCACGGCGATATTTTAACCCCTACGTATATGCCCGTCGGCACTCAGGCGAGCGTTAAGGGCGTTATGCCTCGCGATTTAAAAGAGGCGAATTCTCAAATTATTTTGGCAAATACCTACCACCTGTATATGCGTCCGGGCGACGAGATAGTAAAAGCCGCCGGCGGTTTGCACAAGTTTATGGCGTGGAACAAGCCCATTCTTACGGACAGCGGCGGATTTCAGGTGTTTTCTTTGGCAAAGCTTAATAAAATTAAGGACGAGGGAGTGTATTTCAATTCTCACGTCGACGGGAGCTTGCATTTCATAACGCCGGAAAAAGCCATCGATATAGAAAACAACCTCGGCGCGGA
>CAZARP010000032.1:10802-12725 GCA_964487575.1 uncultured Christensenella sp.
TGCATTTCATAACGCCGGAAAAAGCCATCGATATAGAAAACAACCTCGGCGCGGATATTATTATGGCGTTCGACCAGTGTTCCCCGTACGGCGCGACTTATGCGGAAGCCAAAACGGCGATGGAACGTACGCTTAAATGGTTGGACCGTTGCGCCGTTCATCATAAGAACGACGACCAGATGCTGTTTCCTATCGTTCAGGGCAATATGTTTAAGGATTTGCGTAAAGTCAGTCTTTCGGAAACGTTGCCGTATGCCAAGTGCGGCATAGGTATCGGCGGTTTATCCGTCGGCGAACCTAAAGAATTGATGTACGAAATAATGGACTCGATGCTTCCGTATTATCCCGAAAACATGCCGCGGTATCTGATGGGCGTCGGCAGCCCGGATTGCCTTGTGGAGGGCGTTCGTAGGGGGATTGATATGTTCGATTGCGTGCTTGCGACAAGGGTCGGCAGAAACGGTACCGCGCTGACTTCCGAAGGAAAGGTGGTGGTGCGTAACGGCGCCTATAAAGAAGATTTTACGCCGCTCGACCCCGAATGCGATTGTTACGCCTGCAAAAACTATACCAAGGCGTATTTAAGGCACATGATAAACGTCGGCGAAATGATGGGCGGAATGATGATAAGCCTGCATAACATCACCTATCTCAATAAGTTGATGGCGGAAATAAGAGAGGCGATAATGCAAGACGCCTTTACCGAATACGTCGAAGAGTTTTATAAAAAAACAGGGGAGACGTATCGCAGATTTTAAGCAAAAGAAGGCGAGCGTTAAAAAATGGTTCAAAACGCTTGCTTTAATCGCGAAAATAATTTACAATATCTAAAAACAATAAAGGAGATTATAAAATGATGTTTAATTTACTTGCAGAAGGAGAGACCAGCAACGTCGGTTCCATTATCATGCTTATCGTTTTATTTGCGGCGATAGTCGGCCTTTTTATTTGGCAGACCATTTCCGGCAAAAAGAAACAAAAACAAGCGGAGGAAACCATTAAACAGTTAAAAGTCGGCGACAAGGTTAAAACGATAGGCGGCGTTTGCGGCTTCGTCGCGGAAATCAACGACAGCGAAAACACCTTCGTTCTCGAAACCGGTTGCGACGAACGCAAATCTTACGTGAAATTCGACAAGGGCGCTATCTATCAAACGGCCCCGGCAAAGACGGAAGAACCCGAAGCTCAACCCGTCGAAAAAAAGAACGCTAAAAAATCGGAAAACAAAGAAGCAGCGGAAGAACCGGTAAAGATCGAAGCCGAAGAAAAATCCGAAGACAAGTAACCGATTGACGAATAAAAAACGAAACCCCGTCATACCTTATATAAAAAGGTTGTCGGGGTTTTTCTATGCAATCGGAAACTAAAAACGGATTTCTGTCGCAGGTAATAAAAGGCGTTGCGGTTTCAATCGTCGCCGTCGCGATATGCACGCTGGCGTTCGCGTTGCTGCTGAGGTCGGTATATCTTTCCGGCACGGTCGTTAAAGCGGTAAATCAGTTTATAAAAACCATAGCAATTTTTGTCGGATGTTTTTATTCGATAAGAGATAACCGCGGATTGTTTAAGGGCGTTTGCGTCGGGGTAATATCTTCGATCGTTGCGTATTTGTCGTTCGCGGCGATTTCAAAAAACGTTTTTAATTTCGGGTCGTTTTTCGCGGAAATGATTTTCGGCGGAATAATCGGGGGAATTTGCGGCGTAATTACTTTGAGCTTTAAGGGAAAGGACGCTTAACGGCGAAAAAAGTTTAGTTGCAAAAATTTCAAAAAAAATTTTAAAAATGTAGAAAAAGTTGAAAAAAACGCTTGACTAAAAAAAACATAAATGATAATATATATAGGCTATCGTTTGAAGCGATAGCCTTTTTGCGAGTATATATACTTGCGAACTTGACCGAAGTCGAGGGCACCGTAGATTGAC
>CAZARP010000033.1:0-11102 GCA_964487575.1 uncultured Christensenella sp.
ACCTTCGGGTTATGAGCCCGACGAGCTACCAAGCTGCTCCATCCCGCGATATTTTAAGCATCTCTCTCAAGGTGCTATACAATAATATACCATAAAATCATATTTGTCAAACGTTATTTGCAAAAAAATTAAATAAAGCGCGTTTTAACTTGAAATTTTTTTTTCTCTTTGCTACAATATTATTATGCGGATGAGTTTTCGTTATGACTTGAAAGAGAAAATAGTTGCCGTTGCCGTCTCCGGTGGCAGCGATTCGATGGCTTTATTGCACGCAATGCGTAAGGCTTGTCGTCGATACGGCTTTACCGTAGCGGCGCTCAACGTCGAACACGGCATTCGCGGCGAAGCATCCGAAAAAGACTCTTTGTTCGTCAAAAATTTTTGTGCCGAAAATCATATACCGCTAAAACAATATGCGGTAAACAGCGTAGAATATGCTCGGCAAAACAAATTAACCTTAGAACAAGCCGCGCGGGAACTTAGATACGATTGTTTTTTCAAGGCGATTGCCGAAGGTTTTTGCGACGTCGTCGCCACCGCGCACCACAGCAAAGACAACGCGGAGTCCGTTTTGTTTAATCTTTTTAGAGGTTCGTCGATAAAAGGACTGACCGGGATAACCGAATATCCGGACAAAATAATTCGCCCGTTGCTTTACACGTCAAAGGAAGAAATCGACGACTACGTCAGAGCGAACAAAATACCGTTCGTAACCGACCAAACGAATTTCTGTACGGACTATTCGCGCAATTATATAAGGCTTTCCGTTCTCCCGGTAATCGAAAAAGCATTCCCCAAGGCAGAAGACGCTTTGCTGCGCTTAAAGACGATTACCGAAGCCGAAGACTCGTATTTAAACGGACTTGCCGAAGCACAAACGACTACCCGTTCCGACGGCATATACGTCCCCGTCGACGTCGACGACGTTTTGCTTAGACGTGCGACGGTTATCGCTCTTAAACGACTGGGTGTATCCAAAGATTGGGAAAAGGCTCACACGGACGCGGTCGTAGCCCTAAAACACGGCAAAAACGGCGCGTCGGCGTCGTTGCCTTGCAGTATAGTCGCCGTGCGCGAATATGAGAACGTAGTTTTCTATAAACCCGATACCCCGTCGCCCGCCCCCGTTCCGTTCAGGCTCGGACAAATCGATTTCGGCAACCGCAAAATATCTTTGGAACGTTGCGTTAAGCAAGACGTCGACTTAAAAAGCGGTTTATATCTCGCGGAAGAAAAAATACCCGACACGGCGGTTATACGCGTTGCAAAAAACGGCGATACGTTTAAGAAGTTCGGCGGCGGGACCAAAAAACTGTGCGATTTTTATACCGACGCGAAAATACCCAAGCGTTTGCGACCGTTTTTACCCGTAATCGCGGACGGCAATCGCATTTTAGCCATATTCGGCGTGGCGATTTCCGACTTGGTAAAAGCCGACGAAAAAACAGAAACTTTAATAAAATTAACATAAGAAGGAACGTTATGGATAACTACAAAATCGTTTTAACTTCAGAACAAATTCAGGCGCGCGTTAAAGAAATCGGCGCGCGGATTTCTGCAGACTACGACGGGAAAAACCCGATTATAATCTGCATGTTAAAAGGCGCCGTGTATTTCTTTACAGACCTCACTCGCAACATAAATTGCCCGTTCACCATAGAGTTCGCGAGGCTCTCCAGTTATAGGAACGGCACCACCGGCGGAGAAATGCAGTTGGTTTCCGACATCGTTGCCGATATCGGCGGCAAAGACGTCATAATCGTCGAAGACATAGTCGACAGCGGAAAGACTCTTGCGTATTTTATCGACTTGCTTAAAAGCAAAAACCCCTCGTCGATTAAAATCTGCGCCTTCCTCGACAAAAAAGAACGCCGAGAAGTCGATATTCGCTCCGATTACGTAGGCTTCGATATACCTTGCGGTTTCGTTATCGGCTACGGTATGGATTATGCCGAAAAATACAGAGAACTGCCCTTCCTTGCCGAAGTTATCGACCCGAAAAAATTATAATAAAAAACAAAATTGCCCGACGAGGTAAATCGCGTCGGGCAATTTTTCTTAATAACCTTATTTTATAATTTCTTGTCCGCCCATAAAAGGTCTTAAAACTTCAGGTACGGTGACGGAACCGTCTGCGTTTTGGTACTGTTCTATAATAGCCGGGAAAACCCTGCTGGTCGCGAGGCCCGAACCGTTAAGCGTATGAACGTAAGCCGTTTTGCCGGTTTTGGAGTCTCTGTATTTCGTGTTGTTTCTCCTTGCCTGGTAGTCGTTGGCGTTGGAAACGGAACTTACCTCTTTGTAAATACCCATAGAAGGTATCCACACTTCTATATCGTAAGTCCTCGCCATGGACGCCGAACAATCGCCTGCCGCCAGTTTGCTCACTCTGAAGTGCAAACCCAACTTTTCCATAAGCCCAGCAGCCTTGTTAACGAGTTCCTCGAACGCCTCTCTGCTGTGTTCGGGGTGCGCGTACTGAACCATTTCCACCTTGTTGAACTGGTGCCCTCTTATCATTCCGCGTTCTTCCGCGCGATAAGAGCCGGCTTCTTTCCTGTAACAGGGCGTATACGCAAAAAACTTCATCGGAAGTTTTTCTTCGTCGATAATTTCGCCGGAGTACATGTTTACGAGCGCCGTTTCCGCCGTGGGAAGCATAAAGCGATTTTTCTTTCTGTCTTCGTCGCAGTCCAGCCAATAAACCTCGTCGGTAAATTTGGGGAATTGCCCGGCACCCAAGCCGCAGTTATACCCCAGTTGATGCGGCGGAAGAATGAACTCGTAACCGTCTTTTAAATGTTCCTGCACGAAGAAGTTAAGCAACGCCCATTCCAATCTGGCGCCGTCTCCGCGATAAAGCCAAAATCCGCCGCCGGACAACTTAGTACCGCGCGCGTAATCAATAATGCCGAGCGCGTTGCAAAGGTCCACGTGATTTTTAGCCTCGAAATCGAATTGCGGTTTTTCGCCCACGACCTTTATGGTTTTGTTGTTTTCTTTCTCGCCGGGCAAAAGGTCCTCGTCGGGAATATTCGGAATAACGGCGAGCAAATTAAAAATCTTATCTTCCAACTCTTTGATTTTTGCGTCTTGCTCGGCTATTTTATCGCCCAAAGCGCGCATCTCCGCAAAAATGGCGTCGACGGGTTTGCCCGCCTTTTTCAATGCCGGAATAGTCGCGGAAACCTTGTTCCTTTGCGCCTTGCAAGCCTCTACCTCCGCAAGAATAGCCTTCCTTTCGGCGTCAAGCGACAAAATAACGTCAAAGTCGGCGTCGTAACCCTTTCTCTTTAACAATTCGGTTATCTTTTCTTTTTCTTCCTGAATTCTTCTTAAATCTAACATAAAATACTCCGTATCGACACGTAGCCGTGATTTATAACGTTTCTATTATAACATTAAAAAGCAACAAAATCAAGAATTTTGTTGTAACTATCGTTACCTTGTATATTGAAAAATAATAACACGACGCTGTGATTTTTTTACCGTATCGATTGCATTATTGTGAAAAACGTGCTAAAATAGGTTACGTACTTTAAGATAATGCAATCACCGCTCTAAAAAAGTATCGGTTTGTTGCAGAGGAGATATAAATGAGGAACAGACTTTCCGCAATCAAAGACTACATAGACAAGAACGGCAAGGTAACCATTCACGAACTTGAAAACGCTTTCTCGGACGTTTCGTCGATGACGTTGCGCCGCGACCTTAACAGGTTGGAAGAAGACAACGCCATCATCAAAATTTCTGGCGGCGCGCTTTCCGTCAACACCGTTTTAAGGGCAAAGGAAGAAGATTTTTCCGAACGTACGATATATAACACCGAAGAAAAAATCGAAATAGCGCAAAAAGCCATTACACTGATCGAAGCAGGCGAATGTATGTTTATCGACGGCGGCTCGACGACAACGTATTTTGCGCGCGCTCTTCCGAACGACGATTTTTACGTGCTTACCAACGCGCTGGTCATAGCTGAAACCATAATGAGGAAAGAAAAACCCAAAGTCGCGTTACTCGGCGGCGATTTACGCAGAAACAACTTTATCACCGTCGGCAAGACTTGCCTTGAATTCATAGACGGCATCAACATACAAACGGCGATTATGACCGCGACGGGATTTAACGCGGACGCGGGCGCGTTCACCTGCGGAATGCAGTCCGAAGCAGAAATCAAAAGAAAGATAATGGAAAAAGCCGATAAGGTAATTATGCTTATCGACAGTTCCAAGGTCAACAAAAAGACACCTTACACTTTTGCCGGACTTTCCGACGTAAACTGTATAGTTACCGATAAAAACTTCCCCGAAGCCGCAAAAGCTTCGATAGAAAACCGCGGCGTAAAAGTATACTGAGGCGTACGCTCGGTAAAACGCTTGCTATAACGTCGGCGTTAGTGGTATTATATATTGGTTCATCAAAGAAAACGAGGTCGGATTATGAAAATTTACAACTCGCTTACAGGCAACAAACAAGAATTCTCTCCGCTTAACGACGGGGAGGTCAAAATGTACGCGTGCGGCATCACCGTTTCGGGCGAAGCGCATATAGGACACGCGTATCAGGCGCTTGTATACGACGTCATACGCAAATATTTGGAAAAAAAGGGTTACAAGGTGACGTATGCGAGAAATTACACCGACGTAGACGATAAAATAATCGCCAAATCCAACGAAGCTCATATACCCGCCGACGAATACGCGGCGAGCATGATTAAAAACATCGACAAACAGATGCGCCGTTTCGACGTGGACGACCCGACCGTCTGGATAAAAGCGACCGACTGCATCGGCGATATAATTTCTTTCGTCGACGCGCTTATCGCACAAGGTCACGCCTATCCCACCGAAAAGGGCGACGTGTACTTTTCCGTAGACAGTTTTCCCTCTTACGGCAAACTGTCCCATCGCAACCTCGAGGACGCCAAAAACGGCGTACGCGTGGACAACGACGAAATGAAAAAAAAACCCCTCGACTTCGCGCTGTGGAAGTCCGCAAAAGAAGGCGAACCTTATTGGCAATCGCCTTGGGGCAAGGGACGCCCGGGTTGGCATATAGAATGTTCGACGATGAACCGCAAAGTCTTCGGCGAGCGCATAGACATACACGGCGGCGGCAGAGACCTCATCTTCCCCCACCACGAGAACGAAATCGCACAAACCGAAGCGTTGACCGGCAAACCTTTTGCGAACTACTGGATACATAACGGTTTAATAAAGGTGAACGGACAAAAAATGAGCAAATCGCTCGGTAACAGCCTTTTACTGGAAGCGCTTTTGGACGAATATTCGCCGGAAACGATTAAATTCGCCTTGCTTTCTACCAACTACCGCAGCGACATCAACGTAACCGACAACCTTTTCCCCGACGCCGAAAAACATTTGTCGGACTTTTACAAGGTTTTCAAAGCGGCGGAAGACAAAGGGATAGTTTTAAACGGCGGCAATGCGGAAATCGACCGCATTTTCGACTCCGCCATGGACGACGACTTTAACACCGCCCTCGCCATTTCGGAATTATACGGATTTTTTAAGACGGCACGCGCAAAACTGGCAAACGGCGACGCGTCGGTAGCCGCCGACCTAAATCAAATAAAAAACACCTATTCGCTGTTGGGGCTTTTCAAACAAACCCCGACGGATTTTCTGTCCTCGCACGCAAAGCAAGAAGAAATTCCGCAACAAATAGCGGAACTTGCGGAAAATATGCAGACGGCGCGGCTTAACAAAGACTATGCGACGGCAGACGCGTTGCGCGCCGAAATAACCGCCGCCGGATATAACGTTTCGATCAGCAAAGACGGCGTTAAACTAACGAAAAAATAACCGACATTCAAGGTAAGGTATATAAAAATGATTACTTCAAAAGAATTAAGAAACCAATGGATTAAGTTTTACGAGGGCAAGGGACATCTCAACATAGGCGCGGTTTCGCTTATCGGCGACGGCACGACGGGCGTTATGTTCAACGTAGCCGGTATGCAGCCCCTTATGCCCTATCTTCTCGGCAAAAAGCACCCGTCGGGCGAAACTCGCCTTTGTAACGTTCAAGGTTGCGTCAGAACGGTAGATATAGACTCCGTCGGCGACGCCACTCACTTCACCTTTTTCGAAATGATGGGCAACTGGTCCTTGGGCGATTACTTTAAAAAAGAAAAAACCGCGTGGACGTTCGAACTTTTAACCGAAAAATTCGGCTTCGATAAAGAAAAAATTTGTTGTACCGTGTTCGAAGGCAACGAAGCCGCGCCGCGCGACGACCAAACGGCGGAACTCTTAAAAGAATTGGGCATAAAACCCGAAAACATCTTCTACCTCGATAAATCCAACAACTGGTGGGAATTGGAAGGCACCGTAGGCACGCCTTGCGGCCCCGATAACGAGTGGTTTTACCCGAGAGAAGACGGCGAAAATTCTTCCGACTTTTTAACGGGCAACAGATACGTAGAAATCGGCAACGACGTGTATATGCAGTACGAAAAGTTGGCGGACGGCAAGTACGCCGAGCTTAAAAACAAAAACGTCGATACCGGGTTCGGTTTGGACAGGCTTTTGGTGTTTTTGAACGGCTTGAACGACGGCTATAAAACCGACCTCTTCTCCGAAGCGATAAGTTATTTGGAAAAAGTTTCCGGCAAGAGTTACGACAACGACGACGTCGCGAAAAAGGCTATGCGTATAATAGCCGACCACACGAGAACCGCCGTAATGTTAATCGGCGACGCCAACGGCATAACTCCCTCCAACACGGGCGCGGGCTACATCTTAAGAAGACTTTTGCGTCGCGCCGTCAGATATTGCAGAACTTTGGAAATCGACGCTGCGGAAATGGAAAACGTCGCTAAAATCTTTATAGAAAAAGTTTACGACGAGGCTTACCCCCTTCTCGTAGAAAAAGAAGATTATATAATAGAAGAATTCCGTAAAGAAATCAAAAAATTCCAGGCTACGATAGCAGCCGGTATAAAAGAATTCGACAAATGCTTGGTCGGCATCGAAAGAAAGAATTCCTTTATGAAAGAAAAAGACCCTTCTTACGTCGCGGAAACGGAAATCGGCGGCAAACAAGCGTTCAGACTGTACGACACTTTCGGGTTCCCTCTCGAGCTAACGATAGAACTTGCCGAAGAAAAGGGATATTCCGTCGACAAAAACGGTTTCGACGAAGCATTTAAAGCGCACCAAGAACTCAGCAAAGCGCAAGCCGCCGCGGCAAAAGGCGGTTTGACCGCTCGAAACGAGGTTACTACCAAATACCACACCGCAACGCATATTATGCTTGCCGGTTTAAGAAAGATGTTCGGCACGGGTACCGAGCAAAAAGGTTCCAACATTAACGAAGAACGTTTGCGTTTCGACTTTAATTTGGATCACAAAATGACAGACGACGAAATTAAGAAATTGGAAAACTTCGTCAACGACGTAATCGCTAAAAAAATCGACGTCGTAAGGAAAGAAATGCCGTACGAGCAAGCCGTCGCACAAGGCGCTTACGGCGTATTCCATGCGGACAGCCCCGACCAAATCGTTTCGACTTACGTCATAGAAGGCGTCGACAACCAGATATGCGGCGGTCCTCACGTAGCCAATACCGGCGACTTAGGCACCTTCGTTATTAAAAAAGAAGAAAGTTCGTCTTCCGGTGTCAGAAGGATTAAAGCGATATTAAAGTAACCGACGCGAATTTTACAAAGCAAAACCCCGCAACTTGTTTGCGGGGTTTATTATTATAACGTTTTTCGAACGCTTATTTTAATTTAGCCGAAATAATTTTTACGCCGACCTTGCCGTCTTCGGTGTTATTGGGTACGCGCACGGTAGTCTTGTTATAGCAAACAAGCTGCTCGCCTTCCGCCTCGAAAACGCCTAAATCTTCTTTTTGGTCGTCGGTCAATTCGTCGTAAGCCTCTTTAGTCATGGAATTGAACTTAAGACCGTAATCTTTATCGGCTTTGCTCGCATCGTAAACGCCGGTGTAATAAACGACGTATTCGGTGTAATTATCGCTACTGCCAAACGCTTCTTTAAGCGCAGCCATGGTTTTATAGTTATCGCTCGTCGTATCGTCCAAGTCTTCTATTCTACCGAACACGCAGAAATAGTCGTTGTAGTTGGCTATCGACGTCGTCGGAATGTAAATCGTGTTTCTGCCGGAGTCCATAGCGTCGCTGCTGGTCTTGTAGCCGGAAGACTCGCCGTCCATTTCATACCAAGAACGCCACAAACCGATATAACCGGACGCGTTGACAAGGTCGGAACCGGTAACGCCGTTCCTCTCGAATTCGCCGTCTACCGTAGGTTTGGAAGCAACCTTAGTAAGGTTGGTCCCGTCGAACTTGTAATCGCCTATCATCAACTGACTCGTATAACCGCTAAGCTGATAAACGAGCATATCGTCATAGAACCCATCGAACACGTAAGAAGTTATAGCGTCGACGGTTTTGGGTGCCAAATGGCGATACAAACGAACGGTAAGCACCTTTTCGCTCTCTACCTTATCTTCGTAATCGTATACTTGCAATGTAATTTCTACCGTTTTGATTTCTTCGCAACCTGCAAAAGACAAGCAACATAGTGCCAGCATAGCGATTGCCATAAAATTAACGGCTAACTTTAAGAAACGTTTCATAATGCTCCTTTAATAATTTCGTTCGCTTCTATTTTACGGTTATTTACGATAAATGTCAATAAAAAAGCAAATATTTTGCGCAAAAACAGTTTTTTATCGGCAAAAACACAAAAACGTATACACTTTACGCATATTACAACATAAGGTATCGGACATTTTGTATAATATTTTCAATAAAAACGTCGAATTACGACGAAATCAAAGGAGAAGTTTTTTATGAAAAAACTCGGTATTGTTTTGGCACTTTTAATCTGCACCGTATGTATGGGCCTCGCCGCTTGCGGCAACAGCCCCGTCGGCACCTGGAAGCTCGAGTCTATGACGACTAACGGAATAACCATAAAAGTCGGCGAGTCCGACGCCACGGGCATCTTTTCTATCAGCGAAGACCTTTGCGTTTTAGAGTTTAAAGACGACGGCACCGTAGTAATGAGCGCTATGGGCGTAGCGGAAGGCACCGCTACGTGGACCCAAAAAGGGAACACCATCACCATTACCTCCGCAAAGGGCGAGTCTAACGACGTTACCATAGAGAACGGCAAGATAACCGTCAGCAGCGACGGAGCGACGATGGTTCTCGCTAAAAAGTAAAAACTTTCAAATTATTTCACAAGCGCCGCAATCGAAGTTGCGGCGCTTGTACTTTTAAATTTTTTCTTTTTTCCCGTTTAATATCTTTTTGATTATCTTAAATTGCAATCCCTTCGGCAAGGCGTTCAGCAACAGCAATAAAAAATTGCGATTTATCGAATACGCAAACTTCGGGCGTTTGCTCGTTAAAATTTTCACGACCTTTTTCGCCAACGTTTGCGGCGATATTTTTTTTGCCTCTACGCTTTCCACTATTTTCCTAAATCGCGCCGACTGAACGTCGTATAATTTTGTCTTCGCGCAAAAGCTATCCAAGCACGCCGTGGAAACGTCTAACATTCCCGTATCTACGGCGCCTGCGCGAAGCACCGAAACGCTTATGCCTAAAAGTTGCAATTCCATTTTTAACGAATACGCGTATTTATCGAGCGCCGCCTTACTTATCGCGTATATGCCGGTAAACGGCAAAGGGTTAAGCGGAGCCAGTTCGCTGGTAATCATAAGTATTCTTCCGCCGCGTCTTAAAAACGGTGCGAAAACCCTATTGACCGAAGTCGCCCCGATAAAATTTATCTTAATTACTCGCTCGAATTCTTCCGAAGAACACTCTATTAAAGAGTTTAGCGTATAAACACCGGCAAAATGCACGACGGCAAAAACCACGTCGGTTACCGTTTTAATCCTCTCCGCCGCAGCGGCGATACTCGCCTCGTCGGTCACGTCGACTTGTACGGGTATTACGCCATCTTTGCAATCTTCTTTGACGGTTTTATCCAACGCGAACACGCAAAAGCCGCGCTTTGTAAGTTCCTCTACCGCCGCGCTGCCCATTCCGCCGAACGCGCCGGTTACCAATACGTACTTCATAGTTTACCTACCTCTTTGCTATATTGTATACCGTTTTTACCGAAAAATCAACTGCAAAATCGGTCTCTCGGCACTATCCGCGACAAAGGCGCAATCGCTTGACACGGCGCCCGTTTAAATTATATAATGGTTTCACCGTTAACTACAAGGAGGTTTTATGGACTTATTTAATAAATGCAGCAAATTAGACGCAGTAAAAAAAGCAAAAGAACTTAACGTTTATCCTTACTTTCATACCTTGCAAACGAAACAAGCACCGCTTGTTAAAATGGAAGGTAAAGATATCATAATGATAGGCTCCAACAACTATTTGGGTTTAACCTCTCATCCGGAAGTCATCGAGGCAGGCGTCAAAGCCGTAGAAAAATACGGTTCCGGTTGTTCGGGCAGCCGCTTTCTTAACGGCACGCTCGACGCGCACTTGTCTTTAGAGAGAGAACTCGCGGACTTTTTAGGACAGGAAGACGCGGTAACTTTTTCCACCGGCTTCCAAACTAATCTCGGCATTATTTCCGCTATTGCCGGACGCACCGATTATATTTTATGCGATAAAGAAAATCACGCCAGCATTTACGACGGTTGCAGACTGTCTTACGCAAAAATGTTACGTTATAACCATTCGGATATGGCGGACTTGGAACGTCAAATACAAACCGTGCCCGATACCGCCGGCATACTTATAGTAACCGACGGCGTGTTCTCTATGGGCGGCGACGTCTGCAAAATCCCGGAAATAGTCGCTATTGCTAAAAAATACGGCGCGCGCGTAATGGTTGACGACTCCCACGCGTTGGGCGTACTGGGCGAACACGGCAAAGGTACCGCCGAACACTTCGGCTTGGAAAAAGACGTGGATATATATATGGGGACCTTCTCTAAATCGTTAGCCAGCATCGGCGGATATATGGCGGCGAAAAAAGAAGTGTGCGAATACGTAAGACACACCTCGCGCCCGTTTATTTTCTCGGCAAGCATAACGCCTGCCGCCGTCGCCTGCGCGAGAAAGGCGTTGGAAA
>CAZARP010000033.1:11202-12357 GCA_964487575.1 uncultured Christensenella sp.
TTCTCGGCAAGCATAACGCCTGCCGCCGTCGCCTGCGCGAGAAAGGCGTTGGAAATTTTAAAAAGAGAACCTCAACGCGTAGCCGACTTACGCAGAATAAGCGCATATATGCGCAATAACTTAAAACGCGAAAACATCGATATAATAGACAACGACGTTTCGACGCCGATAATCCCCATATTTACGTACGGCAACATTCGCACCTTTACCGCTTGCCAAAAACTTTTCGAGCGCGGCGTATACGTCAACCCGACGGTATCCCCCGCCGTCCCCGTCGGCAAAAGCATTATACGTACAAGCTATATGGCGACGCATACCGAAAATATTTTAGATACGGCGTTAAGCCACATTAAAGCCGTACTCGACGAAGTCAAAGACATACAAGACTGATTTTACGACACAAAAAGGGCGCTTATCACAGCGCCCTTTTTATTTTCAATCGTTTGCCAACTTTTCGCGCAATTTGCACGCGACGGCACGTAAAAATTCTTCGGTATTGAGTTTTTTTGCCGTTACTCCCGGCTTATCGAACAGTCCGACGAGATCGCCCGTCATTTCGCCGCCCTCTATCGTCGCCACGACGGCGGCTTCCAAATTCTCCGCGAACGCCGACAACTGCGGCAATCCGTCCAATTCTCCGCGTTTTTTCAACGCGCCCGACCACGCGAAAACAGTCGCTACGGGGTTTGTGGACGTTTCTTCTCCCTTAAGATACTTGTAATAATGTCTGGTTACCGTTCCGTGCGCCGCCTCGTACTCGTACGCGCCGTTCGGCGACACAAGCACGCTCGTCATCATCGCAAGACTGCCGAACGCCGTCGCAAGCATATCGCTCATCACGTCGCCGTCGTAATTTTTGCACGCCCAAACGAAACCGCCGTCCGACCGCACCGCGCGCGCCACCATGTCGTCGATTAGCGTATACGTGTAATCGATACCGACGGACGAAAACTTTTCCTCGTACTCGTTGCGGTAAATATCGGCAAAAATCGCCTTAAATCTACCGTCGTACACCTTGCTGATAGTATCCTTCGTCGCAAAATACAGCGGCAATTTTTTATCCAGTGCGTAATTGAAACACGACCGAGCGAAACTTTCTATCGACTTATCCGTGTTGTGCATGGCGCATACCACTCCGTCGCCGTCGAAATCGAA
>CAZARP010000034.1:0-10619 GCA_964487575.1 uncultured Christensenella sp.
ATGGAAAAGGTTTTACCGCAAATGAACGCCATAATCGAAAAATACTAAAAACAAACGGATTTAAAATAAGAGCCGAATGTTTTCGTTCGGCTCTTATTTTAAGTTTATTCGCCTAAATACGCGGCTTTTATGCCTGCATCGTTTAGAAGTTCGGCGCCCGTGCCTTCTCTCACTATAAGCCCCGTTTCTATAACGTACGCTCTGTCCGCTATCGACAACGCTTTTTTGGCATTTTGTTCGACGACGAAAACCGTCGTTCCGCTTTTGTTGATTTCTTTTATCGTATCGAATATTATATTAACGAACAACGGCGATAACCCCATGGAAGGCTCGTCCAACAAAAGCATCTTCGGCTTAGACATAAGCGCCCTACCGACCGCGAGCATTTGTTGTTCTCCGCCGGACAGCGTACCGCAGACTTGGTTTTCCCTCTCTTTAAGCCGCGGAAAAACGGTAAAGACTTTTTCCATCGTTTCCTTTATTTCCTTTCCGTCTTTTCTGGAATAAGCGCCTAAAATAAGGTTGTCTTTTACCGACATCTCTTGAAAGACGCGTCTGCCCTCGGGAACCTGCGTAAGTCCCAATCCGGTTATCTTATGCGCCGGAGTTTTAAGAAGGTCGTGCCTTACCGACGATACGGTAACCTCCCCCGTCGTTTTGTCTTTTACCTCTTTTTCTTGCTCGAAAAAGACCTCTCCGCTCGCCGACGGTATCAATCCGCTGACGGCGTGCATTATAGTCGTTTTGCCGGCGCCGTTAGCGCCGATAAGAGCCACGATTTCGCCCTTGTCTATATGCAAACTGACGCCTTTTATGGCGCGTATCAATCCGTAATTTACGTTTAAATCTTTGATTTCCAAAAGCGCCATTTTATTCGTCTCCTAAATATGCTTTTATTACTTCGGGATTATTGAGCACCTCTTTGGTGGCGCCCGACGCGAGTTCTTGTCCGAAATTAAGCACGGTTATCCTGTCGCATATTCCCCCGACCAACTTCATATCGTGTTCGATTAAAAGCACGGTCATATCGAATTTATCCCTGACGAACTTTATCGTCTCCATCAGTTCTTCGGTTTCTTGGGGGTTCATTCCCGCCGCAGGTTCGTCTAAAAGAAGCAAAACGGGATCGGTGGCGAGTGCACGCGCTATTTCGAGTTTTCTCTGTTTGCCGTACGGCAAATTGTACGCTAACTGATTACGCTCCTCGAGCAGTCCGAAAACTTCCAATATCTCTTTCGCGCGCTCCCTCATCGCCGCCTCTACTTTATAGTGTCGCGGCGTTCTGAATATCGATTGAAACACGTTAAGCTTATATCTCGGTAGGTTGGAAAGCCCCACCATAACGTTTTTTATAACGCTTAAATTATTAAACAGCCTGATGTTTTGGAAAGTCCTCGCAATACCTTTTTTATTGATTTCCGCTTGCGAACACCCCGTCAAATCCTCGCCGTTGAGATAAAACTTTCCGTTGGTCGGCTTATATACGCCAGTCAAAAGATTAAAAAGCGTGGTTTTGCCGGCGCCGTTCGGACCGATAAGTCCGTATAATTCGTTCTTTTTTATGGTTACGTTGATATTGTCCGCCGCCTTCAGTCCGCCGAAGGATATACCCAAATTTTCGGTTTTTAAAACGTATTCGCACATATTTATTTTCCTCCGTTTTTGCCGTGCGGCGCGTCGGCTTTATCCGGCATATAAGAGTTGTCGGGCATAAGGTCGGTAGACAGCACCGCGTCCATCTCTATCTTCGTCGGCACTTTAGACCAGTCGGCGCCGAACTCCACTTCGTCGCTCGCGTCGTTTTTAACCTTTTTGGCAAAAACCTTCAAAACGGCCGTCTTGATTTTAAACCAGAAGTTTTTAAGATTATACTTGCTTCTGAAATTTTTCAGTGCCGGGGCGTTGTTGTAAATTACAAGCAAAGTAAGTATAAGCGCGTAAATAAGGTTTTTGAGCGCCGCCAAATCGCCGGGCAAAGACGTCTGCAATTTTATATTGAGAAAGGTTATCACGGCGGCGGCCATTATCGACCCGTTAACCGAACCCATTCCGCCGAGCACGACCATAACCAGAATGTTTATCGAGTGATTGTAATCGAAAATCCCGTTCGTCGTCGCGTTTATCATCGACACGGAATTCGCGAACACAACGCCCGCGACCCCTGCGAAAAACGCCGAGATAACGAACACCGCCAGTTTATAAAAAGTTACGTCGATACCCATCGCGCGCGCGGCTATTTCGTTATCCCTTATCGCCATAACCGCTCGCCCGTGCTTGCTTTTTATAAAGTTGTTTATAACTATCAACGCAATCAGCGCCACCGCAAGCCCGATTATAAACAACGAACTTTTATCGAACCTATACGTCTTCATTCCGCTCGTCGCGCCGAAAAGTTTAACGTTTTGGAAAACACATCTTACTATTTCGCCGAAAGCGAGAGTAACGATTGCCAAATAATCGCCTTTAAGTCTGAGTGCCGGCAAACCTATTATAAAACCGAATACCGCCGCGACGATACCGCCTATAACCATTGCCAAGGCAAGCGCCGCCAACGGAGATTGTTCGGTCAAACCCGCGAATATAAAATTTTGAAAATATCCGCCTATGTACGCACCCAAGCACATAAAACCGGCGTGCCCCAAAGACAATTCGCCCAAAAAGCCGACTACCAACGACAACGACACCGCCAATATTATGTTGTACGACATTTGTTCCAACATAATCTGCGTCGTCGCCTTGATATTGCCGCCGAGCGACAGCGTCCCGAAAACAATCGCGACCACGACTATAATCACGTAAGAAACGTAATTTTTGAATTTAAAACTTCTCTTTATCGACGAAAAATAACTTTTGACTTCCGAGGAAAACTTTCCCTTTGCGTTTACGTTGCTCATAATTATACCTTTTCCCTCCTCTTTTTACCGAGAATTCCGGTCGGTTTAACCAGTAAGATAACTATCAGCAAAGTAAACTCTATCGCTACGGTATAAGGGGTTACGGCAGGCACTACGCCGCAAACGGTTTCTATCAGCCCTAAAACAATTCCGCCCAGCATAGCCCCCGGTATAGACCCTATTCCGCCTATAACCGCCGCGGTAAACGCCTTTATCCCCGGCATCGAGCCCATTGTAACGCTGACGGACGGCGCTTTCATTATAAGGAAAACACTTGCCACGGCGGCAAGTGCCGAACCGATTGCAAAAGTTACCATTATTATTCGGTTTGCGCTGATACCCATTAACGTCGCCGCGCTTTTGTCTTCGGACACCGCGACCATCGCCCTACCCGTTTTCGTTTTATTGACGAATACGGTCAAAGCGACCATTATCGCCGCCGCAACGCCGAGAGTCAACAGCGTGGATCCGTCTATTTTTACGTCGCCTATATTTACGCTTCCCATTTTCGGGAAAATGACCATTTTGTTCGCCGAACCGAACGTCAACTGCGCCACGCTTTGCAAAAGGAAACTGATACCTATTGCGGTTATCAACACCGCCAAAGGCGATGCGCCGCGTAACGGCTTATACGCCACGCGTTCTATCGCAACGCCGAACGCCATACACATAAGTACAGCGGCGGCGCCTGCCACCAACGGCTGACCGCTCGTGCCGAAAACGACGCAAACGGTATAACCGCCCACCATTATTATGTCGCCGTGCGCGAAATTCAAAAGTTTGGCTATGCCGTACACCATAGTGTATCCCAGCGCTATAAGCGCGTATATGCCGCCTAAGCTTAGCCCGTCTATAATCGTAGAAATTACCATCGTTCCAACTCCCGTCCCTTTGTATAAAACCCTCTGCCCGGGGAAAACGCAATTCGCGTTTTTTATTTTACGTTATTATTTGTTAACTACGTACTTGACGGGCGTCTTATTGACCGTACCGTCCGCGTTCCAGTAAATGCCGTCGCCGGTAACGCCGTCAAACTTAAAGCTTTCGGAATTTAACACCTTTTTAAGCGCCTCGCATACGGCGGAAGGCGAAGTCGAACCGTTGATAGCCGCTCCGTTTCTGTTGGCTTCTTCTATCGCCGCTTTTATTGCGTATATACAGTCGTAAGCCGACGCGCCGAATTGATTTAAGGTTTCCGAACCGTAGACTTCCGAATATTTTTTAACGAATTCGCCCGACTTGCCCGTAGACGAGTTAGAGTCGAAATGCGAAAGGAAAGATATTTCTTGCGGAATGTTCTTCACGTCGAAGCCTTGTTGTCCGTCAATGCCGTCAAACCCGTCGCAACCGAAGAATATCGCTTTGTCGTTTATCTTGCCCTGCGCCTGAGTGATAAACAGCGTAGCCTCTTCGTAATATATCGGCATAAAAATAATATCACAATCTTTAAGCTGGGTTATCGACGAACTGAAATCCGTCTTATTGCCGTCGTTGAAACTGGTAACTATTATAGAAGATTTGTTCGCACCGGTATACTTTGCGTTAAACTGCTCGTAAATTCCTCTGGAATACACGTCGTCGGACTTATAAAACACGCCGAGTTTAGCGTTTGCGTAATTCTCCGCAAGATACAAAGCCGCACCGCCGCCCTGCCCGGAGTCGGAAAAACACATCTGATAGATATTTGCCGCGTCCGCCGGCACCTCGTCGCTTGTCGCGGCAGGCGTCATTATAAACATATTGTCCGCTTTCGCTTCGTCTTTAAACGCAATGCAAGGCTGACTGGTAACGCAACCCAAAGAAAGTTGCATTCCGCGCTCTTTAAGCGACGCGTAGTTAACCGGCACTTTACTGGCGTCGTGCGCGTCGTCCATCATCTCCAACGACAACTGAATGCCGTCGACGCCGCCGGCTTCGTTTATCTCGGAAACGGCAAGCTTCGCGGCGTTATATACCGCGGTACCGTATATCGCGGCGCCTCCCGTTAACGGACCCGAACAGCCGATTTTTATATTGGCCGATTGCGAAAAATCCGGAACGGAAAGACCGCTTTCTCCGCAACCGGCAAAGCAAGAAATCCCTACGGTCAGCGCCAATGCGACCGTGCCCATTTTGAATAAACTTCTCTTTTTCATTTTGTTAACTCTCCTTTATATAAACTCTTATTTTTAAACCGCGGCTACGTAAAACCGCTTAGGTTACGAGAATAAAAAAACGAGGTCCATTTCTTTACAGACCCCGTTAATACCTTAAATAATTCAAATCATTATTTAGTACGGCAAAAACGCGGTCTCTTGCTGACGATAAGGACCACGACTAGAACGACTATAATGCTAAAAAACGCAACTGAAGACATTCTTTTTTTACCTTTACTTTATTTCGAACATCAATTCGATATGTATATCCTATAACAAATAAGGTTTTTTTGTCAACGGATTTTACAATGTTTTTTTAATTTTTAAGCAAATATTTTCATTTTTATATGTTTTATACACTTTGTGCCGAATAATCGTCGCAATTATTCATTTACGCTCGCCGGCAATTCTTTCCCGAACCACTCGTAAACCGCCTTTTTTATCGCCTTGCGCGCCGAATGTCTGTTTTTATATTTCTCCAAATACCCTTTTGCCGAACGCAAATAACGCTCGGAAGAATTTTTATCGCTTAATATTTGCGCCGCCAACTCGTTCGCGCGGGCCAAATCGCCCTCGCACAAAATGCACGGCAACCAACCCGGTTCCCTTTCGGCGTTCGTCAATGCGATAACCTCGTCGCAACGCGCAAGCCCGTCGAAAGTTTCGGGAACGTCTTCGCACCCCATAAATTCCAGCACGCGCTTAGCCAAAAGCGAATGCCCGTATTCCGTCAAATGGATGCCGTCCGGACCGTAAATCTTATCGCCTTCGGTCGCCGAAACCTCTTTGAAGTATTCGAAGCACGATAAAAACGGCACGCCTTCTTGCTCGGATAGGTCGGACAACTTAGAACAAAGTCTCGCAATCCCGTCGTTTATCCTCGCGTAAGTTTTGCGGGTATAAAACGACGGGCCTATATAATCCTCTTTTTCTTTATTGTCGGCAACCGTCTGTATGTTCTCTCTCTCCGCCAAATACTGATTGGCGGCTATCGTAATGAAAATTACCGGAGATATGCCTTCGGCTCGCAGTATCTCTATCAATTTGCGATACCCGTCTATGCAAACGTTCAAACGCGCTTCGCGCTTTTCTAAAAGCTCCGGCGTTTCTTCTTTCAGCCCGTCGTACAGCCATACGCCCATATCGTTAACGCCGAAGGACAAAAAAGCGACGTCCCCTGCGCAAATATCTTTAATTTCGTCCTCGATATAACCCAACGCAACGCTGCTTCTCGCGCCGCCGTAGCCCCTGTTAAACAACCTGCAGTTTTCGGACTCCGTCTTCATATACGCATTGCAATCGTTTATATAAAACCCGTGCGCCGTGATAGAGTCGCCGATAAAATACACGTCTTTGTCGATAAATTCTTTTTTCATTGTTTCTCCTCCTTACAACGTCAGCCTTACGCTAACGCCAATCAAAAATTGTATATCGGAAATTTTTCTTCGACGTCGAAATCCAATCCGACCTCTTCCGACTTTTCCCACCTTTGTATATACTCCAAACATTCGACGAAAGCCGTCATTGCGCCGCGCTGAAATCGCATTCGAGGGTCGGCGCAAATTTCTTTCAATTCGTACAAATATTCCGTCAACATGCCCGCCATGGCTGTCAGCACTTCCTCTGCGGTAAACTTCTTTTCTTTTACTTCTCCCTCTAATTCATTCAAAACACTTAAAACGTCGATAAAAGACTTCTTCCCCATAAGTTGACACCTATAAAAATCAATTATATTAAGGCGTTTGGCAATCCTGCCGCCAAAGCCCGTAACGCCAGATTATTATATAATTTTTATCACACGTTGTCAATACTTATTTAATTTTTTTATCGTATTTTCCCAGAAAATCACGTAAAACCGAATCCGAACACAAAAAAGACCGAGATTTTCAACCAATCTCGGTCTTAATTTTATTGTCCGTGCAAAGCCCTTTTACTCTTTGTTCTCGTCTAAGTCGTCGAAGTAAAAATAGTAGTCGTAATCTATTTCGGTTTGGGTCAAATAACAAAATTCCATAACCTCTCTGCTCGGCGACAAACACGGCTTATCTTGCAAAGAATAAAACTTCGGCACGACTTCCAAGGTAAAACTTACGTCGTAATTCTCTTTTATTTTTTTAAGAACGTCGATTTTGGGCTTTAACTCGGCAATCGTTTCCGACATTTGTTTTTCTACGCGATATTCGTTTACCGTTTCGACCAAACCGGTTTCCCACATAGAAAAATCGTATACGCTGACCTTATCTTTTAATTTATGCCTGACATCGCCTTTTTCCCACTGTTTAACGGGAATAATATTTAACAGCGCGCTCACCTTTTCCGGTTCGAAATCCCCGACTATCTTAAAATACGTTTTTACTTCAAAATGCTTTTTTGTCATACATTATTAACGGTATTAACACCCAAATTATTCCTAATTCTTATTACGCCATTCAACGTTGTTTTTAATTTGTCAATATTTTTAAGTAATTCGTTTTTATCGTTAGTTTTCATTATATTCCTTTTCCGTTTACTCACCTTGCGACAATATTGTCATAGCTTTTTTGTATTTTTCTACTCTTTCCAAATCTTTCTCGGTAACGTTCTTAAGTCTTCCCAAGTTCATATTGTGCGTTAAATCCGAACGCTTAACTTGTCTTGCAATAGGATTTTTGCATAATCTTTCCACGTAACTGAAATAATTTTCATCCTCCTTATGCGTCATAGATAAAATTGCATTGACAATCCTTTCGGAGAATGTTGTTTTAAGCAATTCAATATCAATATCTGTATCTTCAACAATATCGTGAAGGAAAGCTGTGATCTTGCATTCCTCATCAATTAAAGACGCCGCTACAGCTCTCGGGTGTTCTATATACGATCTACCCGCTTTATCCAATTGATACAAATGGTATTTAGAAGCCAAAAACTCCGCTTTATCAACTAAAGAAGGAAGTTTTGATAATTTATGCGTTTCATTATTTTTGATTAGTTCTTCAAACGATACAGGCGTAAAACCATTGATATCTACCCCGGCATTTAATGCATGTGGCATCATAAATAGCGTTTTGTAATCATCACAATATCTATTATGTATATGCCCATGAATAAGATAGCCTAACTTTTTAGAACCAAGCCTGCGACTATTTTTCCATTCAAGCATCGGATAGTGACAAAGCGTAATATCTATATTGCCACTCTTAATCTCAAGATACGGGGTAATTTGGTCAAAATATTCTGTATAATCATTTTTTGCAAGCCACTTCTTATCATGATTGCCAGTTATGAGAACTTTACGGCCATTCAATCTTTGAATATATTTTAACGGTTCTGCTTTTTCCCATACTAAATCGCCGACAATGTAAACAGTGTCAGCCTTCTTTTTAACTTTTGCGTTCCAAGCCGAGATAAAAGCTTCATCCATTTCTTCTATAGATGAAAACGGCCTATCGCAAAGCTTAATTATATTGTTGTGTCCAAAATGTAAATCCGCTATAAAATAATCCATACCTTTAGCTCCTTGTTTTTATATAAACAAGCTTGTTTTTTTAATCATCAAACGCAACGATTTTATAAAATTTATCTAATTCTATATGTGGCGCTATTCTGTCATAATCACCTTTGTGCAAATCTTTATTTTCTTCACATTTCTTTATAAAATCAAGCAAATCTCGACCTGTAAAATAAGTCTTAGACACCAAACAACTACCATTGTCTTCGTCCTTCACATCCGTAGGTACCTCAACGCTATCTTTTGTATGTTGAACGGCATAAACAATGCCCACCCCGACGCCTAAATGACAACTGAAGTTAAATCCTACCCCTCTTATTATCGCTTCTCTCATAATGTCTCCTTTCTATATATTATAGATTTATATGCAATTTTTTATCTTTTTAACGAATTCATACGGAACTTGCAACTCTCCCGTTCCCACGCCTATTCGAATATCGGGTTTGTTATCCCCATGGAAATCACTACCGCCGCTTTCTAAAAGGGCAAATTCTTTTGCCAGTCGAGTTGAAAATTTTTGCTCTTCCCGACTATATTTAGAGTATCTCGTTTCCATTGCCATTAAACCGCACTCTTTTGCTTTGGGCAAAAAATCGATAAGTCCTTGCTTCGATAAATTTAATAAAGGATGCGCCAATACAGATACCGCATTGACGGAATTAATAAATTCGATTACTTCTTGCACGGTATACCTTTTCGGTTGTTCATAAAACCCGTACTTTTCAGATAAAACGGTATCGAAAGCCTCCTTTGTGGAATTAACGTAGCCGTTTTTAATTAATTCAAGAGCAAAGTGCACTCTATTTAAGGAACCCGGGTTGTCTGATTTTAGTTTGTCGTAATCAACCGTATAACCGTTTTCCGTCAATCTGTCCGCAAGTAATTTATTGCTTTCTTCTTTTCTTTTAACAGGTATTTCAAGAAAGTCGTTCACTGCTTTAAAATTCTTTTCATCGATACATAAAGCAAGAATATGCAATTCCGTTCCTTCATAGTCGGAAGAAATTTCGACCCCAGATATCGCTTCTACGTCAAAGTTTTTACTTTCCTCCAGAAAACATTTAATACCCGCAATGGTATTGTGATCGGTTAACGCCACCGCCGACAATCCGGCTTCCTTCGCAAGAATTAACAATTCCTTAGGCGAACAAGTACCGTCTGAAAAAACAGAATGAGTATGTAAATCGCATAATTTCATATTTTGCCCGAAAAGCCTCCTTTTTTAAATCAATAGTTCGTAACCGAATAAGCCGCCGCCTCACAAATTAATCATCTATATTTTTTGTGTAAATAGGTATATCCTCACCGTCATAATCGCAAATATCGTTTCTAACATATACGGTTTGCATAATTTTCTCATCGCAAATTTTATAATTTCCGTAATCGTCCAGAAAAACCGTCCCCTTTACAACGCCGTCAACTATTCTTTCCGCCTCGCTTAAGCTAAGCAGATAATACACCCCGTTACTTCGTTTTTTTGCGCCGATTATAGAATAAAATATACTCGGATGCGCGGTGTTTAATCTTACACAATAACCATCGCTTCGTTCTTCTATGAAACACGCCGTGCAATCAACAACGCACTTTAATTCTTTTTCATTTACTATTCTTTTACCTACTACTAACATAATACCTCCACTACACCTAATTTTCTTTCTTATCCAAACTATTTATTTAACTTTCCTATAAACATAAAATGGCTGCTATACGGAAAATACTTGTAATTCTCACAAAGTTTCAACGATAAATCCAAATAAAGTTCTCTGACTTCTTTAGGACTAGCCTCTATCGTTTTTACACAACCGGCTGTAACGCCCTCTTGTCCGAATAACGTAATTTTATTAAAACCAAGTTTCTCAAAAAACGGTTCTATTGAGTCAACGTCAACCAGTGTAACACGGGTAAACGCATCGCCCGTCCAAGTTTTGCCCTCTACCATACAATCGAACAACCCGGAAGATTTATCTATTAACAACTCTTCTACGTCTTCATCTAAACAATAGTTTAATATACTGTTTAGCGCCATAAAAGTCGCACACAAAATCCCACCCTGTTTAAGATGCTTCTTCGCTTCCGATACACACTTTTCTCGATCTTCTACAG
>CAZARP010000034.1:10719-12176 GCA_964487575.1 uncultured Christensenella sp.
CCCTGTTTAAGATGCTTCTTCGCTTCCGATACACACTTTTCTCGATCTTCTACAGAGGATAAATGATATAACGGTCCCATCAAAAGAACGGTATCAAATTCGCCTAAATTTAGGTGTGATAAATCTCGTGCATCTGCTTGAAACACATTTATATTAACGCCGAGTTCTTTTGCCTTTGCTTTTGCAAAATCAACGTTGCCTTGGCTTAAATCAACCAACGTAACGTCATAGCCCAGCGAAGCCAAATACATACTGTATCTACCGGCACCACCGCCTATATCTAAAACTTTACAGGGTTTAAGATACTTATTAAACATTGCTTTGGTTGTCTCGAACTCATACCTAAACCCATCAAGTCTATCCCACTCTTTTTGTGGATTTTCATCATAATTTTGTTTTACAATTTCTACTTCGTTCATCTGTATTAATTTTTAAAATCTGTCTCAGCCCTAATTATTAAAGTGATATTTTTATAATTCTTCCGCTCCTGCCAAGCCCAAGTTTTTCCGCTTCTTCAAACGTAGATATAACACCGCACTCTTCTAAATGCTCTATAATCGAGGCGGCTTTAACGTACCCCATTGCAAAGTTGCGTTGAAGCCAACTTACAGAAACACATTTAAGTTCCGTATCCAACGCCTGTCGCAATATCTTAAGTTCCAATTCATCTAAAATGTCGGGGTCAAATTCCTCACATAAATTCTCCGCTCGCCATTTTTTCACACTGTCTATTCTTGCCGCAACGACTTGCGCTTTTCTTTCTGCAAGCTCTTTTTCCTCTTGTTCCTTTTTGCTTTTCTGCCGATAAAGCTCCTCTTTTGCAAAATTCACATCTTCTTCCGCAATTATAAAATCACACTCGCGATAATCTCCGGATTTCATCTTTGATATGTGTATTTCCAGTTGTTGAACGATAAAAGAATTTTCAAAAGAACCTTCTTCCACGTTCAAAAGATATTTCTTAAATTCGACTAATTCAAAAAGTAGCCATGCGGCTCCCGACGGAAGG
Organism: uncultured Christensenella sp.; assembly: GCA_964487575.1. GTDB lineage: Bacteria > Bacillota > Clostridia > Christensenellales > Borkfalkiaceae > UBA1259. The sequence goes on from CAZARP010000034.1 coordinate 11,729, forward strand.
CTCCCGACCACGTCGTCGTCAAACGAAAAAGCCACGTCGGTACATTTTTTTATTTTTGTCATAAAATCAGGCGACAAAAGCCCGAACCTAATTTCAGACTTAGTTATAGTTATTAAGTCATGTATTTCATCAAATAACCAACACTTTAACTCTTCCGATACCATTGCGCGTATTTCTTTCTTTGTTAATTTTTTCATTTCGACCTCTTATTGTTTTATAATTAAATTAATTCACTAATGCTACGTTGACTTTCTTGAAACTACCGTACACGCGTCAAACGCCAAAATATAACATTCCCTTTCTATTGTTCGCTCTTTCACTTATAGACGTAAGCCATACTTAATACAAAATTTCCCCTTAATCTGCAAAAGAATGTGCAACAAGCAAACTTTAGTCGTTTGTTTACAATTTGTCGCGCTTGCTTCTCGCCACTAGTTCAACGCAATTA
>CAZARP010000035.1:0-1788 GCA_964487575.1 uncultured Christensenella sp.
TCGCGACATTTGCCTTGGCAAGGCAACGCTCTACCACTGAGCCATTCCCGCATATGATATGCAATGGTTGTAAAATGGTGGGAACAATAGGGCTCGAACCTATGACCCCCTGCTTGTAAGGCAGGTGCTCTCCCAGCTGAGCTATGCTCCCGCACGTCCATTGCTGATACATAATATCAGATTGAAGAAAAAAATGCAAGTGTTTTCGAGCACTTTTTTTATTTTTTTATTAAAAATTTTTTTCTCGATGTTTTTTTGTCAAAAATACGTTTTTTGTTAATTAAAACGTAAAAAAACGCACCGCGTATTTTAAATTAGTGCTTGACTAAACCTCGAACCTATAATATAATTAAATCAACCTATATTAAATATACGTTTATATGCGTACAATATGTTCGGGGGATTGCAATGCAAGAGATAATTTCTTCAATTTTAGAAGCGGAAAAACGTGCCGACGAAATAATCGACGACGCCGTTTCTAAATCTAAACGGATAAAAAAGGTAGCAAATGAAAGGGCAGACGAAATTAAGTTCCGTGCGATAGACGATTTTAAAAAAGAAAAAGAAAAGGCGCTTGCAAATGCTTCCGCTCGGGCAGAAAAGGCGTATTCTACGTTTGTCGACGACGGAACCGCGCAAGCAGACAAAGTTATCGAAGACGCGCGTTTGCGCCTTATGGACGCAGTTAATTGCATCGTAGAGGAAATTTGTAAATAATATGGCTATTGTCAAAATGTCTAAAATAAAACTTATCGGTATGACCTACCATAGGGAAGATATTTTGAACGCTCTTCATAAAACGGGGTGCGTTGAGGTTTTTTCGTCTTTATCGGACGACGACGCTTTTTTCGTGCCTGCGGACAATGCGGAAGAATTGTCCGCAGTGTCGGAAAGTGCCGAAAACGCGCTAAATTTTTTCACGGAACAATTAGAAAAGGCTAAAAATAAAAAATATTATCCCGAAAACGCAGCTGATTTACAGCGCGGATTTGTGGTTTCTTACGACGACTTTTTTTCGATAAAAAAACAAAAAGAAAAATATCTTAATTTGATAGCCGATTTAAAAAGTGCCGACGAAGCGCTGTCTGAGATAAAGGCGGAAAAGTTGAAGCATTATAATTCGATAACGGCTTTAACCCCGTACATTGCCGTCGACGAACCTTTTTCGGCTTTTAGGGATACGTCGTATACCAAGGTTTTTTTCGGTACCGTTAAGCAAGAACAGTTGAATTCTCTTAATGAGTTTTTTTCGTTATCGGAAACGTGCGTGTGGTCGGTATATACAGAGACCGCGGCTTCCGTCGTGTCGGTTGTTTGCCTTAACGCCGACGCGCAAACCGTCAAAGATAAATTAAACGAAGCCGGTTTCGTGCAATGTCCGTTTACCTTTAATCAAACGGCGGCCGATAAAATCGAGGATTTGCAAAAATTACTTGCGTCTGCAGAGAAGAAGGAAGACGCTATCGCCGAAAAGGTGTGCAATTACGCGCCTGAAATTAAAGGCTTAAAAGTTTTTGCGGATTTTTACAGGTTCCTTTTGGAAAAAGCCAAAGATTGCGAAGGTTTTAATTATACCGCGTCCACGTTTGCGTTGGAAGGCTACGTTCCGCAAGATATGACGGAAAAAGTTAAAAGCGCGATATCAGACGTTACCGATGCGGTCTTTGTGGAATTTTCCGAACCGACCGATGAAGACGAACCTCCGACGTTGACGTCCAACGGGAAACTTACGGCGCAAGCCGAGTTTATAACGGATATGTATTCAGTGCCTAACTATAGAGAAATGGA